>JAAEPW010001380.1 GCA_024232355.1 Chloroflexota bacterium | reverse complement strand
CGGTCATACACTCTTACCTCCGCGTAATGCCTGTCGCAGTTCGGCCACGGCGGCATCCAGGTAGCGCAACTGGCGTTCGATGAACCCGGCCAGTTGCGGCGTGCCAAAGATTTCATCCAGGTAGAGCAGTTCGATCTCGGTTCGATAGGCCCGGCGCAGCAGGTCCAACACCCGGTCGTGGTCGGGGCTGCGGGCAGAGACGACCAGGATTTTACCGGCGATAGGAACGCCATTGAGCCGGTCAACGAGCAAAAAGGCGGGCTTGCGCAGGTTGCGGACAAACTCGGCCCTGGCCGTGCCGAGGTCAAACTTGCCAGAGCGCGACCCGCCCCAGCTTTTTAGCTCGGCCAGGTAACGCTGGCCCTCCCGTTCCAGCAGCATATCGGGCTGCAATCGCTTGCGCTTCTCCAGGTGGCGGCGGATGGCCTGGGTGTCCAATTCTGGCCCCAACTGCTTGTGCCCGTCGAACAGGGCGTTGATGATGCGCTGGATGTCGGGCTTTTGCACCAGGGCCGGGCGGTCCAGCACGCGGTAGCCGCTGATGCGAAAGTATTCCTCTACGATGGGTTCGTAAAAGTTGGCATAGCCCTGAATCCAGTAGCGGAAGGCTTGGATTTGGTCGGATGTAAATTCCATTGCTGATTTTCTCCTGGCCGACACAATGACCCCGAACAAGTTCGGGAGTCCGATATGGATTCCTCAACTTGTTGAGGGCGTTGTTGAGGGTCAGACCCCAAACAAGTTTGGGAGTCCAATCCGGATTCCTCAACTCGTTGAGGGCCTCGTTGAGGGTTAGACCCCAAACAAGTTTGGGAGTCCAATCCAGATTCCTCAACGCGTTGAGGGCCTTGTTGAGGGCCAGACCCCAAACAAGTTTGGGAGTCCAATCCAGATCCCAAACAAGTTTGCGAGTCCAATCCGGATTCCTCAACTCGTTGAGGGCCTCGTTGAGGGTCAGACCCCAAACAAGTTTGCGAGTCCGATATTGCAAAGTCCAATAGTGTTGCATATTACAGAGAGCCATCGTGTTCAAAATAGTCTGGAATTGGATAACGCATCCAGGCATCCGTCAAAAACTCTTCACCGTACTCTCGTACATAGTAATGGTAGCTAGAGTGCGGATACTGAGCAAGGCATTGGTGAACATCCAATGTGTGCTCAGGAATGATCTTTACTTGTTTGCCTTCAACTATCAAAGCACCATCCAATATCTGCACGTAACCGTGCTTGATCGGGTTAATGTGGATATAGTTGAAATATGCCCAGAAATCGCGTTCGTTGCGCGGGAATCTATCAAAATATTGATACCAGACCTTTCTCCCAGGTGTATGATCCAATTTGTTCAATTGTATAGCGGTATCACCGTGCAATCGTTTGATGAACTTGTAGATGGGAGCGACAGTGCTGGTCTGGAGCAGCAAGTGATAGTGATTTGCCAGAATAACCCAAGCATACAGTCTGATTCCATATTTCTTGATGGCTTGTTTCAGAACATCTCGTACCAATATGCGTTTGGCGTCTGTGTCCAAAAGCCGTTGGCGACGCACAATACTGGCAGTAATAAAGTAGCAGGTGTTGTCTTGATAGATGTGTGGCGGATGGAACTCGCGTTTCTTTGTCATCTGTCGTATACCTTGGTCCCAAACAAGTTTGGGAGTCCGATCTGCCCCGAACAAGTTCGGGAGTCCAATCCGGAGTCCTCAACTTGTTGAGGGTTGCTTTGGCCTACCCTCCTGATTATTATATCTGAATCATTCCTCTGCAGAGGTGATAATTTGAACCGTGAGATGGCTGGCGTTGTCTTCGATGACCTTGTCATTCATAGCCAGGTATAGATTTCCCTCAGCCTGGGATGTGTATTCAACCCAACGCCCCACCCGGAAGATGTGGTCATTGCCTGTTCCTACTCTTGCGATCAAAGTCCCAAGACAAGCATGCGGTAACGGTGCTTCTTCGTCAAACCAACCTTCGGCGCCGTTGGCATCGTGCAATTCTACGTTCGGTGCAAACATACTCCACGCTCCATCTATTTGCACAATGCTGATCCGATCTCCCTGTTGCACATGGACCCCTGTATCTTGCCAAACTTGGTCAGCGTACACATCAAAAATGGTTCCACGACTCGCCAGGTAGGTGTAGGCCACTGGCGGACGGTTCCAATCGCGTTCATCCTGCTCGCAAGAAACAAGTCCTCCTTCGCACGGGTAGTGATAAACGATATATCCGTATTCGAACATCTGAACGTCGCTATCCTTAACGTACTGTACATCTGCAAGAGGAAAGCCCAGCCAGCCAGTATGGCCGCCATTGTCTGCAAAATACGACTGCCCGATCCTACCCTTTACCGCGGCCACACCTTTTGCAGAAGCATAGATTGCAGACGACCCCTCGACCTGACCTTCGAACCACATCATGGTACCCGTTATGCCTGAACTCGACGTGACAGCCAGGGTCGAGGATATGGGGAAACCCAACTTGTTACGTTCATCACTGTCCAACATCCTATAGTGTTCAAAGATAGGACCATATAGCGCGTAGGTTTCTTGGTCGTTGTGGGCATATATCTCTCCCTCCTCAAACACTTGGTGCAGTCCTTCGGTTCCGACGGTGGACACTACTTCTTTGGCCGGTTCGATGGGTGAGCCAAGATCAATATCTTGTTCATCTCGCAGTCGGTCCCTCTCAGCCTGGATTGCAGCATCAACCTCAATTTCAGATGCAGGAATCACAAAGTAGTGACGATTTCCATCTCTACTGAACCACCAAGGCGCTGGTGGGTTATCCCAGCTAATATCCGATTCCAGGAAATGGACATACTTTTGTTTTTTAATTGCATAGATTTCTACAAGATAATGCCCAGGCGACAGTTGTCCAGACAATACAAGAGTATCAGTAAAGAACTCGCCGGGCTCGAGTGTCTCCATTTTCTGTGGCGTGCGCCCGTCAGCGATTCGGGTTGCGCCGTTCCACATTGGATGTGGATTGGTATCTACTTTTCTGTCTAGATGAACCAGGGTGCTATAAACCGTAAAATCACCTGTTCCGCCCAGATTTTTCACATACAGATCCACTTCGTGATGATTCGTACGCCAGACTAATTCAGACCGTTGATGCCAGGGTGCGTTACGAATCAAGATCTCTTGGCTGGCCCAGGGATGCTCCGTGTTTGACTTTGGTGCAATCTGCACGATCAACTTGGCTTGCTGAAAAGGTCGGTCAGCCGCCGCCAGGGTATTGTGGGGAGGGTCAAAGTTGCCCTTGATACCAGACAGCAGATTGACTTCAGAGAGTGTCAGGTGAACAAATTGCGTTTTCGAGTCTTTCCCCAAGTCAGTCCACAACACTCTCTCTAAAGATTCCTGTCCGGCACTGCCAGATACGATAACCACGACCTGGCCAAATGTCTTCTCACCCGAATACTCGGGACGAATTTGAAGTGTGAACGTGATGCCAACTCCCCCGCTGCTTAGTACATCCCTTGCGTCTGGAAGCGAGTCTGTCACTTCATAGGCGTTCTTATCTTCTGTTAAAGTATTGAGGGCTGTGATCTCAAACTGGGGTTCAAGATAAGGTTGTAGAGCCTGGCGCAAAAACCAAGCCCAGATGAGGGTGCCAGCAATGATGATGAGGAGTGCGGCCCACTTTACAAATAGCCGAAAGCACTTTCTGAGCAACACAATGCACAGCAACGTAGTCCGTGCTTTGGGTATTCGTTTCCTGAGTAAGCGGATTGTGCTGCCCACTGATGACTTGGGGATTTTTCTAACCACGTTGTACCACCAAGATATGGCAGCGACAAAGGCTGTGACCAAGGCGACAACGGCAACTCTTGGAGCATTTTTGAGAATCAGGGCTAGAATGCCAGCTACTATGGTGATTATGAGACCACTCCACTCGCGAAGAAGCTTTACCGGGTTTTTTCCAGTCGATTTCATACATCCCTCCTTCTCTGAACTTGGCGTTTATACCAACGTCCCACGATGCGCCTCAACCAACGTCCGCCAATTCGTCGTCAACTTGCGCAGCGCCGCAGCCTCCGCCCCCCGCGCAGCGATCAACGACTTGCCCCCACCATCCCCATTACCCGCCAACGTCTGCCCGGCCAAAGTCTGGGCCACGATGCGCAGCCGCTCGACGTCGGGCCGGGCCTCGTCCAGGTAGGCCGGGATCAGGACGGGTTGCTGTTCCACCAGCCAGAGCAGGCGATGGAGCACGTCTATCAACGGGGCGGATTCGCCCGCGTGGGGCAGGCCCAGCTTTTCGTCGTCGCCCCGCTCACTAAAGTCGCGCAGGCGGTACTTACCTTTCAACTTTTCGCCCAGCGGATTGCTGCCAGAGGTGATACCATCCGGCCCATCCAGTTCGACGTGCTGGGGATAGGCAAAGACGATGGCCTCGCCGCCGTCGATGGTTCCCTGGCGGTAGGCATAGCGCCAGAGCACGTAAAAGCGGGTGAAACGGTCCACGCTGCTCAGGCCCGCCTGGCTG
>JAAEPW010001379.1 GCA_024232355.1 Chloroflexota bacterium | reverse complement strand
CGGCGCAGTTTGCGGTCGTGGGCCATCGTGTCGCCTATGACGGGCGCAAGGACGATGACGCAAGCCACCAGACACAAGACTATACAAGCTGATGCCAGGGTCAAGACTGTGCGTTTCTGCATCGGGGTCTCCGCGTCGCTAGTCTCTCTCTGCAACCAAAATTTGGCGCAGTTCGGCGTAATCCGCTATCGTAAAATCAGCAGCGACCTCGTCTGACGCGCTCCCAAAAAGACACGTGCGCACGCCAGCCGCTTGCCCGGCCAAAACGTCAATATCCCGATCCCCAATCGCCAGCGTCTCCTCTCGCCCGAAACCGTGCCTCTCGATCATCGCCTCATAAATCGCCGGGTCGGGCTTTCTGGGGTAACCGTCGCCCCGCGTCAAGATATCCGCAAAATAGGCCCCCATCTCGTGCGCCGCCAGGAGCTGGAGGGTCGACTCGCGCCCTCGGTGCGTGATGATGACGTTTGTGCCCCCGATAGAGCACGCGTACTCACAAACCTCGACCACGCCGGGAAAAGGGACTTGCACCTGGGGCCGAGTGCTCTTGAAGCGGCGCGCAAACCCGTCTCTCAAATCTTCCAGGCTCACGTCGGCCTCGCGGGCCAGGGTAGCCGCGCAATGGCTCACCCTTTGCCGGGCCAGGCTCTCTATGCGCTCCAGGGGGGCCTCTGCTCCCAGATCGTTGAGCGCCGCGCCAAAGGCCCTGGCCATGGCGGGGTAGGTGTCGAAAATTGTGCCGTCTACGTCCCAGATCAAATTACGGATCACTATAGGCTCCTTATGTGGTCAACTTGGATTAAGTGGGATGAGCGGACCGGGCAAGCTAAAAGAGGGACAGTTGAGTTTGCACAATACTCGATAAACCTGGGAAAATCGCCAAAATGCTATCAACCGGTGTGTTGGACAGCTCGCCTGGCTCAATTTTATGCAGGCCTCCTCCATAGACTCTACCCGCACCTATTAATACCTCTGGCGAAATTTCATTCAGAATCTGCCAAACAGCCTTGAGGTGATTGGGGTCGTCTTTGAGTTCCTTTTTCAGAGCGGGCTTGGGATACAACATCAAATACACGTTTGGCGCTGTGGCTGTAGAGTAATTGAGGATAAAACGGAATGGCGTGGCGTTTTTCAGACCTTGACGGCCCATGTATGTGCAAAGGAGAGGCGATGCAGGACGGTTTTCTTGGGCATACCAGGGAGAGCGGTGACTGCACAAATAGCGTTGATCAATTCCCTTTTGCATACCCATCTGCAGATATTCCCACAAGGATGGATAGTTGGCTTTTACATCATTTTCGGGCAAATCACAGGCCAATAAAAACAGTTGCGGGTCTGTGATGGGATGTCCGTTGGCCTCGGCCCTGACCTCATTCGTCATCAGGTATCTAGGGCTGGGTAGAATCGGTACTAGAAATTCGCTCGGGAGTTTATGCTTTGATACCTGGTCGAGGGTGAGGATAAAGAACTTGTTCGCGCCTGTAACTAGACCGCGTTTGATATTGAATAGATCCGACAATTTTACGTGATTAACTTTCGGACCAGACTTGAGACTGTCGGACGCCGTCGGGAATCTGGTCCACTTGGCTGCTCGACGTAATGCACTCGCCGGAACGTGGT
>JAAEPW010001378.1 GCA_024232355.1 Chloroflexota bacterium | reverse complement strand
TCTGTGGGCGGGACGGCGACGGGCGAGCACGGCGTGGGCATCGGCAAGCGGCAGTTTATGGCCGCCGAGCACGGCGCCAGCCTGGAGGTGATGAAGCGCATCAAACGCCTGCTGGACCCCAATGGCATCCTCAATCCGGGCAAGATTTTTGAGGGGATGTAACAATAACCGCATGTGGACTGCTGATAGTCTCCCCGTCAAGTGTTGACGGCTGGCAACTCCCGTATATGGGGCTATGCTCTAGCCGGATCGCCAGATCCGGCGGCCCGACGGCGGGATCTGACGATCCCTTGAGAGCAATGTGAAAACAACACTCGAGAGGGAGACTGTCGGACTGCTAAACACAGATAAACAACAAATCTGCGCTTGTATAAAGGTGATGTCACATATTTTGATCAAGCCGGGCGCAGACCCTCATAGAGCAGCTCGGCATCAGCGCGCCTGATGCTTTCGATCAGTTTTCTTTTTGGCATATCGCTCGACCCGTCTATGCCCAGTTTGCGGGCCATTGCCTGCAAATCGGCCTCGTTGTATTTTTGCCACAAATCCCACTCGAACAAGGCTACGGCATGACGCATTTTGGCAATCACATCTACGTCAAAGGCGCAGCGCTCCATACAAGAACCACACTCGATACAAGCCGATGGTTTGACAGGCAAAGCGGCATACATGCCTTTTAGCCAGTCTTGCACGCCCCAAAAAGCCCAATTTACGATCGATATGATGGACGTGATCTTGATACCTTGCTCGCAGGGCAGACAGTGATTGCAGTAGACACAGTGTCCGGCTAGATCGCGGTGGACATTGCTCAGCGCCGGTTGAAAGTCTTTTTCTTCGGCGCTGGCATTAAAGTAGCGCAGCGCAGCCCGCATCTCATCTGCATTTTTCACACCTGCCGCCACCGTAGACACCGGCAGAGAGAGCGTATAAGAAAGACATTGCGTCGCTGTTATGGAAGTAGGTTTGCCGTCCACGTTGAGCAGCAGGCCGGCGCTATAGGGTTTCATCGCTACCAATCCCACACCTTGCGCAGTGCAAGCCTCATAGAGTGCTTGATGCTGTGCGTCACCATGCTGGGTCAGGTTGACGCCAAACATCAACACGTCTAGTGCGCCACTGTTGACCAATTTGATGGCTTTGGAAACATCGTGCGCGCTGCCGCCAATGCAGCCTATGTGTCCTTTTTCTCGATAGCGATTCAGTTCTTTTATTGACTCGTCCAACCACTCTTGCTGCCGGCCGTCTTCACCGACCATGGTCATCATCGCCACGTCGATGTAATCATTTCCGACACGTGACAGGGCCTCTGGAAAGGTGCGCCGGCAATAGGGGAGGTCATACGACGGGCCGATGCCCCAGTGTGCGGCCAGAACTAGTTTGTCGCGGTGTTGCTTGAGCAACGGGCCAAGATCGTTCCAAATATATGTGCCATCGCCGGCGGGGTCGGTTTGCAAGACGTCGATATAGTTCAACCCGGCCTCGACGGCCACGGCCAGTATCTCGGCCATGATGTCTCTTTGCGGGGGCAGGTGCTCTGTACCAAATCCAATAGCACTGACCTCAATGCCAGTTTTTCCCAGCGTGCGGTATTCCATATTGTCTCCTTTTTTTATGATGTTCTGATCTTTTCCCATGCCCGCTAGTGTATCACGCTCTAGTTGACATCTTTTGTCATATTCCTATACTAAAAGGATGAACTTTGCGTGCAGATCGATTGCTTTTTATTTTGCTGCTGCTCCAAGTTCACCGGCGGGCAACAGCTTGCGAGAAATCAAAAAAAAAGTATCCAAATTCTGCAAAAAGCCAGGTTGAACCAAGCC
>JAAEPW010001377.1 GCA_024232355.1 Chloroflexota bacterium | reverse complement strand
TGGATTTATTGAAACCAACTGCCGTGCCTTCGGCATGACCTTTGGTTGATTGAACAGAGTGAGAGTGGACTCGAAAATTGAAGGACATGTAGCCAAGCTAAATGGAGGGATGTAAACGGGGGTTGTATGCGCATCGCGTTCTGATCTTAATGGGTTTTTAGAGGCATAGGCAGGAAGGCTTGAATATTGTGATCGAGGTGCGAGGGGACAGCAACAGGTGTGTGCTGTCCCCTCTTGGCATTGCTATTCAATGCCACCTGCACCCGGCTATCCCTTGACAGGTTGCTCCCCAGCAGAGCCTGTCTCCGTTTCACCGGGCAGATGTTGAGTACGATTTGTGACCGTACCCAAGAGCTATTGTGGAACACTTGCACAACAAGTCCCCCTCTGATGCAGCATTCGACGTTCCGTTCCGAGCGCGCCCCTATGGTTTTACGGAACGGAACGATTCACAGCAATTATCTATGATCACGAAGACGCCCCTTGGAGATCGCTAGCCGTATTGTGTTTGCGATAGACATGGTTGTGGCGGCTCGTAAGCTATCGGCGGAGACAAGATGAGACGGGATCAGTCGGATACTGCAACAGCGTCTATGGACAGCTGCTTGGGCCGCTGTGGCGCCGGAGCGATCCAGCCGCTAGATGTCTTAAGGGCCAAAGCATGAATCTTGAGATCGTCCAGTGTGTGGCCGAGTCGCTGATTGTTGACCCTGAGATGCTCCCTTATGGCCGTACGAGTCAGAGGACCAGTGGCATCTTGTAGGAGCATCAGCACCCGATCAGCTAGGGGTACGGCAGGATCCGGATCCGTGCCCGCAACGATCTGAAGGTGGGCAGCGCGATCGTCTGACCGTGAGACAAGCTCCAGCTGGAGCGGATCCATTGATTTTGCCGAACGATGTTCGACTGACAGAATGATCCGCTTGTCACGGCGAGCCAGATAGGCATTGGAATCGCCAAAAGCATGCAGATCGGAACTGCCTCTCAGCCCTTGACCGGGTTGAGCGCGGTGTTTTTTGCCGGCATGATGCACCAGGGCAATGGCCGTGTGATGGCTACGCTGCATTTCACGGACAAAGCCAAGGAGTTTGGAGATATCGGCTGCGTTGTTTTCATCCAGGCGGTGCAAGCGGACCATGGGATCAAGCAGCAAAAGCCGTGGGCTCAGATGCTCCAGGGTTGCATCCAGTCGCTGCTGATCAGCGCCAAGGTCCAGACGCAGCGTTGAGGCAGTGATCACGTAGAGATTGAGATGATCAATATCCAGATTACGCTGAGTGCATAGAGCTTGGATCCGTGCACGGACAGCCGGGCCGGCATCTTCTGCCAAGAAAACCAGCACAGGGCCGGTCTGATTTACCGCAAAACGCCCAAGGCAATCGGTGCCGGAAGCCACGCTTACCGCCATATCCAAACCAAACCATGATTTGCAGCATTTGGGGGCGCCGCCGATGATTCCGACGGCGCCTTCTGTCCATATCTGCTCAATGAGCCAAATCTGATCGGGTTGTTGGATTTCAAGTTCATTTGCCCTGCAGATGGGCAGGATCTGGTTCTTTAGCTCCATAGCAGATATCTCCTTTTTGTCAGGTTGAGTAGGTTTCACACCCGTTCTAAAGAGCTATTGACTGGTACTTGTCTTGCGCCGAGGTGTGGATACGGTTGGCGAGAACAGCTCCAGGAATAACGATTCGTCAATAGGTGACAGGTTCCTCTCTGCCGCGGCCACCAGCAACTCAGCAGCCATCTGGTTCAATACACGCGGGTTGTTAGCAGCGTGTGTTGTTAAGATCTGGATGAGCTCCGGAGTCATCAGCTGGCTATTACCGGCTTGATCGAGTGAGAAATTCAGATTGTCTTTTAGTTGCTCCGGGGAAAGCGGCAATAGCACAAGCCGTGGGCCAATACGATTGCCAAGGGGCAAAAGTTCGTCGATTCTGAACTTGTCGGGCAGTCGATTGTCGCCGCAAAGAACGGTAAACAGCAGGCTTTGAGAATCGAAGTAATGACTTTGCAGCAGGCGCAATTCCGTCAGGCATTCAGCAGAAGCCTGTTGGGCCTCATCGATGAGCAACACCGGTCGTAGCAATGTCGATTGGCAGTGGGTTTTCCAGCGATTGCGCAAAGCCTTGAAGCCGCCATAGCGATTGGCCGGTGTTAAGCTGACGTCAAACAGCTCTCCCAGCTCCCGGTAAAAGTCACCTAACTTGCTCTGGGGTCGCTGCATCACGCCGATGGTAAGATCCGGGATCTCTTCGAGTTGAAGAGCGATTATCTGTAGTGCCTTGCTTTTCCCAAGACCCGGTCCCCCGGTAATCAGCGCAAATCCGCCCTGTGCGGCCATGGGCTGTATGCGCAGAAGAAAATGTTCGGTTTCGGGTAATGTATACAGCGCCTCGGGCGGCAAATCGGGTAGGAAGGGATTGTATTTGAGTCCGTAGAGGCTTCGGATGTCGGTATCATTCATGGTTGATTTCCTCCTTGGGCAGATATGCCGGGGGCAGTCCGGTGGCCGCATAATCGGCCATCCATTTGCGCAACAGTGCCGGCAGTGGATCTGCAGTTGGCTCACCGGTTTCGGGAGCGTTATTCGGATGTATGCTCCGGCGCATGCCGGAAGCGTTTTTTTCTTTGTCCTGAGGCAGTAGCCGTGCCAGCGGAGCACCTGTATTCGGGTCGACCAGGGTTATCTGGCTTTTGTCCCAGGGAGCACTGCGCAGAATCACCGATTGTAGATGAGCGAAGCGAACCGGCAGTTCGTAGCGGATGCCGCCCACCGCAACAGTAGCATCGCTGCGACGCGGGGTCCGGCTCAGACGGCGTGTAAAGGATAAGCGCAATAATCCGCTGTCCGGTGTAGGCCGAGACACATCGGGACCGCTGAGCATGCGCTGCAAAGGTGTTGTTTTGATCTCGCTGTGGCGCCTACGCTGGTAGTCCTGTTCAGCCCAAGCTTGAGCAGCCTGATTGACGAAAGACAACTTCAGGTCCTTTGCCCCTCGCAGAAGCTCTAACAGACGGCTTTCCAACTGACCCCAGAAGGCTTCTTGTTTACCGTTTTGATACGGTGAGTAAGGCAGCGTGGTTTCGTGCTGTATGCCCAAACGCTGCAGACCTTGCCGGGTCTCTTCGGCCAGCATCGCAGCGCCGTTGTCGGTCATCAACGCCCGAGGCAGCCCACGCTTCATGAGCGCTTGCGTCAAACCGTGGATCAAGCACTCGGCTGTTTCTGCCATGTAGAACTGCAGGTGACAGCACAACCTGGAACGATCGTCGAGGATGGCCAGTGCTATCGGACGATGCCATCGGCCTGATGCGTCCAGAATGCTGATTTTCGCTTGGTGAAAATCTAGATGCCAGAGGCCGTGAACATGCGAAACTTCAAAGCTGCGCACCTCCCGGCGTTCGAGTCGTTCGGCAGCTCGTTGCTGTCCGTGGCTTGGTTGGGCCGGCTCATGGATCTTCAACCAGCCGTTGTCACGCATGCAACGCAACACGGTTTTGTAACTGGGTATCGGCTTGAGTTCCCGTTGCTCTAGGGACAAGGCCAGAAGATTGTCGTAGTGCAATTGAACATTCCAGCGACGGTGGGCCTCGTATTGTGCTTTCAGCATTGCCAGCAGGGAATCGGACATGGACCAGCGGATGCCGGCGTCAGACCGGATCTTCCGACCCAAAATGCTGATCGGATCTGGTGCGCCTTTGGCCTTGTAATACCATTTCTCGATAGTCGATTTGCCGATACCCATCTGCCGGCTGTCGTCAATAGGATGCTGGTAGGTCCTTTCTGCCAGTTGTTCCAGGACCCCTTGCAGTTGCCCCTTTCGCGGCGGGCTGGCCAACAGCTCACCGATTACCGAGAATCGGAACTGTGCCCAGCGTTGCCACATGGGCATTTGAGAATCACTCATTGGATCTTTCCTTTCCGTTCGCTTCTACTGCCCTCCTGCATGGAGGTAAACAGGATCGAATCGATTCTCACCTATGTATCTTATTTTCTGAGTTTTAACAGCCGCCTATCTTTTGCGTGAAATACCATGAGATGTTGTCTTCCTCGCCGATCTAGGCCATCACGGGCCTTGGGCAAGCGTTGTCAAGCAGGTCACCAACGCCGTTTGGGGATCATCAGCACAGGTTTGGCAAAACCTTGCCAGCAAGGATGCAGGCAATGGCCCAGAAGTGCTCTGTGGCATCAGGTGACCGCGCAAACGCCGGTAGCCGACGCTCTGGACAAAGATATCCCGGAAGTATTTCTGCCAACGGTTGACGGTGGATCGCCATACCCCGCAAAGCGCCTTGAGTAGCTCAAAGGTAAAGACCGGGTTACCTTGCCGAAGGGCGCTAACCAACAGCAGCACTGGAGCCCAGTAGACCCGGCGGCCCCAGAACCGAACCGATGGCGGTAGGACCCGGCGACGGCAACCCGGTCGACCGCAGCACAGACTGAAGCGAACCTCAAATACCTCTTCCAGATCCGGGGGCCCACCTCGAGGCTTTCTCTGATAGTGGGCGCTGTGTAGTGGACCCCCGCAGAAGGGCAACCTTGGCCTCGTGTCTGCTCTGTTAAGTTCTGATCTATTTCGTAAAGAAGGGAATATAATGATTTGCGATTGAGGACTTCTGGTGGTATCATAGCTCCTGCCATTTCAAGTTGTGGTGGCAGGAGCCCCCTACTACGCTCTAGCCAAGGAACGCGAGGGGGCTCCATCTTTCTTCCCTCGCAATCCTAGTCTATTTCTTGTTATTTTTCCATGTTTTATTTGGTCCAAGGTCACGAAGTCGGGCACATCTGTGATAATGCTTTACCTGCTCCAAGCTACGACTCGGCAAGCCAATCAGGAGAAAAATCAATCATAAATACCTTTCGAAATAAATGAAAGAATCTTCTTTCTACTACGCATATATTCTACAATCCGAAACAGCTCCTAACCGTTATTACACGGGATTCACCAAAAACCTGCAAAACCGTCTGAAACATCACAAGTTGACTAAATATAAACAGGAAACAATCCTATAGCAGATACCTTA
>JAAEPW010001376.1 GCA_024232355.1 Chloroflexota bacterium | reverse complement strand
GCCGTCGTGGTAGACGATGCGGTAAATCAGTTGTTCCAGTCCGTTTTGGCCTGCTTCGAGGATGCGGCTCTCATCGGGCGACAGCGTGGCGTCATATACGATTTGTTCTTCAAAGGGGATGGTTTGTTCCACCGTGTCTGTTTCGTGTCGCACGCGCACGATGGTGATGGTCAGGCCGTCGGTGATGGCGGTGTAGGCGGCGGGTTGCACCTGGTCCAGGTCGCCCAGTTCGACGCTTACTTCGGCCAGCAGTTCGCCGACGGTCTCGACGCTGGTCTGAAGATGGCGCTCGCGCCCATCCAGGATGAGGGTCACCACAGGGGGCTGGATTGTCTCCTGGTCTTTTTTCTGGCAGGCGGCGACGAGTCCCAGGCAGAGCAGCCCCAGCAAGATCAGGTGTGTCAGTGCGCCGTCACGTGTTTTTTTCATCCTTTAGTGGTTCGTCTGTCCTTTATCGTTTGGGAGTGCTTTTTCGATTGTGGGGCAATTTGCCAAACTGCCCTGAGACAAGTTGCCAACTTTCCTACAACCCTTATGAAACGCACCCTTGTTTAAAGAGTAACGCGATGTCTGGATGTGATGTTAGGGATTATACTACCAGAGGGTAGGGGTGACAAATTTGTCCAGAAGCAACCCGCCTGCGCGCGGTTTCGTTTGGCGTGCAGGCGGGCCGCATTGCTCAAGATCACAGAGAGCAGAGAGTTTGATCAGTTTGGCCACACTGGCCTGACAAGTATCAGTAAGAATAAGAGATAGATGTAAGGGTAGATGGCGCGGTTATGTGTATTTTTAATCCGGTTTGTGGCCAATAAAATGGTTAGCAGCCCTGACATCATGAGTAACATGAACCACCACGTGATTTGCAGGGTTACCTGGGGGCGGATATATCCAGGTGGGTCGAGAAACACATAGATGCCATGCTTTGGTTCGGAGCGCATCAAGTATTGGTGTCCAAACCCTATAATAACCGGAACCCACGCGAAAACAAGTTTGAGTATCTTGTGTACAAGTCGTCTGGTATCCTCATTCACTTGAAGCATCGCCTTCTCCTTGGCTTTGTTCTTTCGATTTGAGCACAGTGGCCAGGTTGGTTATGCCTCCGCCAAGATTGCGATAGGCGTCAACTTGACCGGTGGTCTCTTGATAGACTGTGTAGAGTTCTCTACACTCGGCTGAATCAGGCTCTAATTCTGCGGCGTCTGCAAAGGCCAGGTAAGCTGTTCCCCCCGCCACCGCTTCGGCTTTTCTGTTGAGGGCGTCTATGGTCTCTTGTGGGTACCTGGCTTCGATATTGAAACGGATCACTTGGACGCCAAAGTCTCTCGATAGCTCGTCAATGACGGGCAAATGCATAAAGTCGTCTGTTATTGTGCTGAGTTTGAGTTCCAGATCGTCTATAGATCGCAGACGCGTTGCTTCTTGCATCAAGACTTGTTCAAGTTCTTTTTCGACAAAGCCTCGGGCTCTCTCCCATCTTGGGGGAAAGGCAGCTAATGATAGCTGCCTGCGCGCTGTTATAGAGACGACCGGGTTCATAAATAATCCGTCTTGAGTCTTGACCTGTATTTTGGTGAGGTCTAGACTCTGGGGGCGAAAGTACTCAAACCAGAAGGATTCCAGCAAGAACCACGCGGACCCGAGCAACAACAGGGGTAGAAAGGCGACAAAGATAACCTGCTGTATTCCGCTCGATGTCTCATTTCCTTGCCCCGGTAACAGCGTGGGAGTGGGAGTGGGTATGGGTGTGATGGTCGCAACGACCGGCTGTGGAGTGGGTGTAATCACCCCCGGCGGGGTCACGACCTCAACCGCGTTACAGCCCAAAAGCAAGAGTGCCAATAAGAGTAGAGCCATAATCTTGTAGTGCATACGCCGTTTCCTCCTGACCTTTGACCGGGGAGACCGATTCCGACTTTTTCCCCTTGGAACCCGTGTGGCGCCTGCCGCTCGCCTTGATCTGGAACCGGCTTTTGCCCACGGTATGGTTGTCTATTTATGAATCTCGCCCCACTTGGATGGTTTAGCGGGTTTGGGTTTGGGAGGGTAAAAAATCCGATTGGCGATGGCAAAAAACGCCAGGGTGACGAGTGTCAAAAGTATGTCATCTCTGAACGTATGACTGTTGACGGTCGTGGTGAGATTAAAGGATGCGTCCTGTGATACTCCGAATCTGTTGGCTGTCGAGGCCGGGATGAGTTCGTTGGCTAT
>JAAEPW010001375.1 GCA_024232355.1 Chloroflexota bacterium | reverse complement strand
GGAGGGCAACCACCTGCATTGGACTCTGCACAAACGAGGAGTTGGACCCTACCCGTGCCCCAGCAGTACTCGTAATGGGCCAGTAAGAGCACGACAAAGGGTACAACTCACAAAATGTAACAAAACCAAATGGCTCCAGCAGCTAGGCCTCCTTGGCGACTTCCCCATTCTCCATGCATTCCGATTCGTGTGCTCCATTGCCATCGCCCATCGCTACATCGCCCTGGTTCATCTCTGTCTCCAGTGCACCCATGTCCATTCGGTTGTCCTCGGCCGGGTCGGCAGGAGGCAGCAGTTGCGTACCCTGCAGCTGCACTGCGTCAGGCGGTGGCGGCTGTCCGGCGATTGAACTCATGAGCCGATCCACAGCTTCCATCAGAGCGGGCTGTTGCTGTCTCTGTTTGTCCCGTTCCAGGAAGTGTTTGATGTTCTGGACTCGGGCCTGGTCCCGCAGATTGACTCTGGCATTGCGCAAGCGGAGCTCGTCCTCCTGAATCCGAGGCACTCTCGGTTCGTCGTTCCCAGATGGTTGCGCCGGCTGCTGCAGCACCGCCCACGTCATACCCGCAATTCTGCCGTACTGCGTGTACAGCACCTCACCGGCTCTGACTTCACGGTCGAGGCGCTCCCATTCGTCGCTGCCCAAGGGCAGACTCCTCTTGGTGGTCGACAGCAAATAGACGCACGCCAGTGTCAGCTGC
>JAAEPW010001374.1 GCA_024232355.1 Chloroflexota bacterium | reverse complement strand
CACCGAATGGAACGCCTGCAGGGGACGTGGGATGCCTCGAAAATCCGAATCAGGTACCGGGCATGGCGCCGGGCCTGATTCATGAGCAGTGCAACATCAAAGGCGTCAATGTCAGAGCAATTGCAGATTGCGGCGCTGCCGCATCTGTAGTCACGTGGGAATTCGCTTACGCCATTTACAAGACGGGAGCGCAGTCTGGCGCGAAGGAGCGTCCGAACTGCTTAGTCTATGTGGATTTGGTGGCATCAAAGTGCCGCTTTGTGAAACGTTCTTTGCTGCTCAAGTGAAGGCATTCGACATGGTCTTCGATCAGGTGTTTTTCGTTGTCGAGAAAGCGGTTCATTGCGCTTTGCTTGGCTTGCCGGCGCTGATGGCTGTGCGTGTCCGGTTACTGACAGTCACTGGACAAGACGTGATGCCCGACTTCAACAAAGCACTCACGCTTGATGTCTCCTATTATCAGCGCGAGGCCGCCAAAATGCTCAATAGTTTGGCGGGTCTGATGCGACACGATGTGAACAACATGGATCTGGAAGTGGCGTTTCAAAACTTGGGCTTGTCCGAATTCGGTCCAATCAATTTGTTGACCGAATTGATACAACCAGATCCGCCGAATGAACCGGCGCCGGAATGGGTGCAACCAGATGATGATGATGATGACGGGCCGCCAGGTCTGATAGATGTGCCGGCAGAGGAACTGGCGGCTCCACCGGCAACTGGTGCCACTGCCATGGATGTGCCATCAACTTCAGGGTTCAATGCTCCTTGGGGCCCATGGCACGATACCAACTATGCACACTGGCTTCGCATGCCATCGCCTTTCAGCCTGAGGCAACTGGCCAGTATTCATCAAATCGAAATGACCAACACGCTCATTGTGGCCAGTCGATGGGACGACAAGCTCGTGCCGATGTGAATTGGCAGGACACGTTTCAGTCGTGCGACGCCCGCGTGCCTGAAAGCGAATCGGACAGCGAGAGCGATTCGGACGAACCGGTTGGTTTGTTTGGATTGCATGTGTCTGAATCATGTTTAGTCACAGCCAAAAAGTGCACTTTGTGGCCGCACACTCAGACGTATGTGGAATGTCAAGTGGTTTGTTCGGGCGCAAGTGAGGGCGATCTGCACTTGTGCGAGGCGTTGCAGGACCAAGACTGGGTCACTGCGGAGGGACTCATTGAAGTTACCTTCGCCACTTCCAGGTGGGTGCACATTGACAACGATACGGAGCATGTGTTCGATTTAGGCGCCGGAACTGAAGTCGGCACCTTGGACTTAGTCCATCAGGAACTGTCAGTTGAGGACTTGAATGAACTGACTGCCGAGCCGATGGAAGTCAACATCGAACAATTGGGCGTCAATTCGGCAGAAATGCTGAAATTGACGGTTCCCGAGCGACGAGCGAAGTTATTGGAGATCTTGACAATCGAGCACTCCAACCTGACAGAGGCACAACGAAATGCTGCTCTGGAGCTGATGCTCAAGAACAACGATTGCTTCTCTGTGGACCATGGTGAACTGGGAACGGTAAAGGGGATTGAAGTGGAAATTGACACGGAGGGCGCGCGGCCTATTCGACAGGCCCCGCGCCGCTTGGCGTACACACTCAGAGACAAAGTGAAGGTGGAGGTGGACAAGTTTCTGCGAATCCACGTGGTGCAGGAGTCCAACTCGCCCTGGAGCTCACCGATAGTTGCCGTCCGCAAGAAGGATGGCACTTTGTGGCTCTGCATTGACTATCGCAAACTGAACAATGTCACATGCAAAGACACCTTTCCGTTGCCGCACTGCGATGACTTGCTCAACACAGTGGGCCAGGGAACGCCGCAAGTCATCACTAAGTTGGACATGATGCAGGGGTACCACCAGGTGCCATTGAGTGCGGACGCTAGTCAAAAGACTGCGTTTGTCACGCCGGAAGGCCACTACCAGTACCGAACGATGCCGTACAGACTCACCTGTGCACCGGCCATCTTCCAGCGACTGATGAGCAAAGTCCTGCACGGTCTGCCGCTCAAGTACATCTACTGGTACATCGATGACATTCTCATCATCACGCCGACCTTCGAACTGCACCTTGAAGTGTTGCAGCTCGTTTTTGACTGACTGCGCCTGTTTGGCATGCTGCTCAAACCGACTAAGTGTCTGTTCTTAGCAGCTGAGATGCTGTATTTGGGTTTCATCATTTCTAGCGACGGTTTGAAGCCCGAACCTGCCAAACTGCAAATGATTGCCGCTTGGCTGGT
>JAAEPW010001373.1 GCA_024232355.1 Chloroflexota bacterium | reverse complement strand
TCTAACCTGCCAGGTGTCTTCTCGTTAGGCGGGGACCCGTTGCTTTGGTTCAGCTTGCCACAGATCTTTGGCCTAAACCACCAAAGATTTGTGACAGCTCCCTTGGGTTATGGGACGTGCACTATTCCTTTTCAGATTATTGTAACGGTTATGTATACCCTGTCTAATCCTATTTTCCGTCGTGTATTCGCTTGCAGGTAGCTTGTTTGTTGGGTGCGGCAGCGTTTTTCGCCGTGCTCTTGCCTGTCCGGTCGCCGTTCTCGCCGCTGTGCGTTCGTTCGCCGCTTCCGGTCCTGTCCTGTCCGGTCATGACGTCCTTCGGCGTCCTGCTCTGTGTGACGCTGCTCGGCGTCGTCCAGGTCGTGTTGGCGCCTGATGCGCCGTTCGTGGCCCCGTTGGCCACCTCCACGCCCGTTCCTGACCAGAACGGTTCCCAAGCTGCCGGCGTTGACAACGTAAGCAAAATTGCACTGTGCCAGTAGCCATGTCTCATGAGCAGACTTTGTGGGGTCCCTACCTCACGCGCTCTAGTGCTGAGCCATTACCTTTTGA
>JAAEPW010001372.1 GCA_024232355.1 Chloroflexota bacterium | reverse complement strand
TCTAGAGGGTGGGGAAATAGTTGTTCTTTCCTGACTGTACTGATCGTACTGACCTTTCTGTCCGCATGCTCTCTAGCCGCCGGGGACTACGCTGTTCCCCCCCGCGCCGCCCGATCGTACTGATCGTACTGACCGCACTGACCGCATGCTTCCTAAGGGCGGGGAGGATAAAAAATAGTTAGAACAATAGTTGTAGTTTGCTCACCCTGAGGTAGTATAATATGATCCTATGGTCCTAACAGAATGAAATTAATAAAATAAAGTGTATTTAATATAATGTTAAAGTGTATCTAATATAACGTATGTCTGCTTTAGAGAATATGTCTGTTATAACATCCCAACGATCGAAAGTAAGAGAAGAGACAATATTATTGCGAGAACTGATCGCCTACTGAAGTCGCGCAGCCATTTAGACCTGGCGCGGGCACCACGCTCTCCCCCGGTCCGCTGTAGAGAAGTGACGCTGTCGACGACGTCGGGATTCTGTGCCGAGAACGACTCGACCAGTTGCGCGTCCTGGATGCCGACGCCCGACTCGGACGCGGTCTCGGCTTCGGCCGGGTTGTCGACGCCGGTCGGATCCGAGTATTGGTCGCCGTCGCGCGGCGGCGCTCGCAGCAGCGCCAGGCAGAGCGCGCCGAGCAGCACGAGGCCGCCGAACACCGAGTAGATCGTCCGGATCAGCCGCTGGTCGATGTCCGTCGTGTTCCGGAACTCCACGTACAGAAAGATGCCGCCCACCAGCAAACTAAACACCAGACAAGCGACACTAACCGAGCCTGTTAAAAATGGCGCCGCACGGAACAATTAGCCCAAGTCCCGGGGGTACGATATTGGAAAGGCAGTCGCCAGCTGAGCGCATACTAGTTGGCTGCCTTCATGGGCGAGCATTTCTCAACTGCAAACCGCTACTGGACATTTCCAGCGGTCAGTCCGAGGCATCGGAATCGGTGCTGTCTCAGTGGCTGATTGTCTTCTGGCCTGTAGTGTCAATGGAAGCAGAGAATGCAACGATTGCTGCTTGAGCCATCAAGACCCAGCAAACAACAGAATGCTCACGGCGTTCCACTATGCCCACTCCCTATAATCTATGACCTACATCTTACGTCCTTCTAGAGACCTGATGACCCTGCCGAGCGTGTTGGCAGGCGCCACCTGTGCGTGCGCGTAAACAAAGGGACTTGCGAATACGTTGGAAACGACAGAGACCTGTAAACAGCGATTTGTTTACTTTTGCTTCTTCTCACAACATGACCGAGCAAAAGTTAAGTACCGCTATCCAAAGTGAACAATAATCACACTTTGGCAGTGCACTACTTTACTTAGTATTGCGAGAGTTGGCTAATAAACGTTTACCAGGCCTGAAGCATCGCCCACAAGATTCCACTGTTCCT
>JAAEPW010001371.1 GCA_024232355.1 Chloroflexota bacterium | reverse complement strand
GCGAGCCATCGGGCGACCAGGTGGGCCAGGCATCGTAGGCGGGATCGTCCGTGAGCCGCCGTTGGTCGCTGCCATCGGCGTTCATGACGTAGATGTCTCCCTCGTCATTCCGTTCGGAGGTAAAGGCGATCACCCCGCCGCCGCTGCCGCTAACATTACCTTTGAACGCACATTAACAACCACATAGTTAGAACTTGATATCTGGGTCAAATGGCGTACACTTGAGCAGTTGACAACACCACAGGAGGTACGTCTATGGACTATCCAGAGGCTGTGATCGAGAAAGCCAAACGGCATGAGGAATTGCTGCAACGCGTTGCTGGTGGCAAATCCCGCGTCCAGGTCTGCACAGAGCTGGGCATCAACGTAGACGAGGAACGTTTTGCCGTTTTACGAGCGAAATACGAGACTGGCGGACGCACCTGGCAGGCGTTGCTTGATGGCCGTCATGGTCATGCCAAGAAGGTGCACTCGGCGATACGGGAGTGGTTGTATGAACGGAAGGAGCAAGATGAAGATGTCCGAGCGCCGGCCCTGGTTGGAGAGGTCGAAGAAAGGTTCGGCGTCAAGGTTAGCGATGGACACATCAACTACCTGCTGCGCAAGCGAGGCTTGACAGCACCGCCGGGGCGGCCATACAAGCGGTCACCGGCTGAAGAAGCAGCAGAACTGATCACAGAGTCACCCGAGTCGCTGGACAATGCAGGGATTTTTTTCCCTGGAGGCAGCGAAGCAAGAGATGGGGGTGCCCCAGGCAGTTGAGGAGTGTGTCACAGAAGCTCAGGCGCAGTACGAAGCGGAGAACGACTGCGCTGAACTGCGACATATCCCTTGTGAGACAAAGACACTTTGGTGCAAATTGGATCACTTACTGTACTTTCCGATCCTGGGGCTGACGCGACCACGAGACCTGTACTACTATCAAGGGGAAGGATTTCGCTTCTTGCATGATTTCACCTACAAGTACTTGACGATGGAACATTTCCTGGGGCAACTGACCCGTGTACAGGTCGGGTTTCCTCTGGCGAATGCTCTGGCTCGCACATACACGCAAGCTTGGTATCCAGACCAGAGTTTGCTGTACCTCTTCGCTGACTGGCACGTCAAACCCCACTGGACGAAAGAATACGCTCACTCTGGTCACGTGACCATGTGGGGGCGTACGATGCCTGGCACCAAACAACTCCTACTCAACGGCCCCAAAGGATATTTGGTGGGAGGCTGGAACTATCCCATCGACAGTCATCTGACTCACGTGTTGGTCGATCTGGAGGAAGAACTGAGTCAAACCCTTCAACGGCCTATCTTGTGCACCATCGTGGATGGTGAAGCAGGCGGTCTGCCAATCGGCAAGCGGTATGCTGAAGCAGACCGCAACTACATCAGCGTTCTGTCTGGTCAGCATAATCATCGAGTAGCCGAGTTTGTTTGGGAAGGAGACTGGACCGCGGTCATTGATGATCCCAACCGGGAAGCTGTGCTTGCGTGTTGGGCTGATGTCAAGAAAGCAAGTCAGGACCCACGTCAGTTTGTCCTGCTACGTCCCATTGGTCAAACAGAGCCCACTCGCATTTACACCGGCCTAATCCCCGAACATATACCAGCGGCCATTGTCCCCTGGCTGCATCGCCGTCGCTGGCCCTACAACGAGTTGCGCATCCGCGAACTGGTGAACGGGGCGAATCTCAACGAGAACTATGGATACACCTACGATGAGGTTCCCCAGCGCACCCGTCGACGTGAATGGGAGAAAGCGCAGGCGAAAGTGGAGGTCACACAAAACAAGCTGAATCAACATCAGGAGGCCATCCACAACCTGCGTCACCAGTTGCAGCAACTCCAGGACAACTACGACCAACAGCGTGCCGAGTTGGAAGACCGCATCGTGAAACAGCGACACGAGTTGCGTCAGCGACAGCAACTAGGTGAACCCACCAAGCGATGTCACAATCGCTTGCAGCGGCACAGAAAGGAACTGACCGATGGCAAAGTCCGCTTTCAGAAGCGGCAGCGACGTCTCTTGTTCAGTCTCCACCAGCATCAAATCCAATCCTGTCCGCTGCGACGACAACTCACTGAACGCACGACTGCACGAGATGCGATTGACACAGAGACCCTGTGCCGGGAACGCCATCTGGAGAAAGACCAGATCATGCTCAACTTGCAGGTTCTTCTGGGCAACTTGCACGACTGGGTCAAGCAGCACTATTTCGCTCCCGATTGGCAGCGGCTGACGCTGGAGAAAGCAACTCAGATGATCTATCGCAAGGCAGGTCGTGTCACCTGGTATCAGGATCGTATAGAAGTTGTCCTAGACCCTTACGTCTACCACGACCAGCAACGAGCGATGGAAGCCACCTGCCAGCGATTCAACACCGCCCACCTGCGCTGGCAGGACGGTCGATTGCTTCGCATCACAGTACGACGGCAAGGTGAGTTCTAGTTATGTGGTTGTTAAGGTGCTGTTCAAACCTAATGCTATTCTTCATTGTTCACCACAAAGACTATATATTTTCCGGCATGGTCGATCATTCGCATCCTGTTCGTCGTTTGTACATCGTGTCTTTACCGGCGTCATTCATCTCCTACCGTTCCAGATACCGCCCCTGATGTAATAGTTCTCGCTGGTGCGCAAGAACGTGTCGATCTGGCCCACGGTGCCTTTGATGAT
>JAAEPW010001370.1 GCA_024232355.1 Chloroflexota bacterium | reverse complement strand
GTGATCGAGGACGCGGCGGGCGGGACCGGGAGTGAGATGCTCACCCACACGCTGGCGGCTGGCGAGAGTCTGGCGGTCTGGGCAGCAGGATACGACGTGACAGACAACTATGTCGGTGACCGGACGGTGACGTGGAGCGGGACGGGGGCAGTGGCAGGGCGTTTGACTCAGACGAACGGCGTCAGCACCACCTTTGCGGCAGAGATGGCCGGGATAGGCATCATTGAGGCGGACGCCGGAGGTGGCATCACGGACACGACGGGATTGATCACGGTTGTTCCGGGTGCGTTGAACTATATTGTGATCGAGGATGCGGCGGGCGGGACCGGGAGTGAGACGCTCACCCGCACGCTGGCGGCTGGCGAGAGTCTGGTGGCCTGGGCCGCAGGCTACGATGCGGAGGACAATTATATCGGCGACCAGATGGTGACGTGGAGCGGGGCAGGGGTGGTGGCGGAGCGTTTGGCTCCGACGAGCGGTATCAGCACCACTTTTAGCGCCGGAGAGGTCGGGGCAGGCGTCATCGAGGCGGACGCCGGAGGCGGCATTACGGACACGACGGAATTGGTCACGGTTGTTCCGGGTGCGTTGAACTATATTGTGATCGAGGATATGGCAGGTGGGACCGGGAACCAAGTGTTCACCCGCACGTTGGCGCTCGACGGGAGTCTGACGGTCTGGGCCGCAGGATACGACGTGGCGGACAATTATATCGGCGACCAGGCGGTGACGTGGAGCGGGACAGGAGTGGCGGCGGGGCGCTTGGCTCCGACGAGCGGTATCAGCACCACTTTTACGGCAGAGATGGCCGGGACAGGCGTGATCGAAGCGGACGATGGAGGCGGCATCACCGATGCGACAGGCACTATTGTCGTCAGTACGGACCTTTGGATCACGTACATACCAATGGTGATGCGCAACGGGTGATCGATCTGCTTTTGCTGGCTTTATCTATGGGTTGACTTGTTATCACATACTTGCTAGAATGTAGGCGTGGGTTTGTTTCGTTGGGTCGTTTCACGCGGTGGACAAATTCGCGCCTATATTCTGGCAATAAATCATTTTCACGCAGCCGCTCATCCTTTCAAAGGTTTGAGCATAATTTTATTTCTTGTGTAACGGTCAATAACATAGTGAACCAATGTCGTTAAGTTAAGGAATAGTGAGGTTGTGAAAGCCTCAAAACAACCAAAGAAAAGGCATTTTAAGCCAGTTTTGGGTCAACATACTCGACAGAATTGGCTAGTTGAAGATAGTCAAATCCTTAACTTAATGACAT
>JAAEPW010001369.1 GCA_024232355.1 Chloroflexota bacterium | reverse complement strand
AGACATCGAACGCCTGTTTACCCAAATCAGCCACTCTAGAGACCAAGCGATGTTTCGCCTGATGTTGGATGTTGGACTGCGGGTGGAAGAAGTGAGCAAGTTAGAGGTCCACGATTTGACGGTGAGTAGCGACGGTACGGTGGGGCGGATGCAGGTACGAGGGAGGGGTGGCAAGGAACGATTCGTGTGGCTACTGTCTGAGACCCTGGAGGTGATGCAAACCTGGTTGGAGCAACGTCCCCAAGTGGCGGATGACAAGATATTTATCACCCGGCGCAAGAGGGGATTTAGCGTGCGCGGGATCCAGGAGAGGCTAGCCCACTATGGTCATCTGGCAGGTGTTAAGGTGAGTTGCCGTCAGTTACACTACGCCTTTAGACAGCGGCGAATGGCCAAAACCGAGATGCCGGTGCCAGATTGGCAGCCCTGATGGATCACCGTCTTGGCCGAAAGTACATCCATTCTACACTTGAGCACAATTGCCCCATTTGAGGCAGCATCTCACCCCAACGCAACCACCCCGCATCCACCACAGCAAACCAAAGCTCTCACCCAGGCCCGCACCCCACCGAAAGGCACAGCAACCCCATCCCTCCCCAACCCCAACTCCCCACCCCGCATTCCACCGCCCCCGGCCCAAGGGAAACAAACCAATGACACCACCTGGGCAGACCAGGGAGAGACGGCGAGGGAGCGGATTTGACCACACTGTCGCCGACCAGCAGGCACGACTCGACGACCGCCTGGTCGCCCTCGCTTTGAGCGCTTTCGCCAATGGGGGAACCTGGATGGACAATGGGCCAGGTCAGGTCGATTCTTGTGGCAATCTGTGGACAAAGAACAATGCCCTTCCACCGTCATCTCGCCCTTGGCGAGAGAGGTTTCACCAAGTTGCAGGGCAGGAAATCACTGCTATACTTATAACGATCCCAGAATGAGGTTTGTCCAATCTGTGGGGACAAGATCAGCGAGGAAATCGGATGGGATAATCATCACATCGAGTGGCGAGTCCACGGTGGCTCCGACACGATGGATAACCGAGTCTTGCTGCACCGTACCTGTGATTGTCAGCTACACTGCCTTGCTTGATCTGTTTATCGCCGCGTCCTACCAAGGGGCGTTCGTAGTGGCTTGAGCTACCGTGCGTTGAAAGGCGCTCGCGGGGTTCTTGGGAGAGGAGTAACGGTAACGCCGCTTTCCCGCCCAACCATTCAATATTTTCAAGAAACTGGAGTT
>JAAEPW010001368.1 GCA_024232355.1 Chloroflexota bacterium | reverse complement strand
ATATGATGCAGTTCTTGGGCAGTGGCAAAAGTACCAACGTGGCGCTGGGCGACCTGGACAATGATGGCGACCTGGATGCCTTTGTCACGAACTATGCTTCGACGCCGACAAACACCGTTTGGCTCAATGGCGGCCAGGGCGTTTTCAATGACACAGGTCAAAGTCTTGGTACTGCGGACAGTTTTGATGTAGAGTTGGGTGACCTGGACAATGACGGTGATCTGGATGCCTTTGTCGCCAACTATATGCAGCCTGATGGCGTGTGGTTCAACGACGGGACTGGGTTCTTTACTGCTACCGGGCAAGTTTTTACCACTACCGACAACTATGACGTGGAATTGGGCGACGTGGACGCCGATGGAGATTTGGACGCCTACATTGGCAATTGGGGCCACTCTGACATTGTTTGGATCAACGATGGCAGTGGATATTTTATGAGCATTGTGCAACTTTTGGACGAGTCAGACGGCTATGGTCTCGACCTGGGCGATGTGGACGGTGACGGCGACCTGGATGCCTTTATCGCCAACTTTGCACTATCCAATACCGTGTGGCTGAATGAGCTCATTTCTTATACTTGCTTTGCCCAACTGGACAGCAACCCGACTATCACCTACACCAGTTCAGACGCCCACGCCGTGCAAGAGGCGGTGGATGTGGCCATGCTTGACGACGTGGTCAAGGTGGCAGGCTATTGCGCCGGGGTCGAGATGCGGGATGATATGAACCAGACGGTTTACGTGAGCAAATCGCTGACCATCCGTGGCGGATATGCGCCCGGCAATTGGGCCATGCCCCACCCGATAACCAATCCTACTTTCCTGGATGCCAAAGGTGGTGACGATGTGCGAGTGGTCTACGTCGCCGGGCCTATCACTGTGACGTTGGAGAACTTGAATTTGACGGGAGGCTATCCGATCAACGATGGCGGCGGTGTCTTTAATAGCGGTGCTGATTTGACGATTGTGAACACTGTCATCACGAACAACCAGGCCGATAGCGGTGCAGGGGTGTTCGTCTCTCTTGGCAGCGTAACGTTGGATGGGACGCAAATCCTGAGCAACACGGCCAGCACCAACGGCGGTGGAGTCTATGTGTTAAGTGTGTCCGTCTTGAGCGAAACCGGCAACAGCGTAATTGCCGATAACGAGGCAAATTTCGGTGGCGGCATATATGTCGACTCTGGATATGTAGTGTGGAGCGATGGACAAATCTTTAGCAACACTGCCGCCGTCGATGGCGGTGGGGTGTATATGACGGGTGTCAGTGCCAGCTTTGACCAGAGCGGTATCGGGGCGATCGACCACAACTCGGCCATCAACAGAGGTGGGGGGATGTACATCGACCAGGGCAACATGATGCTGAGAGGAGGGCAGATCCGGGACAACTCGGCCAACTATGGTGGCGGCATATACGCCTATGGCGGCTATATGAATTTGATCAGTGAACGTGTTCTGGAAAACACGGCCAATTTTAGAGGTGGCGGGATATATGTTTATGAGAACGTGGCTGACTTGTACGACACGACTGTCGCTCACAACTGGGCCGGCGATTATGGCGGCGGCCTCGACGTTTACAGTGGTACGGCGATGTTGCGCAATGTTACCGTCAGCAACAACACGGTCATCACATCGGATGGCGGCGGTATCAAAGTATTTATTGATGGGACCATTACACTGGCACATGTCACAGTGGCCAAGAATGCTGGCCCTGCTGGCGGCGGGATCCAAAACGATGGCACAGCTACGTTGAGTCACACTCTTTTGGCACTCAACAACGGTGGCAATTGTGGTGGGGCAATCACTTCTGATGACCACAATCTATCCAGCGATGCCACGTGCACTGGTCTTACTGAACTGGGTGACATTGTCAGTATGACCGCTCATATTGACATCCTGCAAGATAACGGCGGCAATATTGAAACCCACGCCCTATTACCAAACAGCCCGGCCATTGACGCGGGCGACCCGGGTTTCAGTCCTCCGCCTGACAATGACCAGCGCGGGCCAGGCTTTCCGCGCGTGCAGGGGGAGAGGATCGACATTGGGGCGTTCGAGGCGATGCCCACGACGGGCAACTGTTTTGCCCGACTGGTCCGCACTTCTCAGACCTATACCAGCACCGACGCTCACGCCGTTCAGTGGGCGGTGGATGATGCCAGCCCTGGCGATACGGTCAAGGTCGCGGGTACCTGCACCGGGGTCGAGATGCGGGGAGGCTTTCAGCAGACGGTCTATATCAGCAAAACGTTGACCCTGCGTGGCGGGTACACGATCACCAATTGGAGCGTGTCGGATCCGATATCCAATCCCACTGTGCTGGATGCGTGGGCTGGTGGGCGCGTGCTCTATATCACCGGCGACGTCAGCCCCACGATTGAGAACCTGCGAATCGTTGGCGGCGATGCTGCCGGGTTGGGCGGGGGGAGTAAACCCTATGACGGCGCTGGTGGTGGAATCTATGTAATTACGGCCACGGCCACTATTAAAAATTGTGAAATTCGCGATAATGTTGCCAGTTTTGGTAGTTGGGGTAGTGGCGGCGGGGTCTATTTGCAATTTAGCCCGTCTAACTTGATTGATAATGATATCCATGACAACTTTGGCAGCAGGGGCGGAGGCGCAGTTGGTGAGGGTGGCGGAGTGTCGTTGGTGGAAAGCGATGCTATCCTAAGTGGCAATGCGATTGAGCGCAACACCGCCAGCGAGGTGTATGATGGTGTAGGCGGTGGGTTGTATATGGAAGGCAGCAGTCCTACCTTGTATGACAACTTTGTGGGGAACAATACTGCTAGTCCTTCCTCTTGGGGTTTGGGAGGTGGAATCTACAATGGCCCCGGCAGTAATGCTTTGTTGGTCAATACAGTTTTGGTCGACAACTATAGTGGGAACACTACCGATTCTTACGGCGCGGGCATCATTGCTGAAGGGTCATTCCCACGGTTGCTGCACACGACCATCCATGGCAACACAGGTGGTGGCAATAGTGGGGTCTGTGTTGGTGCTGACAGCAACGTCGTTTTGACCAACACGATCTTGATTAATCAGGGGGTGGGTATTACGGTTACGGTGGGCAGCACGGGAACCTTGAATGGTGTGTTGTGGGATAGCAACGGCACCGACCATGGCGGGTTGGGCGATGTCTTGACCTTTGCCGATGCCTTTGGGCCCCCCCAAATGAACCCCGACGGCATTCACTTGATGGATGGTTCGACGGCCATAGACGCGGGTGTGAATGCGGGTGTGACAACCGACATTGACGGCGATCTACGTCCCGATGGTCTCGGGCCGGACCTGGGCGCGGATGAGTGGTTGGGTGCGACCGATGTCGACCTGGTCATCGTAAAATCGGTCTATCCAGACGTCGCATCCATTGGCAAGCCGATCACCTACGTGGTTACGTTCAGCAACGCTGGCACCACGGTCGCCCACGACGTCATCATCACCGACATTGTGCCCTCGTCTGTCCTGACGACATCGTTCGACAACAACGGCGTGACCATCACAGAGACCAGAGCCAGTCCGACCTACGTCTGGGATGTGGACGACCTATGGCCGGGGGCAGGCGGTGTCATCATCATCACCGGTGTAATCAGTCCCGACCTGATCGGGGGTGACGCCTTTACCAACACGGCCATCATCGCCAGCGCGACGATAGACGAGGATGAGACGAACAACACGGATGCGGTGGTTGTTACCATTGCTAACAACTCTCGCGCCACAGCTCAAGTGATCAGTGCTACTGGCAATATCACCAGCAGCCTAACGAGTGTCAACGACGTCGATTGGTACAAGATACATGTTCCTGAACCAGACTCTACTTTGACTGTGACCCTAAGTGACCTGGACGCGGACTTTGATATATATCTCTTTGCGCCAGAGGTGGACGAGGAGAGTGGTCAGTTACGTGACATCGGCGGGCTGGCTAACATCGGCGGGCTGGCCAACATCGGCGGGCTGGCTAATATTGGTGGTCTGGCCAACATTGGCGGACTTGCCAATATTGGGGGACTTGCCAACATTGGAGGTCTGGCCAACATTGGCGGGCTGGCCAACATCGGCGGATTGGCCAACATTGGTGGGCTTGCCAACATTGGCGGGCTTGCCAACATTGGCGGGCTGGCCAACATTGGGACTCTGGTCAGTATTTCGGCCAACCCATTGACCGCTACCGAACAGATCGTTTATGATGTGCACGAGTTAGCAGGCCCTTACTATATCGCTATCAGTGGGCATACGTCGGGAACGGTTGGGCAATCCTATATCCTGTCCACTGACCTCGCCACGGCTACAGCCCGTTATACCCCGATCACCTACACGGTCTCTACCACTTTTACCACTCCTGCCACTGATACAACCGTGCATACGTTGATTTTGTACAATGGCTCTCGCTTTAACCAATTCTACACCGGTACCGATACCATCACCTCGGCGGGCTTGGGCGTCCGGTTGAATACATTGGTCGCTCACTCGAACGTCAGTGGTACGTTGGTTAACCTGGATGATTACTCTGCGATCAATTTTGCCTACTCGGTGTGGGACACTCAACCGGGCAACCCGTTGGCCGTCAACTTTGTGGCCGCGCACATCAAATCACTGCTGTACCGGTTGGCACCCGCATACCCGAATCTGGAATACATCGTCATCGTGGGCGATGACCGGGTTATTCCCCACCGCCGCATCCGTGACGAGGCACTGATGGCGAACGAACGCAAGTATGCCCAAATGGCCTATACGCCTATCATCTCCGAGTCGTTGGCCTCACGTTATTTCCTCAGCGATGACTATTACGCCGGTGTATTGCCGTTGCCCTGGCGCGGGCGCGAGTTGTACCTGCCGCACTTTGGCATCGGGCGGTTGGTGGAAAAGCCATCCGAGATCGCGACGATGATTGATGCTTTCCTGGCCCGACCAACACTGTCGCCGGGGGACGCGCTGGTAACAGGTTATGATTTTTTGGTCGACCAGGCCGAAAATATCAGTGATACCCTGGACGCGCAAGGAATTGTCACCCTGACCACGCTCATCAGCGACGACTGGGTGCCCGACGATCTGCGAATGGAGCTGATCAGCGTCACTCAAGCCAGCGATCTCAACTCGCTTAACGCTCACTTTACTCACTTTGCCCTCATCCCACCTACGTACACGTTGTCTGTGTCTTCTACGTGGTACGATATCTATGTCTATTCTGTCGAGATCACGGATGCTGTCGAATACAGCGGTACGTTAGAGTTCTCCGTCGGCTGTCACTCGGGGCTGAACGTGCCCGACGAGGATTCGCTCTCACTGGTTACCGGTACTGATTGGCCCCAGGCATTCTTGCGTCAAGGGGCAACCTTTATAGGTAACACTGGCTTTGGCTATGGCGATTCTGATCTAATCGCTTACTCGGAACAGTTGATGGCCAACTTTGTGGATGAACTGGGCTACTGGAAAGATGCGCGCGTGCCGCAGACGGTGGGGAATGCGCTGTTGCAGGCCAAGCAGCGTTATTATAACAGCTTTGCGGGCGGATCTCTGACCAACTATGACGAAAAGGTGATAGGCGAGATGACACTCTACGGATTGCCAATGATGAGGGTGCGCATGCCCAATACGAGCACTGTGCCGCCTGGCAGTCAGCCGTCAATGGTCGGCGTGCGGTTCAAGTCGACGGCGCAATTGGCGAACGGGGTCTTTACCAGCAGTATACCTTTCTCGTTCGGTCATGTTTCTCGAACCATCGACACAGGGACATACTATGTCGTCGATGGCGCGGATGACGTCATTGTCTTTGGCGGGCGACCCATCCAGCCACGTGACAGCCGAGATATTCACGAGGCAGACACCATCGCTCACGGTGCGTTGATGGTCGGCGGTACCTTTACCGATGTATTTGGTTTTGATCCTGCTATATCTCGTGTCGTCACCGACGAACTGTATGTCGAAACGGAATCCACTTACCCGACGAGCGCATGGTATCCGCCTCATCCTGCCACGATCAACCGTTTCCTCGCCATTGATGGACAATCTCGTGAGCGATTGGTGGTGGTGCCGGGCCAGTTCCAGGCTACTACGGCCGATACCGAGACTGTGGGTATCCAGCGACTCTACAGTGAACTAGAGTTTGAGATCTATCACGCGCCAGTCACGGCGACCGATTTTATCGCTCCCAGCATCTGGCAGGTGGAGGCGATTAGTACCAGCGCATACCTCAGGTTCCAGGTGTTGCTGGAGGATGCTGACACCGCAGATGGATCGGGTGGACAGATCGCCCGGACGGTGGTGCTTTACCGGGAGGAAGGCAAGACGAGTTGGGAGATGGCGGATCTGGTTTACAATGCTGCTCGCGGCGTAGCGGAAGCCTTTTTGCCCCCAGTCGATACGAACATCTATTACTTTGCCCAGGCGGTTGATGCCTCCGGTAACGTAGCGCTGGCCTTGGATCACGGAAATCCCTTCCGCGGGCCGGTAGACGGAGACCTGGCGGCCCCGACTCTGACGGTGACTAAAACGGCCAGCGCCTTGACCCTTGCCGAGGGCGAGGTGTTGACCTACACTATCGTGGTCAACAATGCCGGGCCAGGTGTGTTCTCTGAGGGTCTCATCTCCGACACATTGCCTGCAGGCCTGGTTATGGCGGGGCCAGTCGTACTAGAACCACCTGAGGCGGGCAGTCTGCTTTTGCCGCCTCCTTATCTGGCTCACAATTTGACTATTGCGTCCGGACAGTTCGTCACATTGACGTTCCCGGTCCGGGCACTCGACGGTTTTGCCCGGATCACAAACACTGCTGCCGTCACTGGCGCCGAGATCCACGATCCGGTGACTGGGACGATTGTCATTACTGTGACCAACCTCCCGCCTGTCGCGGGCGATGATGGCTATGATGTGTACGAGGACGACTCTCTGATCATCACAGACACTGGTGGCGTACTTGCCAACGATGTGGATGTGCCCTCTGACACCCTGACAGTTATGCCGAGCACTGGCCCGGCCTACGGTGTGGTGACTCTGACCGCCAGCGGCGCGTTCACCTATGTACCCGAAACCAACTTTTTCGGTGCTGACGTGTTCACCTACACCGTTTCTGATGGTGACGATGTAGTCACAGCTACGGTCCACATCACTGTGACCAATGTCAACGATTCACCGGACGTGATAAATCCAGGGGCTCAAAGCGATGTTGTGAGCGATACTGTGTGGCTCGAAATTATGGCTAGCGATGTGGAGAGTGATACTCTCACGTATAGCGCCATCGACCTGCCACCTGGTCTCTCGATTAGCTCTACGATGGGATTGATCAGTGGTATTCTGGGAGTGGATTCGATAGGGGCGTATACGGTTACGGTCGAGGTTTCAGACCTTGTCTCGACTACCAGTGTAACCTTTACTTGGACGGTGGAAGGTCAAGCCGACCAAGTCTACATCTATCTGCCGTTGGTGGTGCGGAACCATACCGCGGTGCTTGATTCGTGGGATGTTTTTGCCGGTGATAGATTCTGGCGACGACCGCGTTGGCATGGTCTTGTGCCCTGAATCCAATGTTATCGAGTTGAGAGACGAAAACCAGACCTGCCAGGTTTCCGGAAACCTGGCAGGTCTTTGGTCTTTAAAGGGCGACTGCTTCTTGCTCCAGTTTGATGCCTCGTAGAAGCATATAGTCGATCAGGGGAACCATGTCGGTCAGGGCAGGATGCTGCTTTAGGCGAGCCAGGTTACGTTCGTCGGTGGAGGAGAGGGGCTGCGCCCAATAGGCGCAGTTCTCCAACGTATCCTGGTCCATATAACAAGGCAAAAAGCGATCCGAGACCTGTTGGCGCAGTTGGGCCAGGATGTTTAGCCCGCCATAGTCGATGTCGGCCCAGAGAAGCAAGGGGATGTTTGAAGGCAGATTGTCGGTCAGGCAGCGCAGCAGGTGGCGGATGACGGGCGAGGGGTTGCCCCACAGGCACAGCGCGGCCAGGCCCTGACCTTGGTGGCGTATCAGTTCGTAGAACGGGGTCAGATTCTCTACACAGACTACGCGGGCGGCATCTACCCGCACTTGTCTCACCCGCGAGGCCATTGCCGTGGGGATTCCCACCGATGGGTAGAATTCAGATAGTGACATTACCTGGCCGTAATCGTCTACCAACTGCCAGGGGCCGTAGAGGTAAAGGTGTCCGGGGTTTGGAACCAACCCTAGCTCGCGCAGCGCCTCCTGATTGGACAAGTCGCGCCATTCCGGCTGGTGACGGCGGGCCATCCGGGCAATGGCTCCCTTGAACGACTCAAAACGCTTGCTGTCGTTGAATACCCGCACGCTGAAAACCCGGTAGGGGATCTCTGTCTTCACATCTATCCTGTGCTCGTCTCGAGAGAGAGCCAGGAGTGCGGTTATTAGGTCTTGGTTCCAGCCGTCGTCGTCCAGGTTGAAGGGCCCGGGTGATTTGCCTGCTTTGAGTTGGCTCAGACAATGATCGACCGCTCGCCTGCGCCAGCCAAGGAGACGGAAGCGATCTCCCAGAAGCAAGGTGCTCAGGCGCTGGCGTCGTTTGTCCAGAGGTTCGCGCTTTAACAGTGCGTACAATGGCTCAGCCTGCCCGGGCTGTAGTGTGACGGTGTCGAGCAGGTGTCCCTCTTGCCCCGACAGCCATTTGAGGCGAACCAGTTGCAGCTTTTTGAGTTCTGCCAATTGCTCGTTGGCCGTGGCGCGGGGGGCGGGATTGGTTTGGCTATAGTAACCGGGTAATGTGCTGCTGGCATCGTTCATCTTGACACGGATGGCGTGCCGTGAAGCGCCGTTGCGTCGCTCGTACACGTCGAGCAGGATGTGGAGGATGGCAGCAACGTCGAGGGAAGGGGTGAAAGGGATGGTCACATGTTTCACGCTGCCTCTAATTCTTGCATCATCTGCGCTTTGTCGATCTCGATGACAAATGCGTGGTTGTTCTTGCGGACGACAGTGCGCACCGAGTCCACATAGTGGAGTAGGCCAGCCGCTTTGTCGGGCGGCGTCGCCAGCAGGACCTGGAGTTGGCTATCGACCATAAATTGCAGGGCGCTGGCCGTGCGGGCGGTGTCCATCTTGCCGAATGCTTCGTCGAACAAGGCCAGGCGGATGGTGTCTGAAGTGCGCGGCTGGTTGAGGCGATATGCCTGGGCAAAGGATGCAGCCATAGCCACGTAAAAGGGGGTCGTAGTCTCGCCACCCGATTTTTTGGACTTTATTTTGCTGAGCATCGCTCGGCCTCCGCTGGGGTAATGAATGCGGATGTCATAGCGCAGGTAATTTCGATAGTCCTGCAACTCGCGCAGTTCGGGCACCAGTTCCTCACCGGGGGCAGCGGTGAGCCGTTCAAAGAGCAGGTCCCATCCCTGCTGGTGTCGCTGACGAAAATCGGATTCGAACAGTGACTCGCCTAGAATGTTTTGGCTGTCCATAATCATGTCATAGACCTGGCGCAGCGTGGGCTCGGGTTTGGTGATAAACTCGAATCGCTCCCCGCCGAACCGCAGCCCGGACAGGGTGGTGTTGAGATAGGCCAATTGCTGGCGTGCGTCCTCAATCTGCTCGCGCAGCCGGTGTACAAAGTTCTCGACCAGTTCTTGCTCGGCCATAGCCCGCTGCTCGGCGATGCGCGTCTCGTATTCGGGTAACTCGGACTCGACGTAGCGATCCCTCTCGACCAGGTAACGGGCGGCGTCCTCATCGCCGTCGTAACCGAACTGGTAGGTGAGGCTGTAGCTTTGTTTGGCCTCACGTAACTGGGTGCGGCAACGATCCTCGGCAGATTGGTAGTCACCTTCGTAGCGGGCGGCGTTGTTCATCACTGTTTCCAGCGGCTTGCGTTGGCGACGCCGCTCATACTCTTTGGTGATCTCGTCGAGCATATCTGGCGCGTTTTCCTGTGCCAGGAATTGGTGGATGCTTTGGGTGATCTGGTCGGCTTGTTGTTCCAGGTTGGGGATGGTTTCCTCAGATAGGCTCTGGATGCGGTTCTGAAGACCGCCAATGTCTTGATCGAGCTTGCCGAGTTCGTTTTGGAATGCATCGACCGTTGCCTGATGCCGCTCGACCTCGGCTTGCAAAGCCTCGATCGTTTGGGTGTCGAGAGATGCCAGTTCGTCGCGCAGGGTGTCCAGTTCGGCGGCGAGGGCCGGTATGGCGTCCAGGCCGGGGATATCGCGTTCCAGGTCGATGAATGTGCGAACCTTGTCCTGAGTTAGGGCCAGACGTTCTCTCAACGCAGCATCTTGAACTTGCAGGTCCAATAGCTCTTGGCGGATGGCGTCCAATCGTTCCTCTCGCTGTTCGATCTGGCGAGGGATGGCTCGATCTCCAATGAACCAGCGGCGATAGTAGTGCGGGTTCAAGTGGCGGCTGGTATAGTTGCGGCGGACAAAGCAATCTCGGGTGACGGCGGTGCGGTGGTCGCGTAGGTCTTGGAGCGAGTTGGCCTTGACGTAGCCGCCCAGCAGCATGTCGATCAGGGCGCTGGCGGCGGGATGGTCGGTTTGGACCTCGGTGGCCAGGCTCTCGGGCCGGGCGGGCCGGGCGTTTTCGAGGATGAGCACGGTGTCTGGCAGGCCGACGCCGTGCAGGTTATCCTTGTGGCGGCGCTGGCGGTAGAGGCGCATCGCCGCGTCATAGTGCTCGGGCGGCACCAACAGGTCAAAACGGCTGCGTCCCAGAATTCCCTCGGCAGCATCTTGCCACGACTCGTCGGGAATGTGAAGCGCTGTGCAGAGATAGATCACCTGATTAGCCCCAAGACCCAGTTCGGCTCGCAGCAAGCGGCGAAGGTGAGCGGCCTTGGGCGCGGCGGCCTCATAACTGACGTCTCGATCACCGGTGCGCAGTTGGACGATCTCGCGTTGGAGTTGTTCGGCCTCTTGGCGCAACTGGTCGCTCTGATTTTTAAGCAGGGCGTGTTGTTCGGCATAGTGATGGCCGAGGGATTCGAGATGGTCTTGCAAATTGCGAATGGCGGATTGCGAATTATTGGTTGATTGTTCTTCTATGAATGCTTGTAGGGATGGAGGGACTTGTAGGTCATCTTCGATCAGGAGGTCTTGGAGGTGATGGGCGTCTTTGGTCTCGTAAGTGAGGGTCTGACGGACCTGGTTCTCGCGCTGGCGCAGGTCTGTCAGTTTGATCTCGGTGCGCGCGATTTCCTCACGGAGCGATTCTTCACGGATGGCGGTGGTATCGGTGTGCAAGGCTACTTGGGCATCAACGAGTGCCTGGCGGGCGTGGTTCAGGCGCTCGGCCAAGTCGTCACGTTGGAGTCCGAGGCGGCTGAGGTTGAGTTGTTTCTGGTCGAGTTCGAGGCGGCAGCGTTTGAGTTCGGTCAGGTGGGTGTCGGCCTGAGCACGGCGGTGGATGGCGCCGTTGGTGATGCGTCGCCGCCGGTTGGCTTGGCGCTCCTGGTCTAGCTTTTCGATGGCATCCAGGTCGGTGATGCGCTGGCGGACGTCGGCAGCTAAAGTTTCAAAGTGGCGCATCGTCTCGAGTTGGTCTCGCAGCGTGTTTACGTCTACTAGGTCTTGATCTAGCAAATAGTTGTGTACAAAGTCGCGGATATTGACCAAGGGACTAAAGGCCACTCCCTTGGTGATTTTGGCGGGAAACGTCTCCTTGAGTTGGCCCAGGCGATTGAGCAAATGGAAGCGATAATCTTCCAGCCGGGTGAAAACACGAGCGCGTGCTTGAGGAGGTAGGGCAAAGTGCTCTATGTGGCGGTTAAAGGCGCGACTGTCAAATACCTGTCCCTCGCTGCGAAAGAACCAATTGTCGTTGAGTTGGGCGTTGTTGATGATAAAGTAGGCAATATTCGGCGAGCGTCTGTCCTCGTAGGCATCGATGACAGCACCGTGGACGAAATAGCTCTCGTCGGGATTGCGGAATTCCAGAGCTACGATGGCCGTGGCATCACCGCGCAGAAAACGCTGACCTTCGATGCCCAGTTCTCCCCGGACGTAGCCGGCGAGCGTGCGCCGGCTACCGCTCATCGCTGCCCGGTTGTACCTCACGTCCCGCTGTCCGCCAACGAGGGCGAATTGAATGGCGTCGAGGATGGTGGACTTGCCCACGCCGTTGACACCGATAAAGTAGGTGCTGCCCTGGCAGGTGATAGTCGTGTTCTCGAAAAGGTGCCAGTTGACCAAGCGAATGCGCGTCAGTTGTTTCATTGTTTTTGTCTCCCGTTGCTTCCCGGTTTTCCCGTTCCGTTGTTCCCTGGTTTCTCCGCTGCCCGGTACTTGCGCAGCCAGGCATCCATCTCTTCCACCGTTTGTACCGGCAAGATCATCTTGACTGACCCACGCAGGCGCAGGCGAAGTTCGCTGTCGCGCACATCGAGGGAGCGACCGTCCACGAGTTCAATGAGGCCCAAGCGGCGCAGGCGACGCAGGATGTTTTCGTACTGGACAATCCCCAAAGTGCGTTCCCTGCCGGTGATGGTGCGGTATTCCTCTCGCACCTCGCCGATGGTGACGACCGGGTCTTTGGCCAGGCTGAGTTTTTCGGCGTGCTCTTCGTAGAGCTTGCGCAAGACGACGATCATCAGTGATTCATCGAGCTTGTACCGTTGGCGGCAATAGCCTAATTCTGAAACGACCTGAAAGATGCGGTGATAGTCGTCGTGTAGCAGCGTAAAACCCACCACGGAGAACAACGCGGCAAAGACGTCCCGGTGACGGTGGATGAGGTAATAGTCTTCTTTGTCGGCCTCGTCAGTCTGGTAGAGAAAGGTTCTCCCCAGCAGCCGGTTTATCACGCGGGGAACTTGGCGGCGTGTTTTCTCCGGCAGGTCGGTAGACTCGAGGATTGTATTGGTGTTGAATGCCATTTTCTTTTCCTTTACGTTTTACACGTTACGTTTCACGAGCTGAAACGGTCTAACGCGCACCGGTCCCAATTCCACTGCATCTCCCGGCAGCGGCTCGATGCCATAGTTGACCTCGGGATGATTGCCATAGGCGATGGTGTAGATGAGCCAGGGCAGGTCTTCCGCTTTTTCAAAGGTGTCTGGTGGCAAATCGCGGACGTGGATGACTGGATGCCCGTTAAATAATTGACCGACAAAGCGCTGAATCTTGGCCGGTGTGATCGCCAGTCCCAGTTCTTGTAAAGTGATGGCACGCAGGGCCTGCACGTCCGATGGGTCGAGCACAGAGGCAATGACCGGCTTGGGCGCAAAGGGTGCCCGGTGTCGAGGTGGCGTGTACAAGCTGTTGGCGTCAGGGTGGTGGACGGATGCTGCCTGAAAGGTCGGCATCTCGTCGGGCGGCATCTTTTTTCCCTCGGCTTGCAAGATGGCAAGTCTGCGGGCCAATAGCGCCAGGCGGTCTTTGAAATCACCATCAGATCCGACCAGTTGGTAGCGAATTTGGCGCAGCGAAGTACGCAGATATTGGGCGTGGCGGCGGTCAATCTCGCCCAGCAGCGGATCGAGACTTTCCAATTGGGTGACGATAAAGCGCACATAGTGGTTGATCTCGCTCATGGCCTGAGCGGGCGAGAGACGGCCTTGGGTAGCCAGTTCGGTGGCCGCGTGATCGAGCCAGTCGCTATCGAGTTGCCACTCTTGCAGTCGGGTGACAATGTCGCGCCGGTAGCGCGAGATGTGATCCGAGGTCTTGAGGGCGTGGTAAGCTGGTCCCAAAGCGTGGGCATAGTCATCGTACTGTAAACGCAGCAATTCGGCCACGGGGTGCTCGCGAGTGACGCGGTCGGTGTAGCGCCGAATGTTTTGGTTCAGTTCATTCAGGCCTCGCACGACTTGGCGCACGTTTTCGTATGCTTGGGTCAGGGCCAGAGCCGGGGAGAAATCGTCGTTTTCATTGGTGATCAGTTGGTGGGCGGTGTACAGTTGGCCCGTGTACTCGCGGGGCTTTTGCTCCTGGATATTCCGAAATGCCTCTAGCAACGTAAAGGCATAGTCGGGCAGAATGATGAATTCGGTATAGTCAGTCTGTTGTTCTCGTTCCAACCAGCCTGCGCTAACCAGGCGGCGCAAAATCCAACTGGCATACTCGTGGGTATCGTTGGTGGGAGAGGTATCAGTTTTATCTCCTTCATCGGTGCTTTTGCCCTGGGTCTTGCCAAGTTTCTCTATTTCACTGGTTAGAATGCCTACGCTTTCAACACCGTCGTTGGTCATATAGTCCACGATCTCGGCGATGACCATCTCACGGGTCAGACCAAAGCGGTTAAACTCGGCCATTTCATAGATGCGCAACAGGATGGCCACATAGTGAGACTGAAGTTCACCTGTTTGGGAACTCAGAATGTTGAATAGATTGTTCGGTAGAATGTCAAAGGGATTCGTCAGAGCGGTCATTATTTGGTGATTCCTCTTTTCTCTCTTCCCAGATGAGAATGTCACCAACGCGACATCTCAGCGCCTCGCACAAGCGTGCCAGCGCTTGCAGGTCTATATAGCGGGCTTGACCTGCGTCCAAGCGATAGACCAGGTCTTTGGGAACTTGGGCGATTTGGGCCAAACGCCGGAGCGATAATCGTTTGCCAGTGGTGACCTGGTGTTTGCCTGTTAGAATTGTGATACGATTTTCTGTGGTTATTTTTCTCATATTGGAACTTTTGTTCTGTTTGTCCCATTATGACCTAGTTTTGTCGCTGTGTCAAGACAAATGTTCTATTAGATATCCCAAATTTACTTGGGAAAGCGACGTTTATCACAAGATTGTACAACACTTTGACATGGCCGTGAGGAAATGTTGCGCTTTTCTTCCATTCTGGCAGGGAGGAGGGTGGTGAACTCGCTCTAAAATGAAATATCGCCACAAAGAGAACGGCCCCCTGACCTCGAACAGGTCAGAGGGCTCATTTGTCCAGAAACTTTGGCTGCCACAGCCGCGTTCAACTATTCCTTGAGCACGAGCGGCAGGTAGATGAGATGGTCGATGACGGTGTTGGTGACATTGAGGGTTACAGTCGCCACGTTCGAGTCGGTCAGGCCGTCGTAGGCGTGGTAGGTGAAGGTGTCCGTGCCCGTAAAGCCGTTGGTCGACGTGTAGATGAAAGAACCATCCGGGTCAAAGGCCAGCGCCCCGACTGGCGAACTGTCCAGAGTGGCCGTCAACGGGTCGTCGTCGGCGTCAAAGTCGTTGTACAACACGCCATCCCCCGCCAGCACGGTCAGTGCGGTCTCGTAGATGACGTCGTAACTGTCGTTCACGGCCAGCGGCGCGTTGTTGACGGTACTGCTGACGATGATGGTCACAGTCGCCACGTGCGAACTGGCCTGGCCGTCGTAGGCGTGGTAGGTAAAGGTATCCACGCCTGTAAAGCCAACGGTCGGCGTGTAGATGAAAGAACCATCCGGGTTAGGGGCCAAAGCGCCAACCGGAGGGCTGTCCAGGACGGCGGTCAACGAGTCGCCGTCTATGTCGGAATCGTTGTCCAGCACGCCAAGTTCCACAGGCACATCTAGCCGAGTCTCGAATGCAGTGACATAGCTATCATCCACGGCCACTGGCGCGTCGTTGGTGTTGGTGACGGTGACGTTGACCAGGCCCACGTCGGACAGGCCGCCGCTGTCCTCCACAGTGTAGGTAAAGCTGTCACTGCCATTAAAGTCGAGGGTGGGCGTATAGATGATTAGGCTGCCACTGATGGCTGTGGCTCCGTGCAACCCACCTCCCGCGCCGGGCAGCATCAGGCTGCCACTGATGGCCGTGGTTCCGCTCATCCCATCTCCCACGCCGGTCAGTATCAGGTTGCCGCCGTTGAGGTCGTGGTCGTTGTCGAGCACGTCCAGCGTGAGGGACGTCTCTTCAAAGGTGGCCCCGTCGTCGTCCACGGCCACGGGCGGGGCGTTGAGCACGGTCACAGGCGCATCCGAGTGGTTGTTGTCCCAATCGCCGTCCAGGGTGCAGGTGATGGCGGCGGTGTTGGTAAAGGTGAGGCCGCTTGCCAGCGGCACAGTGACGACGCCCGTGATGGTGATGACGCCGCCCTCGCCCGGAGACAGGTTTTCTACCTCTATCAGCCAGGTGTTGGAGATTTGGCTGACGAGTGTAATGGCCAACCCGCTGCTGCTCGTATAGTCCCAGTCGCCAACCTGGTCACCGGGAACCGTGTCGGTGATGGAGACGTTGAGGGCGAGCAGGGTTCCGGCGTTGCTAAAGGCGAGTGTGTAGGTGATGGGCTGACCGGGCAGCGCCTGGGCGGGCGTGACTGTCTTGACCAGGCGCACGTCCGGATGGGTGATGGTGAGTTCAAAGATTCCTTGCACGACGCCAGCGTCGCGGACAAAGATGTCATAGCTGCCGTTGTTATCGTTGCTGACCAGGTCCTCGGCCCCAGAGCGAAAGACGATGTAGCGCCCATTGGCCGAGATGGCGGGATCGTCCGAGTCAAAGCCGCTCAGCGCACCAACCGAGTTCACCGAGACGAGGATGGTCTGCCCCGTCTGCCGGTCGTGGACAAAGATGTCCTCGCTGCTGTTGGTATCGCCGCCGACCAGGTTGGTAGCGCCAGACTTGAAGACCACGTAGCGCCCACCGGCTGAGATGGCAGGGTCATAAGAGCCATTGCCGCCCTGCGCGCCGCCAGAATCGATCGAGACGCGGGTGGTCTCGCCTGTCTGCTGGTCGTGGACAAAGATGTCGGTACGACTGTTGGTATCGCCGCTGACCAGGTTGGTAGCGTTAGACTCAAAGGCTATGTAGCGCCCATCGACCGAGATGGCGGGGTTGTAAGAGTCACTGTCGCTCTGCACGCTTGCCGAGTCGATCGAGACACGGGTGGTCTGCCCGGTTTGCCGGTCGTGGACAAAGATGTCCCGATCGTAGTTGGTATCACCGCTGACCAGGTCGCTAGCGCTAGACTCAAAGGCCACGTAGCGCCCATCGGCCGAGATGGCGGAATTGAAAGAGTCCAAGTTGCTCTGCACGCCTGACGAGTCTACCGAGACGCGGGTGGTCTCGCCCGTCTGCCGGTCGTGGACAAAGATGTCGGTACGACTGTTGGTATCGTCGCCGACCAGGTTCTTGGCTTGGGATTCAAAGGCCACGTAGCGCCCATCGCCCGAGATAGCGGGGCTGTAAGAGTCATCGTCGCCCTGCACGCCTGCCGAGTCGATCGAGACGCGGGTGGTCTGCCCCGTCTGCCGGTCGTGGACAAAGATGTCATAGCTGCTGTTGGTATCGCTTATGACCAGGTTGGTGGCATAAGATACAAAGGCTACGTAGCGTCCGTCAGCCGAGAGGGCAGGTGTGGTAGAGTCATCACCGACCTGCGCACCTGCCGAGTCTACCGAGACGCGGGTGGTCTGCCCCGTCTGCCGGTCGTGGACAAAGATGTCAGGGCTAGAGTTGGTGTCGCTCAGAACCAGGGTGTTGGCGTTAGACCTAAAGGCCACATAGCGCCCGTCGGCAGAGATGGCGGGATTGTACGAGTCATTGTTGCCCTGCACGCCGGCCGAGTCCACTGAGACGCGGGTGGTGGGACTGACGACAGTGTCGTTGGCCATAAAGCCAAAGCTGTCGCTGTTGCCGGGGCTGCCATCGTGGGCATAGTCCAGGAGGCCGCCGTCAATGGCCGTCTGGCTAAAGGTATCGCCTACGAGCAAGGGGACGCCGTCCCGCAGCAGGCTGCCGTGGGTGGGTGCGGTTTGCAGGGTGTAGGTCAGCAGGTCGGGGCCGCTCTCGGCGTCGGTGACTTGCAGGCGGGCGGTGTTGATAGGAACCGTAAAGCTCACAGGCACGTTGCGGCCAGTGTTGGCGACCAGGGTGGGCGCATCGTCGAGCAGCAAGGCCAGCGCGCGCACCGCGCTGCGGTTGTTGTCCTGGTCGTATTCGATGTGGCCCAAGGTGCTGATGACGGCGGTGTTGGTGATATAGGTGTTCGAGGCCAGGCCAGAGTTGACGTCGCCCGTAATGGTGATGACGCCACCCTCACCAGGGGCCAGGTCTTGCACGCTCCACACGATTGCGCCCGTAAGTGTGATGGCCGCCCCGCTGTTGGTGTAGGTCAAGTTGCCAACTTGGCCGATGGGCGCAAAGTCTCTGATGGCTACGTCGGTGGCGACGGCATAGCCCACGTTGGCAAAAGCGATGGTATAGGTGAGTGTTTCGCCCGTTTCCACAAAGGGAAAATGGACGGTTTTGTTTAATTCCACGTCGGGGACGAGCATTCGCAATGCAAAGACGTCCAGCACAGCGCCCCGGTCGTGGACAAAGATGTCTCGGTTGCCGTTGGTATCGCCGCCGACCAGGTTGGTGGCCTCAGAATCAAAGGCCACGTAGCGCCCACCGGCCGAGATGGCAGGCGCGTTCGAGGTGCCGCCTGTCACCTCATTGCCTACCATGTCCACCGAGACGCGGGTGGTCTGTCCCGTCTGGCGGTCGTGGGCAAAGACGTCACGATAGCCGTTGGTATCACCGCCAACCAGGTTGGCAGCGTCAGACTCAAAGACCACGTAGCGTCCATCGGCAGAGATAGCGGGGTTATATGAGTAGTTGTCGCCCTCACTGCCATCCGAGTTCACCGAGATGCGGGTGGTCTGGCCCGTCTGGCGGTCGTGGACAAAGATGTCGGTCCGGACGTTGGTATCGCCGTCGACCAGGTTGCGGGCGCTAGAATCAAAGGCCACGTAGCGCCCATCGTCCGAGATGGCAGGGCTGGAAGAGTTATTGTTGCCTTCGCTGCCGTCCGAGTTTATAGAGACGCGGGTGTTTTGCCCGGTCACCCGGTCGTGGACAAAGATGTCGGCATAGCCATTGCTATCGCCGCTGACCAGGTTGTTGGCCTCAGACCTAAAGGCCACGTAGCGCCCGTCGGCCGAGAAGGAGGGGGCGCGGGAGTCATCATTGCCTTGATTGCCGTCCAAGTCTACCGAGATGCGGGTGGTCTGCCCCGTCAGTCTGTCGTGGACAAAGACGTCGTCTGTTGTGTTGGTATCGCCGTCGACCAGGTTGCTGGCGGCAGAGTAAAAGGCCACATAACGCCCATCAGCCGAGAGATCGGGGTAGTAGGCGCTGCCGTCAGTTGCCTCGTTGCCGTTCGAGTCCACAGAAACGCGGGTGGTCTCGCCTGTTTGCCGGTCGTGGACAAAGACGTCGGTCGCGCCATTGGTATCGCCGCCGACCAGGTTGGTGGCGCTCGAGTGAAAAGCCACATAGCGCCCATCAGCCGAGAGGGCGGGCACGGAAGAGGCGTCATCGCCCTCACCGCCTGCCGAGTCTACCGAGACGCGGGTGGTCTCGCCTGTCTGCTGGTCACGCACAAAGATGTCGGGCTTGTTGTTGGTATCGCCACTGACCAGGTTCTTGGCGTAGGACTCAAAGGCCACGTAGCGCCCATCGGCAGAGACGGCGACAGAGGAAGAGCCGCCGTCCGTCGCCTGTGCGCCGGTCGAGTTGATTGAGGCGCGAATGATGCGCCCCTCGGCGCTATCGTTGGCGATGAACCAGAACTCGTCGTCTTTGGTCAGACTGCCGTCGTGGCTGTATTCGAGATGGTTCTGGTCGATGGAGGTTTGGGTAAAGGTATCGCCCACGTTCAGGGTTGTAAGGTCCAGCCGCAATGCGCCGTGGATGGGGACGGTTTGCAGGGTGTAGGTCACGGCGTCGGGGCCGCTCTCTGTATCGGTGATTTGCAGATGGGTGGTGGTGATGCTGTTCGTCGCGCCGATGGGCAGGGTCAGGCCGGTGTTGGCGGCCAGGGCGGGCCAACCGGGCGGCACAAAGATGAATACGTTTGCCGTATCGCGGTTGTTGTACGAATCATTCTCCAGCGCGCCTACGGTGGTGATGACGGCGGTGTTGCTGATAAAGGTGAGCGGGCCAAGGCCGGGGCTGACGATGCCGGTGATGGTGATGGTTCCGCCTTCGCCAGGGGCCAGGTCTTGCACGTTCCAGGTGTAGGTGGTGCTGCCGGTGGGGGTGATGGCCGCACCGCTAGAGCTGTAGGCCAAGTTGTCAACTTGGCCCACGGGTACGACGTCGGTGATGACGACGTTGGCGGCGGGGGCGAGGCCCACGTTGGCAAAAGTGATGGTGTAGGTGACGGGGTCGCCCGGCTGGGCCACGATGGGGTCGGCGGCTTTGGTCAGTTTCACGTCGGGGATGAGCATGTTCAGTTCAAATATGCCCAGCACAACGCCGTTGTCGCGGACAAAGATGTCAGCTTGGCCGTTGTTATCGTTGCCGACCAGATTGTCGGCGTAGGACTCAAAGGCCACGTAGCGCCCATCGCCCGAGATGGCGGTGTCGGTCGAGGTGCTGTCACCCGGTATGTTGGCCGCGTTCAGTGAGGCGCGGGTGGTCTGGCCCGTTTGGCGGTCGTGGATAAAGATGTCGGTTATGCTGTTGGTGTCGTCGTCGACCAGGTTGGAGGCGGCGGATTCAAAGGCCACGTAGCGCCCACCGGCCGAGATGGCGGCGTCTTCCGAGGCGTTGTTGCCCTGGCTGCCGTCCGAGTTTAGTGAGACGCGGGTGGTCTGTCCCGTCTGCCGGTCGTGGACAAAGACGTCGGCATAGGCATTGGTATCGTCCGCGACCAGGTTGGCAGCGATAGACTCAAAGGCCACGTAGCGCCCATCTGCCGAGATGGCAGGGGCCTCAGATTCATCGTCGCCCTGCACGCCATCCGAGTCTACCGAGACGAGGGTGGTCTGGCCCGTCTGGCGGTCGTGGACAAAGATGTCCCGAATATTATTGGCATCGCCGCTGACCAAGTTGGAGGCGTCGGACCTAAAGGCCACGTAGCGCCCATCCGCCGAGATGGCGGGGGTCTCAGAGTCGTCAATACCCTGTATGCCATCCGAGTTCACAGAGACGAGGACAGTTTGCCCTGTCTGGCGGTCGTGGACAAAGATGTGGGATTGGCCGTTGGCGCCACTACTGATCATATCAGCAGCGCTAGAGTCAAAGGCCACGTAGCGCCCGTCGGCCGAGATGGCGGGGGAATTGGATTGGTCGCTTGCCTGATTGCCATCCGAGTCGACCGAGACTCGGGTGGTCTGCCCTGTCTGGCGGTCGTGGACAAAGATGTCCTGCTCATCGTTCGTATCGCCGGCGATCAGGTTGCTAGCGCTAGATTCAAAGGCCACGTAGCGCCCGTCAGCAGAGATGGCGGGGCCGCTAGAGTGGCCGTCTGTCGCTTGATTGCCATTCGAGTCGACCGAGACGCGGGTGGTCTGGCCGGTCTGGCGGTCGTGGACAAAGATGTCCCGATAGCCATTGGTATCACTGATGACCAGGTTGGCAGCGTCAGACTCAAAGGCCACGTAACGCCCGTTGGCAGAGATGGCGGGGTCCTGTGAGTAGCTGTCGCCCTCACTGCCCGCCGAGTCTAGCGAGACGCGGATGGTGGGGCTGATGGTCTGGTCGCTGGCGCTAAAGTGAAAATCGTCGTTCTGGGTTGGGCTGCCGTCGTGGTCGTATTCGAGCAGGTTCTGGTCGATGGCGGTTTGGGTAAAGGTGTCGCCTGCGTTCAGGCTCGTGTTATTGAGCAGCAGTTTGCCGTGGGCAGGGGTGATTTGCACGGTGTAGGTCACGGCGTCGGGGCTGTTTTCCGGGTCGGTGACTTGCAGGTTGGCGGTGGCGATGGTGTCTTTCGCGCCCAGGGGCAGGGTGAGGCCGGTGTTGGCTACCAGGGTGGGCCAGGCATTCGGTTGCAGGACGATTGCGCCCGCCTGGTTGCTGTTGTTGCTTGGGTCGCTGTCGGGGTCACTGGTGGTGATGACGGCGGTGTTGCTGATAAAGGAGCCTGGAACCAGGCCGGAATCGACGATGCCGGTGATGGTGATGACGCCGCCTTCGCCGGGAGACAAATCCTCCACTTGCCAACTGTAGGTGACGCCAGGGGTGGCGGTGATGTCCGCCCCACTGCTGTCGTAGGACAAATTGTCAATTTGTCCCATCGGAACCAGGTCAGTAATGACCACGTTGGTAGCGATGAGGCCAACGTCTGCATTGGCAAAAGAAATAGTATAGCTAAAAGCCTCACCCGGCACGGCCATTGCGGCAGCGGATTTGGTCAGGCTCAGGTTGGCAATGGGGACGGCGAAGATGGCGGACCAGGTATCGGGAGTGGGAACCTGGGTGCTGGTGAGGGCGGCGGTATTGGTAATGGTCTGGCTCTCTGTGCCGAGGTCGATGGTGACAGGAAAGGTGATGGTGATGGGTTGCCCGGCGGTGAGGGTCAGGCCACTGACGAGGGTGGGCAGGTCGCCCGCGCTGCTTGCCAGTGTGGCCCCATCCTGGGGCGGGTCGAGGGTGACCGGCCCGGCAAAGGTTACATTGGCGGGCAGGGTGTCTGATACAACCGCATCGGTCAGGGTGGTGGTGGTGATGGTATTGGCGACGGAGAGGGTGTAGGTGATGGGTTGGCCTGGCACAGGGGCGGCATCGTCCACGGTTTTGACGAGCGGGTGGGTGTAGCGGGTATAGTAGACTTCACGCTCTCCATCTCTGCTGTCGGACCAGACGACGTGGGCTGTGCCATCCGCCTCTACGTCGAGGTAGGGCATCGTCCAGTTATTATAAGGGTATGCCATTCCTACCGTGGTCAGGGCTGTGTTGGGGACGACGATGTGGCCGTTGGCGTCCAACACCATATAGTGGATGTTGTCGGTGTCGTCCTCCTCCCAGGTAACGTGGATGTAGCGGCCATCGGTGGCGATAGCGGGGTGACGGGATTTGTTCCCGTCGTCCGGAGTCAGGGGGGTCACGCTTACCAGGGTGATGGACGCTGCGTCGGCGGCGTCTCCGTCCTGGTCGTCGAGGCTGGGGTCGAGTTTGGTGTAGTATAGCTCGTGGGTCCCGGAACTTGCTTCGGCTCTTTTGTCTTGCCAGACGATGTGCACTTTGTCTTTAGCGTCGAGCACGATGGACGGCCACTTGGAATGATAGCCGTCGTCAGTCGTGAGCACCGTGGCGTCGATGATTGTACTGCCGTCGCTGCCGTCGAGCATCATATAGTAGAGTTCGTCAGAACTGGTATCCCCGGAATCGGGCCAGGCGACGTGAATGTTGTCATTCGAGTCCACAGCCAGCTCTAGAACCGAGCGGTCGGTAGTTCCATATCTGATGGCTGATTCTGCAATCAGTTCGTTCCCGTTCGAGTCTATTTTCATATAGTATATGGCTGCGGTGTCGTCGTCGCCCCACACGATGTGAAGGTTGTCGTTCGAATCCGGGACCATACGAACGCTGCTGATGGTCCAACTCCCGATATTGCTCAACCGAGTATCGTCTACCAACGTGATGGTTGACGAGATGGCGGGTGTGCCATCCATATTGTCCAGGTAGGGGTCGAGTTTGGTATAGGTGGCATCTTGAACCGAGTTGTCGTCCCATCGTTGATCCCGCCAGAGGATGTGTATTTTGTCGTCCGAGTCGACGACGATTGCCGGGCGGGTAGAATCATAGTTGTCGTTGGGCGTTATGCGCGTGTCGTCGACCAGGGTGTTGCCATTGGCGTCGAGCATGGTGTACCAGATTTCGCGCAGGTCTGTGTTATAGTTGTCGCTGTAGGCGATGTGGATGTTGCCGTTCGAGTCTATGGCTATGTCGGGCTGGTCTGCTTGTGTTGCGGAGTGGGTCACTCGTATTTGTGGGCCTTGTCCGGCTAGGACGGGTGTGGCCAGGGCGGCCATGAACAGTACTGTGACTAGAGTTGTTCTGATTTTGGTTTTCATTTTGCTTTCTCCTTTGATTAGCATTGGGAAAATCCCACCCAACTGAACCAGTGCCAGTATAAAGAATTATGAGGATATTGCAGAATCAAGTTAGCGAGTGTTGGTTTCTAGTTACCGGCAACTCGATCACAAAACGGGTGCCATCACCTGTGGTAGCCCCTTGAGCTTGAGGCGAGACAGGTTCAGCCCATATCCGTCCTTTGTGACGTTCGACGACGATGGCCCAACACAGCCATAACCCCAATCCCGTTCCTTTCCCTACGTCTTTGGTGGTAAAGAATGGTTCGAATAGTCGCGCACGGATTGCTTTTGGAATGCCTTCTCCGTTGTCCTCGACCTCGAGCCGGACGAATGAGTAATCAGGGGTAAGGGATGTGCGCAGCGTCAACCGAGGCTCATACGGCTTGTTCTCATCTTTTTTCTTTGTCTCTCTAGTCATCGCTTGTGCTGCATTGCGGACCAGGTTGAGCACTACTTGCTGTATCTGTTGCCCATCACAGAGCACCATTGGCAAGTTGGGGGTTAGCTTGTTTATAATCTCGATATCCCGGAAATCATATTTTTTCTTTAGGTCATAATCGGTTGCTGCTAGGTCGAGGGTTTGTTCTACTAATGTGTTCAGGCTCTGTGAGACAACTTTGGAAGAGGTTTTGCGCGAAAAGTTGAGTAGGTCAGAGACGATCTTGGCTGCGCGCGCGCCAACGCTGCGAATGCCGTTTAGATAGTCAACTAGGCCTCGTTCTTGTAGATACTGGTCTAGTCCGTTGGGGTCTACGCCGCACTTTTGCAGGCGCTCGCGGGTGCGAGGGCGTTGGGTGTCAAAGGCTATTTGCAGCACTTGGGCGCTCTGCATCATGGCACCCAATGGATTGTTGATCTCGTGGGCCACTCCTGCTGCCAGCCCGCCGATGCTGGCCATCTTGGCCGACTGGAGCATCATCTCTTCTAGTTGCACTCGCCGCGTTACATCGTCAATGCGCAAGACGACACCCTCCAGGTCATTGGCCTCTAGAGGGAAAGCGCTCGTGTCTTGGTAGACCGTCTTGTCCTTGATTGTCAATTGTTCCTTGTGCCGGTGAGCGACCTGGTGTTCGCGCAACACTTGATCGAACAGTTCATGGTAACGTTCCATTTCCGGGCAGGTTCGCCACAGCGATTGCCCTAGCACTTGTTCCGCTGTCCGTCCTGTCAATGCCTCGGCGGCCGGGTTCCAGGTCAGTACCTGCCCGTCGGAGGCCAGTGTGATGAGGGCCGAAGGCATTGAATCGGTGATATTTTGGAGCAGGTTTTGTAGTCTCAATAGTTCTGCATTTTGCTCTCTCAGTGTCTCTTCTGCGGCTGTTTTCTCTCTTTCAAGCTCGAGTTTTTCAAAGCACCGCTCCAAGGTCGCTAACAGGTAGCGCATATCCAGGGGTTTTTGCAAATAGTCGTAGGCACCTCTGTGGATCGCTTCGACGGCGCTGCCCACTCCAGCATAAGCCGTCATCATTATGCAGAGAATATTGGGGTGGGTCTCGGCAAGTTCGGTAATCAGGCTGACCCCGTTATCGTGCCCCAGCCGAATGTCTAGTAGTGCCACCTGTGCATTGAAAGAGTCTGCTTTTTCTCGTGCGCTTTGAGCGCTATGCGCCACCTCGATCTGATAGCCGCGTGATTCAAGAGTATCTGCTAGGATAAAAGCCAGATCCTCTTCGTCATCCACAATCAGTACCCGGCCTTTTGAACGTTCGTTTATGGTTCTGTGTTTTCTGTCTGGCATTGTGTCTCACTCCTCCCTGGCTGTTTGGTGGGACAAATGCTTTAGCATGTTGAGTAATTCTCTAGGATCGAAAGGTTTTCTCAATATAGCACTGACCGACATTGATCGCAACTTGGCAATGACATCGCTTTCTTCATCTGCATAGGCAGTGACGATGATGGTGGGAATTACGTGATGGTTTTGCTTTAATTCGAGATAGGTTTCTAGCCCGTTGAGTATCGGCATACGCAGGTCGAGGATCAAGATGTCTATACGTTGCGAATATATGCGTTCGATGGCATCTTGACCATTTCCGGCGACAAAGACCGTATAGCCCTTGTTTTCCAGTAGAATTTTGACACTTTCGATGAAATCTGGATCGTCATCCACAACTAGAATCCCGTCTGGCTTGATCTCTTCAAGCATGTCGAGCACTCGGTGTACGTCAATCGGCTTGTTGAGGATCCTCCAAGCCCCTTGCTCGACCGCTTGCTCTAAAAGTTGTTCGACGCTGTACCCCGTCATCATCACTACCCGTGCCGAGGGGTTGAGCTTGCGAATTTCCATAAAGCTCTCCACACCATTCTTGCCCGGCAATTTTATGTCCATAAAGGTGATGTCGAAATCATGCTGGTGAAACTTTTCAATGGCCTCTTCGCCACTCAAAGCTAGTTCGACCTCGCAGCCTCGGCCTTCAAGGAGCAGGGCCAAGCTCTCGGCAAAATCTATGTTGTCGTCAACGATAAACACGCGCAGTGAATTCATTCGTTCTTTTCCTCGGATTGTCTGCAATCCACATTTATTATTGGCAACCACAGTCTCACTATGGTCCCCTCATCCGTTTTGCTCTCGATCTCTATATTCCCACTGTGCTGCTCTACAATATTTTTGACTATTGATAGTCCCAGCCCAATACCAAAGTTCTTGGTACTGAAAAGCGGTTCAAAGACCTTGGCGAACACGTCATCGTGGATGCCAGGCCCTGTATCGCGGACCAGAATCTCTACGCGGAAACCAGTTTCCATTTTAGCCACACGCGTGCTTATCGTCAACTGGTTATCTGTTGATTCTTGCTCCAACATGGCCTGAATGGCGTTTTCTACGACGTTGATGACCGCACGGCGGAAGAGCTCGTCGTCTAGTGGAACCCGGATGCCGGCGGTTAGTTCCCTGGTGCAGGTGATGGATTCTGGAATGTTTTGTTCGTCTAGCAACTTGCTCAGCCAAGGATCTATTAGTATAGGCCGGAGGTTCAATGCCCGGTCACGGGTATAGTCCAATAGCTCGCGGATGATGCGGTCACACCGGACAATGTTGCGTTCGGCCAGTTGGCGTGCTCGTTCGACCCGGTGCATCTCGTTTTGCTCAATAGCGTCACCGATAGCAAAAACGGCTGTGCGCACGGTGCCCAGTGGGTTACGAATCTCGTGCGCCACAGTAGCCGTGAGCTGCCCTAGTGTGGACAGCCGTTCTTGGCGAACCAGTTCCGCATAAGCTTTTTCCAGCGCGTCTTCTGCTTGCCTACGCTTGGTGATGTCGCGAGCGATAACTGTAAAAAAGGTCGCGTTGCTCGTTCTCCAGGTCGCAAGGGAAAGTTCGATTGGAAACTGCTCGCCATTTCTTCTCATCCCCATCGTCTCGATCGTCTTTCCGATTAGCTCTGATGTTCCTGTCAGAGCCACTTGCTTTACGGCCAATTGAAAAAGCTCGGAGAATTGCCCGAGCATGATCGAGTCGAGTATTTTGTCCCTAGTTTCGCCCATCGAATAGCCAAAGATATTTCTTGCCGCATCATTCCAGTAAAAGACGTACCCGTTGCTGTTCAGAATGATGATAGCATCGCTGGCAGTTTCCGTTATGGAACGAAAACGTTTCTCACTTTCCCATAGCGCTTCCTTCATCTGCTTGCGCGTTGCTTCTTTTGCTTCTAATTGGGAAATTCGGTGGCGTAATTCTGCCAACTCGCTGACGAGTTGCTCTTTTGTCTTGTCATTATCGTTCATTGCTCTCTTCTTTTGGGGCTGTTTATAGGTTGCCGGATCAGAAACTCGCACGGCATCCAACATGTTGCGGATTTGTGATTACGTTGAGTATACCCCAGGTTGGGGGGAAGTCAAAACCCTAGGTTTGGGCCAAAAGCGCGCACGCCCCACCAACAGGGTGGGGCGTGATTATTGAACGCTCCGGATATTAATTAGGTTACAGTACGTTCTCAAGTGCCTTGATCAATCGAGCGTTCTGAGCTTTGTTTCCTACCGAGACACGGAGAAAGTTTGGCAAGTCATACGCTGTGCACGGACGCACAATGACGCCATGTTCCAGTAAACGTTGTTGGATTGTTGTTGCCTGTGGACCAATCTCGACCAGGACAAAGTTTCCGTGGCTCTCGATATATCCTAGCCCTAGCCGTTCAAACTCGCCGTACAAGAAGCGGAGCCCGGAGCGGTTGGCCGCTATTGACTCGGTCAACATCTCTGTATCCTCTAGTGCCGCGATGCCCGCAGCTTGAGCCAGCAGGTTGACGTTGAATACACCTCGGACTTGGTGCATCGGAGCCAGAATTTCGGGTGGGGCGATGGCATATCCTAGGCGGATACCGGCCAAGCCGTAGGCTTTGGAAAAGGTGCGCATTGTCAGTACATTGTGACGGCCTTGCCGGATGTATTCGAGGGTGTCTGGATAGTTGTCAGAGTGGACTAGTTCGTAGTAGGCTTCGTCAAAAATCACCAATACGTGGTCGGGTACAGTTGCCATAAAGGCATCCACTTTGTCAGCAGTGACGATCGTTCCGGTGGGATTGTTGGGATTGCATACAAAGACCAGTTTGGTCTTGTCAGTGATCGCTCGGGTCATTGCTTCCAGGTCTAGACCATACTTCTCTGTCAAGGGTGTTTTGATGAGCGTCGCTCTCATTGTGTTTGCAAATTTGTCATAAACTGGGAAAGAGGAACGACTGACGATGACTTGACTGTTGTCTTCCAGGTACGCCAGACAGAGTTGTTTGATGATGCCATCGGCGCCGTTGCCTACGGTCACCTGTTCCATCTCGAATCCCACATGTTTTGCAATTGCCTGTCGAAGATAATAGCTCTGTCCATCGGGATAAAGATTCAGACGGGAGAGTGCTTGCTGGATGGCTGCTACCGCTTTGGGGGATGGCCCCAGCGGGTTTTCGTTGGACGCCAGCTTGATGACGTCTTGTATACCGTATTCTCTTTGTACCTGCTCGATGGGCGTGCCCGGTGCGTAAGGCTTCATAGCGCTCAGGCCGCGCTGCGGTTTGATGTGCTTTGTCATTAATATTCACTCCATTTTTTTAGTATTGGAAAAGATATTGGCTACGAACCAAGCGATGTTTTCTTGCGTATGACGCGAACGTCTCCCACCATCAATCCCTCTGAGAGCAAAAAGACGGGGTTTAGATCTACCTCGTCAATCTCTGGGTAGAGGAAGGGAAGCCGAGAAAAATTGGCCAGAACGTCGGCCAGGGCATCCAGATCACAGGGGGCTTGCCCCCGCACTCCTTGAAGCAAACGGGCGGATTTGATCTCTTGGATCATTGATTTTGCTTCGTTGTGATCTACCGGTGCCACTCGTAGGGATATGTCGTGCCAGATTTCGGTATAGATGCCGCCCAAGCCAAAGGCAACCACGGGGCCAAACTGGGGATCGCGCGACAGTCCCAACAGTACCTCTTGGGCACCCCGAATCATTGGATAGATGACCACTCCGCGAAAGTCTTTGTCATTGGAGAGGGCAGCTTGTTGTAATTTTTCAAAAGCAGTTAGGGCCGCTTGTTCATCCTGGACGTTCAAGATGACGCCGCCATAGTCCGATTTGTGCAGGATGTCGGGCGAGACCACTTTTATCGCCACGGGATAACCGATTTCGTGACAACCTTGCGTTACCTCTGCCGGTGTTTTGGCAAAGTAAAAGTCTGGCACGGGAATACCATTTTGCCTGAGCCAAGTCATTGCCTCAGGCTCGAGCATCTGCCCTTTACCAGGTAATCGGCTTGGCGATTCGTCGACTCGTAGGTTTGCTGATTCGCTAGTTCGCCGATTCGCCGATTCGCTGTAAGCGGCCATGCGCGCCAGCGCTGTCACGGCTCGTTCGCCGGTGTTAAAATTGGGAATATCCCTTTCTTGCAGGTAAACGACCCCATCGGTTACGATTTGCCCTGGCAAAAAGCTGGCAACTACTGGTTTGCCACTTTGTGCGGCAGCGTCACAAGTACCCCGGGCCAAGGGGACAGAATCGATATACGGAGTAGCAATGTTTAAAGCCAGGGCGACGTCGTACTCTTGCAGTACGGTCAGCAGCGTTTCTCGGTAACCGGCCTCTGTGCCTTCCACCGTCAGGTCGATTGGGTTTTTGAGGGCGCAGTGGGCGGGGAGAAACTCGGAGAGCTTTTCCTTGAGTACGGGACTGGGCTCGACCACGTCTAGGCCAACTTTTTCGGCTTGGTCGGCGGCGAGAACGCCCGGTCCGCCAGAATTGGTCACGATGGCAACCCGGCGTCCTTGCAGGCGCGGGACGTAAAGAAAACCCTTGCAGAGATCAAACATCTCTTCGATGGTTTGGACGCGAATGGCTCCACATTGTCGTAGGGCGGCGTCATAAACAGCGTCGGCACCGGCCATTGATCCGGTGTGCGAGAGCGTAGCTCGCTGCCCCGACTGCGTGCTGCCTGCCTTGATGACGATTACGGGTTTATGACGGGTACACTCTTGGACCACTTGCATAAACTCTTGACCATCGGTCACGCTTTCGATGTATAGGCCCACTACTTTTGTCTCGGGATCGTCGATCAGATAGCGCAGGCAGTCGATCTCGTTCAAGTCGGCCTTGTTACCATAGCTGACAAATTTAGAGATACCCAGCCCATACTCTTTTGCCCAAGCCAGTACGACGCCGCCTACAGCACCACTTTGAGCGACAATGCTCACTTGTCCAGAAGGCGGTCGCGTCTCCAGCGTCGGGAACAGGTGATGGCCCGTGTTCACGATGCCGGCACAGTTGGGGCCAACGAATCGGATGCCGTGTTCATCGGCCACGCGCTTGACTTCTGCTTCGCCCTCGGCGTTGCCGACTTCGGAAAATCCGGCAGTGATGATGACGGCTGCCTTGACACCGGCCTGACCACAGTCCTCCAGCACTCCCGGCACCGTCGTCGTGGGAGACACGATTACGGCCAGGTCTACTGGGTGGTCAATTTGGCTCACCGTGTTGTAGCCTGGGACGGAAAACACACCTTGGCCCTTGGGGTTGACCGCAAAGACCTCTTGATAGCCGCCGTCTAGTATCTGGCGGATCAATTCGTAGCCAATCTTGCCCTCTGATGTAGAGCCGATGACGGCTACTCCTTTCGGATAGAAAAGGTTCGAAATGCTCATTCATTACTCCATATATGTATTTTTTGGATAAAAAGGTCCCACGGGAATGATTTCTACATCTGGTTTTCCCTGGCCTAATTGCAGCCGGGCCACCGTTTGTTGTTCTCCTCGCGTAGGACAAATTGCGCCGGGATTGACTAGTAGCGTGTGCCCGATCCACTGAACGTACGCTTGATGCGTGTGGCCAAAGACGATGATGTCTGCCGTGGGGTAGGATTGTGTCAGCCGATGGGCAATGCGCTGGTTAAAGTGACCGTTGTCTGTCAGTTTTAGTTGTTGTGCCATAATATCCAGGCCCTTGAGGAGAAATCCCATCGGGCCTGGACGATGCCCGTGAACGAGTACGATGTGATGTTCGGCGAGCTGCAATTCGATGGTCGATGGCAGTGCGACGCCACCGTCAGAAAAATCCTGGAGGTGGATGTTACCTCGCACCGCGTGTACTTGTGCGATATTTTCTAGTTGCTCCAACACTACTAAAGGATCATCCACGTCGCCAGCGTGCAAGATCAAATCTACGCCAGCTAGCGCGTCGAGTACCGCATCAGGTATCTGTTTTAGACGGTAAGGGATATGGGTGTCAGAGAGTAGGCCAACGGTGAGAATGGGCATTGGATAGGGGTGCCTTATGAGTTTCGCATGATGATAGGGAGGTAGATAGCGAACAAATCTCCGCTTTGAATCCACAAATTGTACAAAGTGTTTCGAGTGGTCAATCCATTCTCATTGGTGGTGCGTACATAATAATCGCCACTAGAAGGAGCCTCCCAGACGATGCACGAGGAGCCCTCGCCATAGTTATTTGGAGCCCAATCACAGTCATAATTCTCTGCCAGCGGTTGAGTTTGGACATCAGTGGCGAAAAGGGCCAGTGCTGTGTCGGCCCATTCGCCCCAGGAATTAGTCGTGACGGTATAGACGGTGTACGCCTCGGCGGCGAATCGGACCCAGTCGATGGTGTCGTCGCAAAACTGATGGGCTTGAGATTGTCCGTTGACATTGAATCTTTCCTTTTGTCTGGCTTGCTCGATGGTGTCATCCTCCTCGTGAGGGTCATCGCTACAAGTTTGCTTATCGCCAAAGTCTACCTGGTAGCCGTTGTCCAGAGTCACGCTTTGAGTCATCACATTGGACGTAGTGGACGTGTAGGCAATGAGATCGGTCTCGGTGATAGTATGCATACCTGTAACTGTGGTGGAAAGGGTGTAGCCACCGTAGAGGTTGGTGGTGACAGTTGGACCTTTTTCCAGAGTAATGATCACGTTTTGGATGCCCAGATCGATGGCATCTTGCATGCCATCGTTGTCAATATCGTTGAACACAGTGCCGTAAATAGTGGCAAAGCCAGAAGTAATAGGGGCATTGCCAAAGTCGATTGGGTAGGCTTTGCCCAGCCATTTCACCTTTACGTGAACCTTTTCGGGTGTGGTGTAAAAATATCCGTTGGGTTTAGCTGCGGCAACGGTGTGTACGCTTGTTGAAGTGATGAAAAAGGTATAATTGCCGTAGAGGTCGGTGGTATCGGTTATGCTCCCGTTCAGAGTAATGATTATATTAGAGAGACCCAACTCGGTCGGGTCCCGTGCTCCGTCGCCGTCAATGTCTTGGAACGCAGTGCCGTGGATGGATGCAAAGTTTGAAGTAGGAAGGGCATCGCCAAAGTCGACTGGATAGGTGCGGCCCAGTGTGGTCACATTTACGTGAACCTTGTTAGGTGTAGTAGAAAAATAGTAGATGGGGTCCATCATAGCGTTGGTGATGGCAAAGTTGGTTTGCGGATCTATTTCGATAATGGTATACGTACCGGTTATTGTGGTCGTAAACATATAATCACCGCTGGCACCAGTGATGGTCGTCGTGATGGCTGCAAGTGCGGTGTTCTCTAACGTGATGAGCACGTTGGGGATACCTACCTCACCGGTATCTCGCACTCCGTTGCCGTTGCTGTCCGAGAATACCGTGCCTGCGATGATAGCGGGGTCATCGTCATCCAAAATGATCAATGTGGCGGGATTGTAGGTGGTGCCGACCACAGCATTCGTCGCTTCTGTCAGGCTCAGGACGACGGTCTCGTCCGACTCGGTAGCCTGGTCTGGGATGATGGGCACAGTGAACGTTTGAGTGATGGCGAGTGGTGTCAAGTCCAGCGTGCCGCTGATGACGGTATAATCATTGCCCGCTGTGGCGGTGCCGTCAAAGGTGACATAGTCTACGGTGATGGCAAAGTTGGAGGGATGACTCAGGGAGACGGTAACGGTGGCAGAACTAGCACTCTCGTTCACAGTGAATGCGGGGATACTAAAATCGGCAATAGGTGGGCCGTCATCGTCGACAATGGTCAAGATTACAGGGTTGTGGGCAGTGCCGACTGTGGCATTGCTAGCTCCTGTCAGGATCAAGACGACTGTTTCGTCCGGTTCATTGATCGGATCGGGAGTGATGGGTACGGTAAATGTTTGGGTAGTGGAGAACGGCTCCAAGTTCAACGTGCCGCTGGTGGCGGTATAGTCATCGCCCGGAGTGGCAGTGCCGCCGGTTGTTGTTTGATAGTTCACACTGATCGGCAAGCTAGAGGGATTGCTCAAAGTGATGGTGATAATGACAGTACCACTGTTTTCATCGATGGTGTAGGCTGCACGGTCAAAGTCGACCGTTGGTGTGAGATCGTCATCACTGATGGTTAGGGTGATGGGGTTGTTGGTCCCAATGGTAGCGTTTTGCGGATTGGAGAGATTCAGAATGATCGTCTCGTCTGGCTCTGCGGTCGAATCAGGCACAATGTTCACAATAAAGGTCTGGCTGGTGATTCCGGCCGTAAAGGTCAGGGTTCCATTAGTGGTGGTATAGTCGTTGGGAGTGGTAGCTGATCCATCGGATGTGGCATAGTCCACTGTGGCGGTCAATACAGAGGCCACGTCAAGGGTGACAGTGATGGTGGCAGAGCCACTACTCTCGTCGACGGTATAATCCGTGCGATCAAAATCTACTATCGTTGTGAGGTCATCGTCGTTGATGGTCAGGATGGCAGGATTGTTGCTTCCAACGACGATGTTGTGTGGGTTGGAAAGATTTAGGGTGATCGTTTCGTCTGGTTCTGCGGTCGAGTCAGGGATAATGTCTACAGTAAAGGTCTGGCTGGTGATCCCGGCTGTAAAAGTCAGGATGCCGCTGGTGGCGGTATAGTCGTCGGGCGCGGTGGCCGATCCGTCTGAGGTGGTATAGTCTACTGTGCTAGTCAGTGCAGATGCAGCACTGAGGGTAACGGTGATGGTAGCAGAGCCGTCGCTCTCGTTGATGGTATAATCCACGCGGTCAAAGCCTACTGTTGGTGTGATGTCGTCATCATTGATGGTCAGGGTGACAGGGTTGTTGGTTCCGATGGTCGCATTGTGTGGGTTGGAGAGGTTCAGAGTGATCGTTTCGTCCGGTTCTGCGGTTGAGTCAGGGATAATGTCTACAGTAAAGGTCTGGCTGGTGATCCCGGCCGTAAAAGTCAGGGTGCCGCTGGTGGCGGTATAGTCGTCGGGCGCGGTGGCCGATCCGTCTGAGGTGGTATAGTCTACTGTGCTAGTCAGTGCAGATGCAGTGCTGAGAGTGACGGTGATGGTGGCAGAGCCGTTGCTCTCGTCCACGCTGTAGGCTGTGCTGCTAAACTCTACCGTCGGCATCGGATCGTTGTCAGTGATGACCAAGATGGCGCTAGAGATGCCGAGGACGGTGCTCACAGGGTTGTTCAGCGTCAGGTGGACTGTCTCCGGGTTCTCATAGTTTTCATCATTGGTGATCGCCACGGTAAAGGTCTGGATGGTGGTACCGGGGATAAAGGTCAGGGTGCCACTGGCGGCGGTATAGTCATCCCCTGCTGCGGCGGAGCCATTGGAGGTGACATAGCCCACGGTCGCAGTCGAGACGGATGCTCTGTTCAATGTCACTGTGATAGTGGCAGAGCCGTCTCCTTCGCTCACAGTGTAAGCCGCACTGTCGAATTCCGCCACGACATCTGGTGTCACAGGAATCAGAGAGAGTCCGTTGAGGTCTTCTTCAATTGCATCGAGGGACACATCGCTACCATCAAAGATCAGTGTGGCATCGGCCCAAACTGTACTAGTGATGCTCGTCGTCGCGACGTCTAGGTAAAAGATGTCCTGTCTCATTACAGATATATCGTTGTTGCCAACTGTTCTTTCATGGTTGATCGTGACAAGAATGTTACCGGCATTTAGTAGAGTGCCGCCGATTGTCGTGCTCTCTTCCACCAGGTCCAAACCCTGGACCTGGGCATTTAGAAATCTAATATCGTTTCCTTTGATGAGGGTCGTGATTGTGCCAGTGGTCATTATCCCCGCTCCCACACCATCGGCGTTAAAAACGAGGATTTCATCGTGTACGAGGGGGCCACTATGACTGAGCAGAAATGCACCGGATGGGAGGGTGGTGTCGCCCACCACGGTATCTTTTTCCACCAGTGAGATGGTGTGGATGTTGCTCTCGGCAGCGTTGTCTAGGAGCATGACAAAGGTTCCACTGGTGTAATCTCTCAAGGTATCGGGCCTGAAAACAAAGACATCCTGTCTCGTGACCATCAAACTGTTTGAACTGGACAAGGTCTCGTCGTCGTTGGTTGCCAGCAATAGGTCGCCGGTGAATAGATCAATACTGGCAGTGCTGCCGCCAATAGTGATGTCTCGACTGACATAGTGGATGGCCTGGACATTGGCATCACCATCCTGGGCGAAATCGTCAATATTCAAGATCGACGAAAACGTGCCATTTGTTGTATTTGGCGGCGTGCCCGCTGGATCAAAGGTGAGGTTGGGACCACCAAACTCGATGATTTGTCCGTTGGTCCACGAGTCAAGACCAGGTGCCCCACTTGATGACACATCGTTGTTAGTTGTGAGCCACAATATTCCGCTCTGTACATTGACCGTATTAGTCACGGTATCGGTGGTTGGGGTGGGTATCTGGGTGGAGGTAACAAAGACTGTGTTGGTAATGGTAGTGTTGTCCAGCGACGAGGCATTGACAGTGACGGCAAAGGTAACGGTTATGCTATGCCCAGGGGTAATAGTTACGCCACTGGCTAGGATAGGCAGAACTGTTCCCGGGATGCCGGCGTCGGGTGGGTTGAGGATAATACTGTTTGCAACAAACTGAGTGTTGGCTGGCAGTGTATCGGAGACGAGTACCCTTGTGGCGTATCCTCGCCCGGTGTTAGAAACGGAGATGGTGTAGGTCAATAGTTCGTTCGTTGTCACTATTGGTGGTTCTGCGCTCTTGACAACTGTGATGACTGGAGCGTAGACAGATAAAGTTTTTGTCGTTGTATCTGTATAGCCACAGGTGTCGGTCACTGTTAACGTCACTGTATAGTTGCCGGGGTCGAAATAGGCGTGGCTGATGGTTGAGCCGTTTGCTATATTGCCATCGCCAAGATCCCAATCCCAATCGGTGATAGGACCGCCATCGGTCATGCTGGTACTGGTAAAGTAAAAGACGCTGTTCAGGGTATAGGTGGTGAAATCGGCATTCACGGTGGGCGAGATAAATGGTGTCAGTAATGGCGGTCCCAATGGGCTGTCGACCATTTGTGTGCTGGTGATGACACGATAAGCGGCATTGAGCAGGCTGAACTGGCAGGTGCTGACAGCAAAGGTGATCTGTTGTGCGCCACTTGGCGGGATGGTTGGGATTATCCATCTCACGCTGTTGCTGCTGGAAATGTATGAACCGCCTGATATATAGTGCGCGCCACTTGGTAAGGTGTCGGTCACGATGACGTCTGTTGCATCCGCTGGACCGCTTGAGTTTGTGACGGTGATGAAATAGGAATAGGGTGCGCCGACAATTGCCGGATGAGCCACAGCGGCGACGTCTTCCTCACTGCTCAGGATGGTGGTGGGTTCGGGATCAATATACTTTCGCATATAGATCCAATCGCTCTTTACGTCGGCCCAGTAGTGGGAGGTGTATACTTCGCCCCAATAGAACCAGAGGGGGTTGCCGCCATTGAACACATCCGTCCAGGCGATTGGGGTTGTGGTTGTGATGGGTGTTCCGCTAGCATCACTGATGGCAATGTGCCAGTTAGTCCCATCACTGATAAAATCGTGGATATAGTAGGTGTCTGTGAGGGCTGTTCCCCACGATACATCTCCAGATTGCCACACTGTCCCATTCCAGTTAATATCGTTTGATATGATGTTTGTATAAAAAATGAAAGGTGCTTTATCAACCCGTTGGTACGAGATAATCCTGCGCCGAGGGTTCTCGGTAGTATTGATGACTACGGTTGGTTGGTTGGGTGACTCGACGATGCCGATGTGCTTAACTTCGGCAGGGGCGGTGATGGTGATCAAGTTTCCTCCACGGATAAGCTTGACCTTGTGCCGGATCGCAAAGTGCCTGTCACTTGGCAAAGGATCTGCCATAGCAATGATTCCTGCATCAGTGGGAACAGTGCCTAGGTCGATGAAGGCTTCTCCGACTATTGTCTCTGTAATGCTTGCCGTCCCAGTGGTTGAAGTAACGAAATCACTCGTCAGTAGGCCGTCGTCAAAGTTGTCACCTACCATAAAGACCGCTTGCCAGTTATCTGGTGGCGATGTTGCCAAGTTGTTTCCATAGAAAAGATAATAGCCGTTGTCTGAACTGGAGACTGTGATGGTGGTGACGAGAGGGAACCATATCTGGGTTGTCGCTGCATTCCAGTCGGAAACCGGATCGAGGACTCGGTCAAGTTCGATCCAGTTATCTCCATTCCAGTGGACGATGCGGACATCGTTACCATCGGTGAGGGATTTGCCAGCGGCGACAAGGGCAGCGTGGTCAAAAATCGTAGAGGCCGTATATTTGTTGGGGACCTCGGTTGATCCGGCTGTGACCGTGATCTGCTGCCGATACCGATAACCGAAATCCCACCAAGAGAAATCAGAATTGGGAACCTTGGTAACTGTAAGAATCGGGTTGTCGACGAGGGACACTGTTACCGGATTGCTTGATTCTAACCCAAAAGCACTGCTGAGGACGACGACGTTGGTGATAATAGTGCCAGGCAAGAGATCGTTGTCAGGGACAATGGCATAGCCAACCTTTTGGGTGCTACTGCCAGCAGCGAATGGGCCTACATTCCAGAGTAGGGTCGGCATCTGGTCGGTGTCTGACCCAGTTCCCCAGATGCTGTCTGTGATATAATTGGTATTTTCTGGGATGGTGTCTAATAGTTGCACAGAGACGTCTGCACTGCCACGGTTGCCATAGGAGATGGTGTAAGATATCGGGACGTTGGTAGGGCTAGTATGTTGGTTGACACTCTTTTCCACCCATAAATCCACGGTCTTAACCTGGACTAGGTTTGATGGAATCCACCCACGGAGGTGTTCCGCGGTGTGCTCACTGGTGATGTAAGCCGTGCTTTCGATAGTGGTTTGGGGTGGCAAGGTGTCGAGCACTTGCACTGTGAAGCCAAGTGCTACCTGTGTATTTGTGGGGACTTGTGTGTCGAGCCAGCGAATGTGCGTGACTGGCGTAATGAAGGGCGTGCTCTCCCAGGCAGTACCATTATCCCACGAATACTCGACTTGGTTACCGGCAGATTCTGTGACTGTGATAAAGTGAGTATATTCTGGAATTGACTCGCGCACATAGACTTGTGTCTGGCTACGGGTTGTTGAGACGTTTGTATAGACAACAGTATACGTAATCGTATCGCCCAATAGGGCCATTGTCGGTTCTGCTTTTTTATTGATGAGTAGATCAGAGATACGCGTAATCACCAAGTTGCTGTCATTGGGGTTGTCCAGGTGCCGATTGAGCGTGGCCCAGTTCTGGACCAGTGAGCCAAGCGGCACGTTGGCGTCGAGTTGCACGCCAAAGCGGATTTGACCTGTTTCACCTGCCTCAACAATGCCGGGGTTGATGCCAGGACTGATGATTAGTGTGGGAGAAATATAGGTTCCTTGATCAATATCGCCATTGTCGGTTAGCTTGATCCATTTGGTGCCAGTAATGATGGATAGACTACCCGAAATATAAGTGGATGATAGAGGGACGGTGTCTTGGATCGTCACCCCAGTGGCTGGCGCCCCGCCGACGTTTCTATAAGAAAGAGTGTACGTGATTTCATTCCCTGGATAGACAACCGTAGGCCCCAGTTTGGTGAACTGGATATCGGGTGCCAGAATGGTGGTGCGTACTATATTGCTGCCTGCTTTTATTGTCTGATCGCTCTCTATGTAGGCTGTGTTCTCGATGATGGTGCCATTTTCCACAAAGTCATTCACTGTTACGGTGAATGTTACAGTATCACTGTTCCCAGGCGCGAGTGTGTCTGTTAGAATGACGATGCCGCTGTCTCCGTTGTAGGTACCTCCATCAGAGATGGATTGAAAGGTGATGTATTGGGCGGGCACTGCGTCGTGCACTGTTACGTTGGTAGCGGACGAGTCGCCAAGGTTGACAAAGGAGAGGGTGTAGACGAGCGTGTCTCCGATTCCGGCATCCTCGCTACTGACTGACTTGGATAGGTTGAGAGGGCTAATGTGAACGATGGCTTCGGCGGTGGGGTTAAAGATTGTGTCCGAGTATTCGTCCCTGCCAATTGCCTCGCCTTGGTTAAGGCTGATAGCTATTCCCTCACGTATCTTGATCTGGTCAATGAAAAGGACGGCCTCATCAAAAACATCATCGCTGCGGAAACGAATTGCGCTGGCCGCATCTGCATAAGGACTGAGATCCACGGCTTCCCCTATGGTCGTAAACTCTTGACTTCCGTTGGTCCAGACCAGTGCAGTGGTCCAATCAACTCCATTGTAGATGTCCAGGTAGAAATAGTCGCCAGATTCGAGTGAACGTACCTGGCGCAAAAAATGTAGTACCGGGGTGGTGAAATTGCTCAAATCAACTGACCTGGAGATCGCATAGGTGTTGGTGATGATATTGTCTTGAAATCGCAAGTGGAAAGGGCCGGCGAGAGGGGAATCTAGCGATGTGATGTGAATTGCACCGGTTACAGGATTGTCATCATCTCCTTCCTCTTGCCAGCCACCTGTCCAATTTGCTCCACCAGAATAGTTTATATTTTCAAAACCTTCATAGATGCTGACATCTACACTGCCGGTGTCGATGATCTGGGCTTGAAAGGTAATGGTCAAGATTTGATGGAAACCCATACTGGTTGAAATGTCCCAGAAAAGCGTTTGATCGTCAATTATGGGGTTTGCGAGTTCTGTATTGCCCTCAGGATAGGTGATGTGGGTGCTGCTTGGTACGTAGGTCCAATTGATGGGCAGGGTGTCGGTGATGTCCACGTTGATCAAAGGAGTGTTGTGGGTTTTAGCTACTAGTGTAAAGGTTACAGTGCCGCCTGTAGAGGGCAAGATGGTTGGATTGGCGGTCTTGTCCAGCGTCAGTACAGGGTCCAGCCAACGCTGTTGCAAAGGCAACATGGCAACACCCAGGTCCAGGTAAGGGTTGGCAGAGTCTGCTGATTGTGGATCTTCTCCCCAGGCGACGGCGAACTCGTCTGTGGCCCAGATATGCATACCGGTGTTGTCATTGTCGGTGTCAAAGATACGCTGTTGCTCAAGTACGTCGAGCGTAAATATCTCATCTACAATATTGTCCAGCCCACCAGGGTTTCGGTTAAAATCTACGAAAAAGGTGGTATTGTCAGCCATCGGTGTGACCCACACCGGCGAACCGTTGTTTATTGGAGGTATGTTATCGTCTCCAGGAGCCCAGGAAACGTAATAATCTCGGGTGAGGTATTTGGAGGGAGTGCCCGAAAATCCCCAGTCGTAATCAATGTGTGATGTGTCGGCACAGACGACGACGCCAAAGACACCATCGTCAGAGGTGAAACGCGCAGCTGAATTCTGAGGTATGTACGAGCCTCCCCTGACCTGAGAATAGGCTACTGTTGCACTGATATAGGGCGTGGGACTGATGATGAAGGAAGTTTGGGTGGTTATGTCGTATGCGTGGATCTCGATGGGAAAGTTGTTGGGATTGGAAAGATAGACCTCGGATGGAGCATCTATCCGGTCATCGTCGTTGCCTCTGCCGTATCCCCTGGGAATAGGTACAACATAGTCTGCTCCCCATTGTCTGTCGGGTAGTATGATCAGGAACCGTCCCTGGAAAGAACCATCCGCACCCGTAATCAGTCCCACCTGGGACGGTTTGTTGGTATGGATAACGGTGCCAGCGTCGATGGTAATCGTTGGGGCTGAGGTAGAGTTGATGTAACCTTTGCTAAAGTAGGTTTGCCCTCGGTCGAGGGTCAAGTTGATTGTGCCTGTATCGTTGCTGATCGAGACGGTGGTGTTGTCCTCAAAGGCTCCTAGTTGGAGATAGACATTGCGAAAGTCACCAAAGGGACCAGTGTCGCCGCCGTTCAAATCGTATAGGTTCTCGCCGACGGGCAAGCGATAAGAATAAGAATCGGCGTAAGCTTGCCGAGAATAGACCTCCCACGCGCCGCCAATCCACGAGGTGTCGAGGGGCCACATAGCGTGGGTTAGGTTGATCGGGCCACCACTGGTGATGATTCGATCACCGCCGTCGTAACGAAGGTCATTTCGGTCGCGGGCGGGATAAACTGATACGTATCCAGTGAGATCTGTTGTGCCAGTGATGTCTTGGTTACTGGTCAGGTTGATGGCATCGCCGGTGGTCAAGACATCGCTTGCGCTTCCGCCATTACTGGGATCGTTGTCGCCATAGACTTCGGTGGTGGGTTGGATGGGGCTGAGCAGATTAGGTTCGTAACCATCTTCCCAATGATCATAGTAGACTATTTGGTAATCGGCGGTTGCCACCAAGTTGACCGTAGAGCAGATTTTACCATCCTGCAAATTGGTGGGGTCGCTGCCATCGTTGATCTCACGAAATGCTCGCCAGACGTGTTCTTCGTATCCTAATACATAATATTCTTGGAAACCAACGGGTAGAGAGGCAAAGACCAGAGAAGGGATGAGAAATGAGAGCAATATCGCTAAACATACAAAAAGTGGAATGATTGACCGTCTTTTTCGCCCGAGGATATTTGTGTGGTGTTTGAAAATTGCTCTCACAAGTCCTCGTCTCCCTATTTTCCAGAATGGAAAAGTGTTCCAATCCTGGTTCCGAGCTTGATGTTGCAGTTTCAAGTTTGAACCAGTGTTCTCCTTAATTGTACGCCCTGATTTATACATGAGGTCTCTGACTATTATATCACAAAAAACAACATTTTTTGTGATAGTTGCGTGTCAGTTCTGTCGCTGATGTATCAGTTAGGGCATATCTTATCACATGTATCGTAATGTGCAACTGCTAGTGTGCGTGTGTGCCTGACTCAGAGCTGTTCAGTTCTAATGATCTCTTGGTATAGAGTGCTCATAGCCACCGCACTTGTCCGGGGCGGCTCATGCAACAAAACATCGACTTGTGGGTAATTTTCTACCCCAAATTGCCCTCGGGACAATGTGCCTGACTATACAAATCGCATAAACACTTGATTTCCCAGCAATCGCCCTCGTGATGTCAGACGTGCCGCATGCCCATCCCATATCAGCAATCCCAAGTGCTGTAACTCGGCGAATTCTGTCTCAAAGGCCGTCTCTAGCCCTACGCCAAAGCGGGCGCGGAAACGGGCGTTGTCTACTCCTTCTGCTAGCCGCAGGCCCATCATCATGGTCTCACCCATCTCTAATTGCTGGTCGATCGGTTCTTTTTCAACGATCGGGCTATTGCCTTGTTCCAGTTCCGTGATGTATTTCTGTGGATGGTACACATTGGCCCAGCGCTGCTTGTTCAGCCAGGAATGTGCCCCGGCTCCTATTCCTAGCCATGGTTCGTTGCGCCAGTAGATCAAGTTGTGCTTGGACATGTGAGAATTTGACTTGGCCCAGTTGGAAATTTCATAGTGAAGGAATCCGGTGTTTAACAATGTCTTTTCTGCCAGTTCATACATGTCGGCTGCAAGGTCGGGATCAGGGGGCTCAATTTGTGATTCTGATATTCTCTTCGCCAGGGGTGTATTTTCCTCAATGGAGAGACAATACAACGATAGGTGCTCTGGCGCAAACGCCAGCGCTGCTTCCACCGTCTTTTTCCAAGCAATGAGCGTTTGTCCTGGTAGACCAAACATAAAGTCTAGGTTTAGATTGTCAAACCCTGATGCCCGTGCGGCCTCTACTGTCTCTGTTGCCTGTGCCCAGTTGTGGATGCGTCCCAAGAGATCAAGTTCGTCATCGCAAGACGATTGGATACCCAGGCTGAGCCGATTCACTCCCAGTGTGCGCATTTGACCGAGTTGGTCGGCATTGATTGTACCGGGGTTGGCCTCTATCGTGATCTCGGCATCTGGCAGAACGTGGAATATTGAACGCAAGGCGTGCAATATTTTCGCCAAGAGGTCGGACGATAAAAGGGATGGTGTGCCGCCGCCAAAGTAGATTGTTGGCACGGTCAGATAGCCCCAGTGCTCGCCAGCCAGCTTGATCTCTTGGTTTATGGCCGCTACATAAGCTGGTATCAGTAGTTCTAGCTCGGCATAGGTATTGAAATCACAATAGGTGCATCGTGCTTGGCAAAAGGGAATGTGGATGTAGATGGCGACTTGCATTCTGGCGACTCCTAGGCCTGCAGGTCAGGTCAGCGTGTCAGAGATGGGGATGTTGAGCAGACCGACGTCTTGAACGACGACGTGGATAGCGATTTCATGTGGGCCAGAGTCAAGTGTTTGACCAGTAGCGCGCAGCGTGATGGTTGCATCAGCCGGAAAAGACAGTGGTGACTCGCCAGAGATATCGCTCGCCGCCCGTGCTTGGCCGTCGGATGGGATGACGGTAATCTGTGCGGGTGGCACTGGCTGGTCGTCTACATTGAGACCGGTGAAGGCAAGGATGGTGGCTGGAGCAATGGAATTCTCAAGATCAAGGCCAAAGCTGTTCTCTTCTGCACGCAAAGATCCCTTGACGTAGAGTTTTTTTAGTATGAACGGTGGAATCGTAGGCATAACTGGCCCCTTTACTAGGCGAACAGCAGCATTCCGGCGGCTGTTATTGTCATCAAGAAGGCGGCTGGCGCGAGGAGGCGATATATTGGTCCCCACTCGGCCTTGAAATAGACGCGGGTCAGCCCCAGGCAGAGGTGTACGGGGGAGAGCATTGTCCCCACGATTCCGCCTGTCATCACCCAGGCTGCCCACGCGGGCGTAATGTTCCCTCCGTTTACGATCAGCAATGGCAATACTACCGGAAAGCCGATGCTGAAACCTGCGGCCATCAAACCGGTCAACAGTCCGGTGATGAAAGGTACCCCAAAGGCCAGCACTGGCAATGGAATGTGTAGAGCGGTAAGTTCATTCGATATGGCGAGCACTGCACCACTATTATCGAGTACACGCCGAAAGATCAGTGCGCCAAAGATGACGATCACTGTTTTCCAGGGAATACGTTTGAGCAGTATCGTTCCCAGATCACGCAGCGGGATGCGCCTGGTTGCCATCATCAGTGCGATGGTTAGCAGCAGGCTGAGGATCAGGCTGAATCTTTCACCAACAGGAAGGACCGGCGCGAGGGTGATTACGAGAATGATGGGCCAGATGCTTTTTGCGAGCAGGCCCAATGTCTGTAGATTTGGCGGGCGATGGTTTGACGGCAGGTCGTCTTTTCCATGCCGGGGCAGCCCTAGCAGGCCAAAGATCAATCCTCCCAACACTGCTGCTACTGTCAATGGCCACGTCGTCTTGGCCAGTTGGGTCGTCGTCATACCCAGCAACTCTGCCGCCAGCAACATTGAAGGATAGAGGGGGAGAATAGGTTCCCACATATGGCGGAACCAATAGTTGACAAAGGTCTTGCGTTCCTCGCTTGCTCCCAGCCGGTTACCTACCTCGTCCACCATTGGTGCTGAGAACATGGCCCCGCCGACCATTGGCAGAAACCCAATCAATGCCGGAAGGGCGGCGATTACGACGCGCCCATTGGAGATTAGATCCTGGAGTGCCTCGACCATTTGCTGTGTACTGGCGGTCTGGCGCAATAGTTCTCCTAGAGCCATAATCAAAACAACGATTAGCGCTAGCCGTAACGATAACACGTCAACTGTACGCAAGATTGCGAGTGTGTCGGCGGTGTTGCCTGCGTCTAGTGCCAGCCGTAGTGTTGGTATATCCACAATGCTAAAGATAGCGTCTTGTCCGACTTTTAAAAGAGGATAGGTAAAGAGGATCCCAACTACTGCCGAGGCGAGCAACAGCACCAGCCCCAAGTTCCACTTGCGGCTCAACAAGATGACAATGCCAGCGAATACAAAGATCAATTTGAACAAGGCAGCCATAAGCACTCCTTTGGCGTGTATGGAATGACGGGAAGTATACCCGGAAATCGTGACAAGTCCAGCGTCTGGACTATGCATAAACGTATCTTTGACACTATACGCCGCCTGGGGTATACTGCTCCCATGAATTTGATGATACGAACAAAAGATTATCTCACCAGCTTGTTGACGATGTACTGGTTTGTCCCGCCAGTGGCATTGTGGCGGGCGATCGAGTTGCGGGTGGCGGCGGAAGAGTGGTATGAACGTCCGATACTTGACTTTGGTTGTGGCGATGGCCTAATCGGGCGAGTGCTCTTTGGAGCCGAGGGCTGTGTGGACGTGGGATTTGATCCGTGGTTGGATCAACTGCGACAGGCGGCCCAGTCGGGCGTGTATCAACACCTGAACTTGGCCGATGGTTATCATTTGCCATATCCCAACGATACGTTTGCCTCCATTTTTAGCAACTCGGTACTGGAACACATTCCTGACGTGGGACCGGTCGTGCGCGAGGTGGGGCGGGTGTTGCGACCTGGTGGTCGTTTTATCTTTACGGTTCCTTCCGACGCATTTCGCTCCCTACTCGACGGTTATATTCGTCCAATGAAAGCAGGAAATGTAGAGAGAGCGAATCAGTACGCAACCTCTGTGGATGTGTGGTTGGAGCATCACCACTATCATACCCCGGAGGAATGGCGTGATTTGTTGTCCACCGCCGGGATGACTTTGACCAAGGCGTGCTACTATATCCCAGAGGAGGTCGAACGGTTGTGGGACCGGATGAACCATCGTTATGGCGTGAACCGATCACGATCAGTGTGGGGAATCTTGGCATCACCTCGTTTACGATCTTTGGGCTACCAGGTTCTCCTACAACGTCTCGTTGTGCAGAACTTGGGCCGGCGTTGGCGATCTTGGTACGAGATGGATGTCCCTCTTGGTGAAAAGGGTGGGGGGCTGCTCGTTGTGGCCGAGAAAAACAATGGGCAATGAATCAATGAGCAATGAACAATATTCCATTGCGTCTAGTGTTTGGAATGATTTTGTGACAGGGCGTACCGATGGCCATATTCTTCAGACCAGTTCCTGGGGTGCGCTCAAATCACAATTTGGATGGGCCGATGAGCGGGTGGGGTTGGTTCAGAATGGCGATTTGGTCGCTGGGGCGCAGATGCTTACCCGGCGCTTGCCGTTCGGTTTAGGGCGATTGGCATACATTCCCAAAGGACCGTTGACTGATTGGGGCAACGATGCACAGGTGACGGCGTTGCTGGCATTGCTGGATCGGGCAGCGCGATCTCAAGGCTCTATTGCGTTGATGATCGAGCCTGATCTGCCTGATGATGTCGCGCACCGAGAGCGACTGCGCGTGTTGGGGTTCCGTCCATCGCCATTGGATGCCGTCCAACCTCGTCGCACGATTATTGTGGATATATCTGCTGACGAGGAAGCAGTCTTGAAAGCGTTCAAGTCCAAGACACGCTACAACGTGCGATTGGCGGCACGTAAGGGGGTGACGGTGCGGGAGGCTGGCGAGGCTGACCTGCCGGCGTTTCACGCGTTGATGGCTGCCACCGCTGCGCGGGACCGCTTTGGCGTTCACACACCCGCTTATTATGAGAAGGCATACCGGCTGTTTGTGCCTCGGAACTGGGCGCGGTTGTTGTTGGCCGAGGTGGAAGGAGAGCCAGTGGCAGCGCTGATGGTCTTTGCGCTCCCGCCAAATGCCTGGTATCTAGTCGGGGCATCGGGCAATGTCCATCGTGAAAAGATGTCCACATATTTGCTTCAATGGGAGGCGATGCGCTGGGCCAAGTCGCTGGACTGCACGATCTATGATCTGTACGGTGTTCCTGATGAGGACGCAGAGACGTTGGAGGCCGAGTTTACGCAGCGGCGAGATGGTCTGTGGGGCGTATACCGCTTCAAGCGGGGTTTTGGCGGGCGGTTGGTACGCAGCGTGGGCGCGTGGGATCGAGTCTATGCACCGATGCGGTACCGTTTGTATCGGTGGCTGCTGGATGTGCGGGAGCGGATGCGGGAATCGAGAAAGCGCAGGGGAATCGGATGAGATCGATCTCTGAATCTCAAATCACGGAACGTGAGCGGTGGAATGGGGCGCTGGCCGAGTTGCCAGAGGCTCACTTTTTGCAGACCTGGGAATGGGGTACGCTCAAGTCGCGTCACGGGTGGCGACCGGCACGTTATCTGTGGACAAAGGATGGACGGCCTTGTGCGGCAGCATCTATGTTGGTGCGTCGACTGGGCCGTTGGCCTTGGGCGGTGATGTATGTTCCCAAGGGGCCAATTCTGGATTATGGGGATGCGGATCTTTTGGAGCAGGTTTTGGATTATCTGGAGGCTACGGCACGGCGCGAACGAGCTCTGTTCGTCAAAATAGACCCTGACGTGCGAACCGATACAAGTGAGGCAGTTGTAAGGATGCTGCGCAACTATGGGTGGCGTTCTTCTGTGGAGCAAATCCAGTTTCGCAATACGATGCTGCTCGATCTCGACCGCAGCCTGGATGATCTGATGGCGGCGTTCAAATCCAAGTGGCGTTACAACACGAGATTGGCGGTGCGCAAGGGGGTGACTGTGCGCCGGGGCACGGTGGATGATTTGCCACTGTTGTACGAGATGTACACTGAAACCTCAATCCGCGATAATTTTGTTATCCGATCCGCAGAATATTATCATGATGCTTGGGGCACTTTTATCGAGGCCGGGCTGGCACAACCGCTGATCGCCGAGGTGGAGGGGGCACCGGTGGCGATGGTCATGATCTTTTGCTTTGCGCAGCGAGCGTGGTATGTGTATGGAGCGTCCCGTGCTGTCCACAGAAAAAAAATGCCAAACCACTTGCTCCAGTGGGAGGCGATGCGTTGGGCACAAGAAAATGGCTGTACAGTCTACGATATGTGGGGAGCGCCCGAGGTGTTGGATGAGTCGGATCCACTATGGGGAGTGTATCGCTTCAAGCAAGGGTTTGGGGGCGAGTTTGTGCGGACCATTGGGGCCTGGGATTTCCCGATTTCTCGTTTCGGCTATTGGTTCTACACTGTGGTGATGCCAAATCTACTGGCGGCGATGCGTTGGCGGTACTGGCGTAGATCAACCGACAGTGTTTAGCGTCGTCATTGCCTCGTCGTAGCGCGGTACCATCTTTGCCCAGTCGAAACGGGCGACGGCAGGGCGGAGCCTAGCAGCTAATATTCGAGCCTGTTTGGAATGGCTCAATGCCCAACGCAGCCGCGTGAGCAAACTCTCGAAATCCTCGTATAGACAATCCTCGTGATATGGTGTCGGGATGATCTCTGGATAAGTCAGGCGGCGGGGCAGTATGGGAAAGCACCCGCAGTAGATTGCCTCGACGATTGCGATACCAAAGAACTCGTGAATTGCGGTACTGACCACCACATCAGCACGACGCAAGAGAGCTTTGTACTGTGCCTCGTCGGCGTGCCCAAAGTGAACTACCCTTGCTCCCAACCGATCTCGCGCAGTCTCAAACTCGAGCGTAGTTTGACGATAGCTCTTGCCTGCCAACGCCACTTGAAAGTTTAACCCTTCCTCTACCAGTGCGTACAATGCGCGGAAAAAGACGTCTGGTTCTTTATCATACTCCCAACGTTGGTTCCACAGAATCAGGGGCGGGTGTTCCGATGTTCGAGTTTGAGGATCGGGGATGGGGTCGAAACAGCCCAAGTCGCAACCCACTTGCAACACCTTGGCTTTTTCCCGCACTTCTGCAATGCGATGAACGTGTGTGTGGTCTGGAAAGTGCTTGAGTAAACGGGGCAACTCTTCGAACCAATCTTCCAAGTGGTAGCAAGAGTTGAAAAAAACTCGGTCGGCAGCGAGCATGGATAACCAATTGATCATGCTATAGGTCAGGTCGCGTTTTTCGCCAGGAGGGAAGGGATAGGTTAGTTGATTTTCGTGACAGTAAAGTGCGATTGGGATGTCAGAGAGGAAATTACGGGTCAGGCCGAGAAAGGTGGGTAGATTGAGCATGTCGGAGGCCAGAATGAGGTCGGGGACAAAGTCGAGGTTGCGAACCTGTTCTGCCAGTGTGAGTGCTCCACCCTGCATACGCCATTTCCAAAACCGGGCTGGCAGTGTAAGCAGTGTCACATCGTGACGGCTGTGGGCGGCATAGCCATCGGCCCAGGCCCGATGGCTACCGCCGTAATAAGGTTCGAGTAGTAGAATCTTTTTCAAATGAGTAGAGTAACTCGTCTAACACCTCGTCAAGTTGTACGCTTTGACCGGCTTGGCGGGCTGTTTGAACTACGTCTGACGGTAGTTGGGCCACCAATTTGGCTTGGAAATGATTCGCATTGTCTCGCGTTTCCTGCCAGGCGGCAGGATGCCGGTAAATGAATTCGACGAGTTTCGATGCCCAGATAGGATTTCCATCGCTGTCTAGGATATGGCTGACTCTGAACAATGTATCCAAAACTTGAGAAACAACGTTCAACTCGTGTGCAGCTTTTAGTGCATCAAAGAGGTAGGCTTTGGACTCTTGTATATCTTCCTGCATTCGTGCCACATCGCCAAGGCCATTGAAAGCGGTTGCCATTCCCCCCAAATTGCCAGTTTGCTGTGCCAGCGTGAGGCTCTCCTGGTACAAACTGCGTGCTTTGGCATAACTTTTTTGAAGATAGACTACCTGACCCAAGTGGTTCAGTGAGAATACGATGCCACGCCTGTTGTTGATTTCGCGGGAAATAGCCAATGCTTCTTCACAGAACGTGCGTGCGGCATCAAGATCACCCTGTAAACAGACTACGCTGCTCAAGTGATTGAGCGAAATTGCTACTCCCAGCCTGTCGCCGATTGCTCTAGAGCGATCCAAGCTATCTTGATACAGATTCTGCGCCGTGTCATACTGGCCCAACGCTTGAGCGATATTTCCCAGTCGGTTTGACGAAATTGCAATACCGAGCTGATCGCCAAGCGCAGTGGAGATTTCGAGACTTTCCTGACATAGCTGTCGTGCTTTTTTATACTCGCCCAATCTGAGGGTAAGCTGGCCCAAGTCGTTGAGTGAGATCGACATACTCAACCGATCACCAGTCGCTCGTGAGATGGTGAGGCTTTCCCTGCACAACTCTCTGGCTTCTTCATATTCGCCCAGTTTACGAGCAACGTTGCCTAATACGTTGAGGGCTACCGCTTGTCCCCACGTATCGTTGATTTCTTCGGCGATGGCGAGGCTTTCTTGACACAGCTCTTTGACTTGGTCGTATTCACCCTGAGCGTTGCTGACAAGGCCGAGCAGGGTCAATGAAAAACTGAGCTCTGGCCATGCCGTATGCTGCCTCGCAATCTGCACACTTTCTTGTAACAATTCCTTGCCTTTATTGACCAAACCAGTCCGGTACAGGAACCATCCCTTGCACCCTAATGCTTGTCCTAATACAAGACTCTCTTTTTCTCCTGAATGTCCAACTCTCAACCGCTCTACTGCATGGGAGAACATGGTCAACGCTTCTTCGTATTGGTTTTGTGGCCTGTAAAAGAACCATAGACTTTTGAGCATTTGACCGAGTTCAAACTCGCTAGATTGTTCAATTGCCCATTGCCATGCGGCCCGAATATTGCTGATTTCCTCTTTGATTTGGCTGATTGCCTCTTGATCTCTCCCGACCAAAGTGCTCTCTTTCTTTTTGAGGAAATCAGCATAGTATTGGGCATGCAGTTTTCTTGTGGAAGCGATTTCGTCAGGCGATTGTGCCAGTTTTTCGGCGGTGTATTGATGCAGTAATTCGTGCATCTCGTAGCGCCCGCGCAAGTTGCTTCGAATGAGCGACTTGTCCACCAGGGCTGAAAGCACCGGGGACGATGCGCTGGCGATAATGTCGGCTGCATCCCGCTTGAAACCACCGGAGAAAACAGACAGTTTCTTAAAGACGGTCCTTTCTTCGTGGGACAGCAGCGTCCACGAATGCTCAAACACGGCCTTGACACTCTGGTGGCGTTCGGTCGCGTCCCGATGTGTGGACGCTAAAAAGTCGAGATTTTGTTGAATCTCTTTGGCGATTTCCTCGCACGACAACATGCGCGTCCAAGCAGCAGCCAACTCGATCCCCAGTGGATTGCCGCCCACTTGTTGGCAGATGCGGGCGATAAAGTGTTTGTTCTTTTCACTGGTTGAAAAATCTGAACGAACGCGATTGGCGTGCTGCAAGAATAATTGAACTGCGCTGTAGGCTTCGGCGTCCTCAGCGTCGGCGGAGGGAGGGATAGACAGTGGATCAAGTTTGCGTAGCCATTCATCTTGCAAGTTTAGCCATTCGCGCGATGTCACGAGGATTTTCATCGTTTTTGATCGGGCCAGTATTTGCATTAGCAAACCTGTGGCATCGTCAACCAGATGCTCGAAATTATCTAGCACCAACAGCATTCTTTTCTGCTTTACATAGTCCAAAAGTTGGGTTGAGGCATTGTCTGCACCTTGAAAGGTAAATTGGATACCACTGGCAATGGCCGAAATCAGTGCGTCTGGTGACCGTACCGATGCCAGGGAGACAAAATAAACACCATCCGGAAAACCACTAATTTTCTCGGTGATTTCTTGCGCCAGACGTGTTTTGCCAATACCGCCTGGCCCGGTCACTGTCAGCAAGCGGCAAGCTGGATTTTGCAATAGTTTGGTGATCTCGAAAAATTCTTTTTCGCGACCGACTAGGCTGGTGGTCTCGGCCTGCAAATGACCCGTGGAGAACGATGGTTTTACTGCGCCGATTTTTCCTGCCGTAATTTGCTGAAATATGTCTATAGTGGACTGCTCTGGTTGGATGCCCAACTCTTTGTCCAACACATTTTGGCAGGTGGTGTAATACTCCAGAGCGACGATACGCTCGCCTCTGTAGGCAGACAGCAACATTAGTTTGCGATACGTTTCCTCGCGCAGAGGGTCGAGTTCTAGCAGTCGATGTCCTAGTTCCAAGCTCGTGCTGTATTCGCCAATTTCTGTGTAAAAGCGAACTAGTTCATCCAGTGCCTCTGTCATCATCCGCGACAGCCGCTGACGCTCAGTTCTCATCCAATCTTCAAAGCCGATGCTGTCGCGGATGAAAAAGCTGTCCAGAAAGCTGCCCTGGTACAACTCGAGCGCTTGCTTAAGCCGAGCGGCAGAGGCATGAGACAATTTACCTGTTTGGTGCAGAGTGTTTTGTGCCTCTGCCACGTGCTTTTCCAACTCGGCTGCGTCTAACCAGCAGGCGCTTTCTTGGTTTATGGCGACGGTTTGACGTGTGATCTCGACGTATGGCGACAAATGCTCGCGGATACTGGTCAGTACTACCCGGAGGTTAGACATGGACCGCTTTTGCGGCCTGTTTTCCCACAGTAATTCTGCCAGCGCTTCGCGAGAGCACGTCCGGCGCGTGGTCGCCAGATATGCCAACAGCGCTTCCGCCTTGCTGGATGCCAGACCTGTGATTGGCTCTTTTGCACGGGTGATGTTCAGGCCACCCAAGGTATAGATTTCTAGCAGTTGCTCAGAGTTTTCAGGCATTTGGTGATCGTTGTACTTGCCATCCCTCTCGTTCGGCGAACAAGGGAACGTATTCTCCTGGGATGTATAGGCGGTCTTCCAAGTTTTCAATACGATAGTAGTTTTCGGGATGAAGAAGTGTATCAGGCCACGGGGTATTTTCACTCAGGTCGATCACATAACGGGAGGGTGCGCGCCGTGCTCCGAGGAAACGAATTTCATTGGGCATCAATTGTAGTGGACCCGTTTGGTTTTGATCGTAATTCGCATCGCCGAAAATACCTTTTTTGTTTTTACGTGCACGTCGCACATAGCGCCTTACAGTTTTTAGTGTGCTGCCCTTTTTTTCGGCCAAAGCGTGGGCTTGACCGCGCTTGACGATGGCTTTAAGGATAAACTCTTGCTTTCGCCAGGGTTCGAGATTGGGCCAGATAAAGTAAGGCATTGCCAATCCAGACTTTAGCATTCGCAGATTATAGCTCTTTTGCCGTTTCCCTGATGGCGGGTTCGGTTCATCCGGTTTGATGATGCACAATAGCCTGCCATATCCATCCATAATTTCGTGTGCAAATCTCAGGTAAAACCTAAATTCATCTTCCGATTCGAATCGTTTGCTTCCATCTTTGTTGACCAGAGTTTTTAGATCGTTGTCAATCTGGTTCTCCAAATACCTCAGGGCTGCTTGGGCGTGTATGCGATGATTTTTTCCTGCGTCTCGAACCAAATTGGGTCTCAGGTATTCGTAAAGACCGATGCTTAATCCGTATGGCGGCAGATCTATATCTTTATCTAGATAGCTAGAGGCGTTCATTGTAAAGGGGTTTGCCAAGAATTTTGCCCATCTCTCGTCATCCAGTTTGACGAATGAGGTATAGGTACTGCCCTCTTCGATCGTTCGGCTTTCCAGCAAGGCAAATTTTACCTCTGGCGTATCGATACCGATGAAACGCGTGGATAGATTTCCAAAGGCACCGACGGTGACTGTATCGCCATCATAAACTGCTTGTTTGATAGAACTGTGCCTAAGATTACCACTTTGACGCCTAAAGCTAAGGCCAACGTGTCCGGCTGTCGTCTTGCGTAGGTTGTTGAACTCGATCACCTTGAGTGGGTCCATGGTGACCGGTTGCAGGTCTAGATTCGCAAGCTCACTTTCCTCAATATGACCAAAGTAATACCTGCCTGCTGTACTCATTTTTTTTCCTCCTTGTGATTGCTTGTGATATGAAATTGCTTTACTATGTAGAAGGGGAGTCATTATATTGATTGTCACGGTGGCGACAAATATAATGATAGCATATTTCTATCGAAATGTAAACCAATTGAACGTTTTTTGAATGGGTGTCGAGCTATTTTTGAACGACAATCTGATATGATGATCGTGGTGATGGTTTACGCCCGGTTATAGGGTTTGCGAGGAGGAGAGCAATGAAGCGACAGGCATCCTTTCATATGGGGCCAAGTGACGCGAATGGAACAGGAGAGGTGGAGAAATTGCAGTCTATATTTATTCAAAACGTTTCGCACGAGTTTCGTACGCCATTAGGTATCATACAAGGTTATGCTGAAATGATGCACGATGGAGAATTGGGGGAACTTGAGCCGGAGCAGGTGCGTGCTCTGTCGATTGTCGTTGGCCGTGCTCGCGAATTGAGGACGATGGTGGAGCGACTTGGCATTATCATGGCGGTAGAGATGCACTCGGCGTTCTTGATTCGACTCGACATGACTGAGATAACTATGCAGGTGCTAGAGGAGAATCGTGTCGATGCAGATCGAGCAGGAATAGAGTTGGTGGCAAGTACAGAGCCAGACCTGCCATCTGTACTGGGGGATTGGTGTCAGTTGAAGCAGGTAGTAGAAGGTTTGGTTGAGAACGCACTCAAGTTTACGCCTGGCGGTGGTCGGATCGAGGTAAAAGTTTACGCTGAGCCGGAGTGGGTTTGTCTGGCAGTGACCGATACGGGCGTTGGTATACCAAAGTGGGAACTGGACCGTGTTTTTTCAGGTTTCTACCAAGCTGATGGTTCGTCCACCCGTAGGTATAGTGGGATTGGATTAGGTTTGACTCTTGTCAAAGCCGTCACCGAAGAGCACGGTGGTCGAGTGGAGGTCAACAGTCAGCCGGGGCGGGGTAGTCAGTTTCTCGTGCGGCTACCCATATTGCAAAGTGGTGACCAGATGGAACAACCAAGCGAGGATGTAGTGATAAAGCCGCAACATGTTCCGATCCTGAATAGTCAGTGGGGTGCGGTGTTATCTCTCCAAGAGACTCGTCAGTATTTGGTTGATTGTGAGGTCTTGGACGATAATGGTAAATTTCACTCATCATGAGGAATCTTGATGTTTGTCATTGCTGAGCTGAAGCGCGAGGCTTTAGACAAGCCTCGCGCTTTTTCTCTTTACCGGTCAAACTGGTTCTCGTTTCTGGAATTCCCTACAATGCTGGCGGGGCGATAAAAGTAGTTGTAGAGGGTGGGTAAGGGTATGCTCTATCTGCCGTCTATTGCCGTTTACCGTTTGTGAGAACTCGAATTTGGCGTATTGAACAAAGGTGTTATAATCATAGCGGATAATCACACTAACTTTGAGGAGTACAACGAGGGTTGCTATGGACCAAGTACTGGCAGTTACCAAACCACTCATCGAGAACGTCGAACGTGTCGTTATGGGCAAATCTCAAGTCATTGAGCTTGTTGCGATTGGTTTGCTCTCACAAGGACACATGCTCATTGAGGATGTGCCCGGTGTAGGAAAGACAATGTTGGCCCGCACATTGGCCAAGTCGCTGGGTTGCGCTTTTCGTCGCATCCAGTTTACGCCCGACATGTTGCCCACAGATGTGACGGGCGTTTCTATTTTTAACCAAAAGACGCGAGAGTTTGAATTTCGTCCTGGGCCAATTATGGCGCAGATCGTTCTCACCGACGAGATCAACCGTGCCACTCCCAAGACTCAGTCGGCACTGCTGGAGGCAATGCAGGAATTGCAGGTTACTGTAGACGGAGTCACTTATCCGTTGCCGAAACCATTTTTGCTGATGGCGACCCAGAATCCCATCGAGTATGAGGGCACCTTTCCACTGCCTGAAGCTCAACTAGATCGGTTCTTGATGCGTGTTCAACTGGGCTATCCTGATCCGAATGACGAAGTAGCCATCCTCGATTCGCAGCAATATGCTCATCCATTGACAGAGATCGAACAGGTCGTGGACGTGGAATCGCTTACCACTGCTCAGGAGAAAATAAAGGACGTATACGTGGACCCGCTGGTCAAGCGCTACATTGTGGATATTGTCAACCAGACGCGCAAGCATGATGATATCTATCTTGGGGCTAGTCCGAGGGGATCGTTGGCCCTCTACCGTGTTGGGCAGGCTCGGGCAGCAATGATGGGGCGTGATTACGTCATTCCTGACGATATCAAGGCTCTGACTGCATCTGTGCTGGCCCACCGGCTCATTGTCAGCCCGTCGGCGCGCCTCAGGGATGTCACCGGCGAGGTCGTGATACGCGAGATACTGTCTACTTTGCATGTGCCTGGTGCCAGCGTCAAACCCAAGTAATCGGTTTTCGAAAACGGGCGGTGTGCCCGATCACGCTGATTCGTTCGCCAACTCGGGCGCGGCTTGCCGCGCCGGTTTTAGACTCAGAGTAAGCAAAAACCCGGTTGCTACAATGGTGGCCGTAGCGCCAAAGAGCACGGTGTATGAAGTGACCTCCAACAGCCATCCGCCTATCATTGGCACAAAAGTCAACGAGCCCATAATGGTGTTGCCCAGGCCGACGTAGGCCGGGCGCATCTCGTCTGGCGCAATCTCGAGCATATAGTTGGTAAAGCCCAGCATCCACATGCTTTGGACAAAACCCATCACCATGTAGACAAAAGGATATGCCTGGATTATCCAGCCACTGGCGGTCAAGTGCGCTGCCAGAGCGAAAAGCGGTCCTGTGATGGCGACCGCGCTGCCAATGCGGGCCACGTATCGCGGTCCCCAACGCTCGCTTACCAACCCCAATAGAATGCTGGCGACGACCCCTGCCGCCGTCTGAGCCATCACAAATTGGCCGATGATGCTCTGGGGCAGGTGCAACACATCGCGTGCGTGTATGACGTAGAATGAATTAGTCAACCCAATCATGCCGACAAACAGGCGACAGGTGATCAGGCGGCGAAAGACTGGATCGGCCACAATTTTTGACCAGTCAACCTTTGTCCTAACTTGTGTCTGGCCCTTTTCTTGTTCCTCAGGATCGGCGTTCTTGGGTGGGGGTTCCCGTATCAAAAAGATCGCAACTGCCGATGGGATGAGCACAATACCTGCCAGGGCAAAGAGCAACGCATAATTATGGGGAAACAACCATTGCTCCAAGATCACTCCCACCAACGCTCCAACGCCAATTCCCCCCAGCCCGCCGACAAATTGGCTCAATCCGATCAACCGTCCCCGTTGTCTCAACGGGATGGCACGGGCCAGAATGTCGAGCCAGGCCACGCTGGCTAGACCATCGGTGGTGGAAAAAAGACCGAGGGCAACGAAAAATAGGACCAGCATTGTCGTGGGATAGTGGGCCAGCCCGGCCCACAGCCCCAACGCGATGGCCCAGAACATTACTCGACCGCTTATCCCGGCGAGCATGTAGGGCTTTTTGCGCGGCTTGTCGTTGATCAGGCGAGCAATTGCCAGTTGGGGCAGCAGCCAGCCGCCCTGAAAAACGCTGCTAACCAGCCCGATAACGGGCGCCGAATCGGTCAGATGGCCGACAAAGGCGGGCATCACGCTGCTAATGCTGGCAAAAGTGATGGCGATGCTAAAGCAGACATAGTCCACCGTAAATGCGCCAAAGTTCCAGCGAAAGTGAGGGGGGAGGATTTGAGAATGTTTACTCATTTTATTTGCTCGTGAGCAAGAGTGTATCACAAAGCATTGGGGCGTCAAGGTTGGCAGCAGCACGAAGGAGAAAAAAGTGGGGCTGATCTATTTGTCATTTACCTGGATTCCGCTATACTTTTAGGCGATGTCTGAGAATTTGATCTATACTATCGGTCACAGTGATCACATAACACAAGCCTTGGTTGACCTGCTGCGCCAGCACACAATCACCTTCGTGGCAGACGTGCGCAGCCAACCCTACAGCCGTTGGACCCACCAATTCAACCGCGAGACGCTGACCCACGATCTCACCGAGGCCGGCATTGGTTACCGGTTTATGGGGGATGCGCTCGGCGGCCGTCCATCTGACCCCACGTTGTACGATCCCAGTCAGGAAACTCCCGATTATCGGCGTGTGGGACAGACGGATGTGTACCAGGTTGGTATCGATCGATTGCTTGAACTGGCTCAGACCGAGCAGGTGGCCGTGATGTGTAGCGAAGGCGACCATCGTCACTGCCACCGTCACAAGTTGATCACGCAGACCTTGCTGGAGCGTGGCGTTCGAGTGCTACATATCCAGCCCGATGGCCGGGTAGTTGATGGAGAACGGATCGCCCAGCAACTCTCGTTGTTTGACTGAACTGCCGAGCAATGAATTGCCCAGCCAGTACAAGCAATGTGATGAATCGCATTGCCTGTCAACACGTTTTTAATGTGTTTTCTGTATCAGGCCGCGAATTCATTCGGGGCCGATGGAGGACTGAATGCCCACTCTTTGTACCATCGGCTATCAGCGCAAATCGCTAGAGACCTTTATCGGCCTGTTGCGGAAAGCTAGTGTAGATGTCGTGATCGACGTCCGCCTACGCAACACCTCTCACCTGGCTGGCTACACCAAACGAGACGACTTGGCCTTTTTGCTGCGCGAGGGGTTCGACATTGCCTACGAATACCATCCTGAACTGGCCCCTACGCCGGAAATCTTTGACGCTTACCGCGAGAATCAGGATTGGTCTGCTTATGTATCGAGTTTTCTTCCATTGTTGACGGAGCGAGATGCTCCAGCCGTAGGCCACGAAATCACAGCCCACTACTGCGCACCCTGCTTATTGTGCGCCGAGCCAACCGCCGATCACTGCCACCGTCGTCTCGTTGCCGAACACTGGGCCAGATACTTGCCAGGACTGACCATCATGCACTTGTAAACAATCTGTTAATCTCCAAACCATTTGCGGTTTGCCCAAACCGTGTTCTAAAGGAGACCATGCCACCCCAAAAAGTCCTAATTCTGGCAATGACCAAAATGCTCAGCGGCATCTGCACTGCCGGTTTCACTCACGAACCCGACCCGGTCACCGGCCTGCGTTGGGTACGCCCAGTGCGCGACTTTGACACGATCCAACCGGGTGACATGACGGACACCAGCGGCCGTTTGGTGCAGTGCGGTGATGTGATCGATCTGAACCTGCTCAAGCCGCGCCCTGATCCGCCCCATGTCGAGGACTGGCTCACCGATTTTGTGCGCCGCCTGGAAGGACAAAAGCGAGCCAACTTTTTTGCCAAATATCTCGATCTGGCGCCGGGGGACGTGCTCGTTCACCACACCCGTTCGCTTTGCTTGGTGCAGCCAGAACAGGTGTGGGCGAACTTTTCGTTGGATGGCTATTCCGGCAAGTACGAGGCACGTATAGGTTACCTTTTGTCCGGTGAGGCAAATCACCCTCGGCTGCGGGCCGGCACGGGGCATCTGTGACCGACATCCAGTGGAACGAATTGGGCCGGACTTGGCTGGGTGAGAAGGGGGGTCGTTTGATGTTGGATCACGAGACATTCTTGGAGCGCTTGAACGCTGATACGATTTACCTCGTGGTAGGGTTGGGCCGCAAGTGGCAGGAACGATACTGGCCCCTCGTCATCGGGGGGCACGTCGTGCCGGATTATGAATGGCGACCGCTGCGGTCGCACAGAATGGGTGAATGGACAAATGACGAACGACAACGTGTTGACTGAATTAGAAATGACTCCGCAGCAAACGGTGGGATTGGCGGGGAATCAACGTAGTCGCCTGCTCAACTTTTTCCTGCGCTGGGAGCGTGTCGAGGATGCGCATGCTTGCCTGGATGTGCTCATTCCGGTCAATCCCAATCTTGTCTCGTTGCTCGACTTGCGTGTGAGAGCTTTTATGATCCAGGACCGGCCTGATGACGCGCTGGCGGTGATGCAAGAGCGCATCAAGCGCAAGTCCTCTACTAGTGCCCATGTGTTGTTGGCCCGCGTCCACCTGGCGCGTGGAGACAATGACGTTGCTCATCAGATTGCTCGAACCCTTGTCACGGAGAACGAAGACAGTGTGATGGTTTGGGGATTGCTGGGGGAGGTCGAGTTGGCCCGAAGCGATACCGACGCCGCGCTGACCGCTTACCGCCGTTTGAACGAATTGCGTCCGCAGAGCCGCGCCTACTTGTTGGGGATGACCGCATTCTACCGCTCGCTCGATGATTGGGTGACCGCCAGCGGCTATGCCGTGCGTCTGCTGCGTACCGCCACCGATGAAAGCCCACTTTCCGCTACCTATTTACGGCGGTTGCGTGATCATTTTCAAGCCAGTGATGAGGAGACCCGCGTTGCCGAACTGGATACTGATCTAGCACGTCAGTATGCCGACGAACTGGCCGGACTGCGAGCATCTCTCTCCCCAACCGCTCGCCCGCGACCTGCGCCTGTGCTGCGGCCCATGGTTGAGAAGAAAGAGAAGGAACTGTCATCGACCGAACCACTTCTTACCTTTGACCAGGTTCCTGTCTCTGACGAGGAGCGAACACGCATCGCGGATGCTGGTCGTCGGCTTTTTGGCTTTGAGGCGCTTCTTCCCGGACAGTTGGAAACTCTTGCCTGCGTTCTACGCGGCGAGGATGTGCTGACTATCCTGCCGACCGGCGGCGGGAAATCGCTCTGCTACCAACTACCCGCACTGTTGGCCGAGCGGGGTACGACGCTCGTCATTTCGCCCCTCATCGCGTTGATGAAGGATCAGGTAGATTCCCTGCCGTCCGGGCTGCGGGGTCGGGCGACCACCATCAACAGCAGCTTGGAACGGGATGCGATGCGCCAGCGATTGGAACAAGTCACCGACGGCGGCTATCGATTGCTCTACGCCGCGCCGGAACGATTGCGACAGCCGTCTTTTTTACACGCACTGCGGCGCGCGGGTCTGACGCGTTTGGTGATTGACGAGGCGCACTGTGTCAGCGTGTGGGGGCATGACTTTCGGCCCGACTATCTCACCATCGGGCGGGCCAGGCAAGCGCTGGGCAATCCACCACTGTTGGCGATGACGGCAACGGCCCCGCCCCGCGTACGGCGTGACATTCTCAACCACCTGGGCGATATGCGCATCATCGCTGGAGACGTGACCCGTTCCAATTTACAATTGGAGGTCTTTTACGCCCGAAACGCCGACGAAAAGTTGCGTCATCTGCTGGCTTTTTGCAAGGCTGAATCGGGCAACGGTATCATTTATGCGGGCACTCGCGCCCGCTGCGAGGAACTGGCCGCGTTGTTGCGCGAGCACGGTATCGTCGCCGGTCACTACCACGCTGGTATCCCCAACCGTGCCAAGGTGCAGGATGATTTTATGACCGGCCGTATCCGCGTTGTTGTGGCGACCATCGCCTTTGGCCTAGGTATTGACAAGCCAGATATTCGGTTCATCGTCCACTTTGTGCCGTCCAACTCGGTAGAGGCGTACTACCAGGAGGCCGGTCGAGCGGGGCGCGATGGTTTGCCCTCCCGCTGTTTGTTGATGTACTCTTCCTCCGACCGGGCGTCCTTGACCCGCCGCACTCGCCGGGACGCGCTGCCAGTCGAATTTCTGCGGGCCGTCTATGCTGCCGTCCGGCGCCGCCTGGGGGATGGCGCGTCTGGGCGTGTCTCCGCAGCGGACTTGGAGCGCGATCTGCGAGCCGACCAAACACGCGTCCGGGTAGCATTGAGCTTGCTGGAGGAGGTAGACCTCTTGCGGCGTGGCCCCGACTTTCCGCGCACCGCTATCGTTCGCTTGACGGTTGGCGATCTGCCGGCCAACGAGCCCGAACTGGCAGCCTTTTGTCAGGCTGCGTGTTTGCGGCCCGATCAATCCCTCACGCTCGACCTGGCGGATGTGGCGCGGCGGGCCGCGTTGCCTCTGCCGGACGTGGAGCGACAAGTGTTAGCGTGGGCTGATGCGGGGTGGTTGACCTATCATTCGTCCGGACGGGATTGGCTGCTAGAGCTGCTGCCGCCGCCTGCGGATGCTGCCAGGCGGGTCGAGACGCTGCTGGAGCGGTACGAAACGGTGAACGCCCAGCGCGTGGATGAGATGGCGGCCTATGCTCAGACTGACCGCTGCCGCCATGGTCACCTCAACGCTTACCTGGGCGGGCGTGTGATTGAGCGATGTGCTGCTTGCGATAGCTGTATCGAAATTCAACCGCCGTCGGATACCGATCTGCCCGACGAGCGGGAACAGTTGCTGATTGTCTTGCATTGTGTCTCGAACGCGCCATGGGCTTGGGGGCGTCGCAGCCTGACGCGCATCCTGCGAGGCGATGACAAGGAACGTCCCGGCGGTCAAGCCCTCCACACAAAAGCCCGTGCAAGTGCTGGGTTTGGGGCACTGGCCTTTCGCTCAAACGCGGCTGTTGGCCGCATACTGGATGTTTTGGAGAGCGGCGAATTCCTACGAGCGCGGCAACTCGATCATGGTGGCATCGTACTCGACATCACGCCAGTAGGCCAAGCGGCATTGCAAGACCCTACTACGTTGGATAGTTTGGTCGCTCCAAAGCCGCCGCTGACTAGGCTGTCCAAGAAACCGGATAAAAAAGATGCCGATGGACTGGATGTGGATGATATATTTTTCCAGACCTTGCGTGCGTGGCGGTTGGAACAAGCTCGCACGCAAAAAGTCGCGCCTTATGTCATTTTCCACGATAGCCACCTACGTGCTATCGCTGTGTACAAACCTGCCACGTTGGATGCACTGTCCGAGTTAAAGGGCATTGGTCCACGCAAGCTAGAGTTGTACGGGAACGCGGTGATTGAATTGGTGCACGAGTACTTGAAAGGAGAGGGGGATGACTCGCAAAATTGAGATTAACTGGATGGAACTGGATACTGCTTTTCAAAGTGGCTCTTGGGAGATGCGGTATTACTTGGATTTGGAGACCGGTGACGTTGTGATGGTCACCGATGAAATCGCCCGTTATCTGGAGGATCCTCCGGACTGGGAATTGTCCGATTGGATGAAGCAAGCGATTGAGGATGTCAGGCAAGTGGAGGCGGGGTCCGACACTCGCTACATCCAGATCCCCCAGGCAGACACCCATGAGGACTATTGTGATATGGAACGCTTTATCTCGACAGTTCGCGACTCGGACTTGCGGGACCGGTTATGGCGGGCGATTAAGGGACGCAGCGCATTTCGCTACTTTAAAGATGTACTGACCGAATGGCCGCTGGAGCGGGAGCGTTGGTTTTCTTTCAAGGATCGTTGCATTTATGAGCGCGTCTCCAGTTGGCTGGAAAGTGAGAACATCGAGCCAACAAATCCGATTGGGCCGCCCGCAGAATCTGAACCCGTGGTGGAAATCCAAGAGGAATCCATCTCTGAAGCGTTACTTGAAAAGTTAACACTGTTGGTTATTTACCTTTCGTCGTGGGAAGAGCAACTTGCGTCTGATCTAGCTGTCCGCCGGGCCTGGAAGGGCTATCTTTTTGAGGTGTTGGATGATCTGGAGGAAAAGGGCTATATCAATCAGACTCGCCGTACCAAGTCGCTGATGCTGACAGAAGATGGGGTACGGCGAGCCCGGGAACTCGAAGCACGTTATGCTTTGTAAGTTGATCTCTACCGCATAGATTTCCAGCGTTTAGCCAGACTCTGCGATTGGGTCATCTGTTTCACCAGTGCTTTGGCTGAAGGCTTGGCCCAAGAGGGTACTGGCACATCATAGTTGAATTCTGGCAGGGTCTTGCGCTCGATTTTGCGCTCCAGCAGATATTCAATTCGATGAATTAGTGCTTCATCGTCTGGGGTAACGAGGGTGATGGCGTCGCCATCGGCCTCGGCACGGGCGGTGCGCCCAATACGATGTACATAATCCTCGGCATGTTCCGGAACGTCATAGTTGATCACGTGCGAGATTCCTTCTACATCCAATCCCCGCGCGGCGATGTTGGTGGCGACCAGGACTTTATGTTTGCCCGAACGGAACCCTTCCAGTGCCGCGATCCGTTCCCGTTGTTTGAAATCCCCGTGAATGCAGGCCACGGCAATCTTGGACTGGACCAGGTGTCTGGTCACAATGTCGGCTTCTTGTTTGGTCTTGGTGAAAACCAGCATACTATCGATTTGCATCTGCTCAAGCATAGCCAGAAGAAGCTTGAGCTTGAGATGCTTGGGTACGGGGTAAAGGGCTTGTTGAATTGCCTCGGGGGGACGGGCCAGATCGATCTCGATACTCACCGGATCGTTCTGAAACTGGCGAGCGAGCGACAAAATCGTCGGCGGTATCGTGGCCGAAAAGAGCATAGTTTGACGTTGACGGGGCATACGATTGACGATCTGTTTGATGTCGGGTAAAAAACCCATATCCAGCATCCGGTCGGCCTCGTCCAACACTAGAATCTCCAAATCCGTAAAGCGCACGTTCTTGCGGCGCATATGGTCCATCAGGCGGCCCGGTGTGGCGACGACGACGTCAACGCCACGGCGCAGTTTATTGATCTGATTCTTCATCCCAGCTCCGCCATACACTGAAATGATTCGTAGTGATGTGTGGGCGCTCAGTTTTTGGGCTTCTCCGGCGACCTGGATGACTAGTTCACGGGTTGGCTCTAGGATCACGACTCGAGGATTCTTGATTTTGGCCTGGTTCTGTAGTAAATGTTCCAATCCTGGCAAAAGAAATGCCAGTGTCTTGCCGGTGCCAGTTTGGGCGCAACCGACGATGTCGCGTCTTTGCAAGCTGGGCGGAATAGCCTGGGCTTGGATAGGGGTCATTTCCTCGTACCCTAACTTGCTGATCGCCTTTTGCAAAGGCGTGCTTAGATTTAATTCTGTGAAACGCATAAAACTCCTATAGTGTAATTTGACTAACACAGGTGTTTGGCCTGTGAATTTGTATTGGTCTATTGATTATAAAAAACCGCTCCGATTGCGTGAATCGGGGCGGTGAGAGATGCTAAACCGATTGACCTACCTAAAATGATTATACCAGCGAACGGAACTAGTGTCAAAATTCATAAATGAGCCAAGATGGACTTGCGCAGAGCAGAGATAAGAGTATACTAACAATGTAAAAACCTCATTATCTTGAATATTGCTATTGTTTTGCCAATCAAGCTTGTAGCATATACTTTATCCTAGTCCAAAGGTCAGGCTATTTTTAATCCAAAGGCATAAAAGATGGAAATCGAAGCCAAGTTTGCTCTACCCAACGTAGCAACCCTCCAACGATTGCAGACCATTGATTATTTGGCCGACTTGGCTCTTTCAGAGGGCCGGACCAAGCAAGTGCAGGACACATATTTGGACACGGCCGAACGGACAATCTTGGCTGCCAGATATGCCTGTCGTCAGCGCGAGCAAGGAGACGAGGGTGTGTTGATGACGCTCAAAGGGTTGGGGGGCGTGCAAGACGCTGTCCATCGGCGGGAGGAACTAGAAACTCCAATGCTGTTTGGCGCACTACCTGTTGATTGGCCTGATAGTCCCGTGCGTGATCGAGTGCTCCAATTGATCGGAGATGCTCCACTGATTCCACTTTTCGATTTGAAACAAACGCGAATCGTTCGCCAAATAAACCAGGGTGAGCGGTTGGTGGCAGAGCTAAGTCTGGATGATGTGCATCTGGCTGCTGGGGATAGAGAACAGGCATATTTCGAGTTGGAGGTAGAATTGTCGCCCCAAGGCACCGAGGATGAACTGGTGGCGATTGTGACTTGTTTGCAGGACGATTGGGATTTGGAACCTGAGCACCTGTCCAAGTTTGAACGGGCGCTGGCCTTTCTGGAAAATGCTGGTTCAGATGATCGTTTGTTGACCTCACGGGATCGGGATCTCTGTCAGAAAATTGCCGTGCGAGATGATCTCTATGGGCGGCGAGCGCGAGCATTGCTGGCGTTGGACGAAGGCGCGACCCAGGTCGAGGCGGGTAAACGCGCTGGTCGGTCGGATCGGACGGTGCGGCACTGGCTGGTCGCGTTTCGGCAAAAAAGGATGAACATTTTTCCAGCCCGTGTTTTGACCGAGGCTGTACCAGCGCCGACGTCCCCAGCGCCCCAAGTTGGAGAGTCCCCGGAACCTTGGTCGTTGAAAATGTTGTTCGATCGGTACAGTGTGGACCAAACCCATGCTCGCACCGTGGCCGACCATGCCATGATGCTGTTCGATCATTTGCTTCCTTTCCATGTCCTGCCGCCAGAGCGACGCACCTTATTAGAGATGGCGGCGTTATTGCACAATGTGGGTTTGCAGACTGATCCTGACCGCCACCAAATTGTGGGGCGAGATATTTTACTGGCTCATCCTCCGGTTGAGTTGGATGAACATGAACGCCGGATCGTAGCACTAACTACCTTTTTGCATCGCAAACGGATCAACCGGAAGAAATTGGATAAATTGACCCAGCAGCCTCTTTTTGTCGATTTGCCTGAGCCACTACAGGTCGAGGCGCTGGCTCTGGCTGCCTTGGTGCGCTTGGCGGATGGTTTGGATTATACCCAGAACGGCAGTAGCATAGCTCAAGTCCAGCAGCAAGACGGAACTATCGAGATCGAGATTGTAGGACCTTCTTCTATGGTGGATGCTGAGCGAGCACAGGTAAAAAGCGATTTGTGGCAGTTGCTGTTTGCCATAGATTTATACTTCAAGTCGCCAGAGACGATGTTAAGGGCGATAGGATCTCCTGTATCAACGATCACCAAGCCTCCTAACAAGCCCGGTCTGAAGCCGGACGACTCGATGGCAGAAGCCGCTCGCAAGACTTTTCTCTTTCATTTTCAGCGTATGCTGTACCACGAGCCAGGCACTCGCCTGGGTGAAGATATTGAGGCGTTGCACGATATGCGGGTGGCAACTCGCCGGATGCGGGCTGCTCTGCGGGTGTTTGGCGACTATTTGGATTTGGAGCAGATGAGACCCTTCATCAAGGGGCTGCGGCGTACTGGTCGCACTCTCGGTGCTGTTCGCGATCTGGATGTCTTTTGGGAAAAGACCCAACACTATCTGGACGATCTCCCATTGGGTCACCAGCTTGGTCTGGAACCGCTGCGGGCGGTGTGGAAGACTCAACGCGATAAAGCCAGGGAACAGATGTTGGCTTATCTGGACGGCAATCGGTACGTTCGTTTTAGGGAACGATTCGGCGAGTTTTTGCAAACCCCCAATGCTGGGGCACTCTCTGTACTTTCAGAAAAAGATGAGCCTGTACCTCACCGGTTGCGACACGTCGTGCCGGTGGCCGTCTATCAGCGACTGGCTGCGGTTCGGGCGTATGATGAATGGGTGACTGGACCGGACGTACCGTTGGAGCGGCTGCACCAGCTTCGCATCGTTGCCAAGGGATTACGTTACACGGTAGAGTATTTCCGGGAGGTACTGGGGGCGGATGCCAAAAAAGTGATTGGTGAGGTCAAGAAATTGCAAGATCACTTGGGAGATCTTCAGGATGCGGTGGTAGCCAGCAATCTGTTGCGCGATTTCTTGACCTGGGGAACTTGGGGGCATGTTCAGCAAGCGGGTAAGAACATGCCTTTTCCAACAGAGCCTATTGTTGCACCTGGAGTGGCTTCCTATTTGGCTACCAGGCAGATTGAGCTTCAGCGCTTGTTGGATACCTTTCCCCAGGTATGGAGCAGCTTTCAAGGACCAGAGTTTGGCCAATGGACAGCAGCGACACTGGTAACTTTGTAACAGTGTTTTTCTACGTGTGGTTCAGAAAGGGGGGTAGCATATGGTAAAATGGAATCAAATTTTCTAGTTCTTGTGACCCACTGGTATTGAATGACAGAGGAGCAAAAACATGCTGGAAAAGGTTGATCTGACAAAGAGTTTGTCCAAACAGAAATATAAAGAGCGATTCCCTTATTTGCGTGATCGGTTGTATGATTTACAAAAAGCGTGCTGGGATGCCAACGTCCCGAGCGTAATTCTCTTTGAAGGTTGGGATGCGGCAGGCAAGGGCACGTCCATCAACCTGCTGACCCAGCGGCTCGATCCGCGCGGTTTCAAGCTCTATGCTATCCAGGAGGCACGCACGTTCGAAAAGCACATGCCCTGGTTGTGGCGCTTTTGGCTCAAGTTGCCCAACTATGGGGAGATGGGTATTTTTGATCGCAGTTGGTACGGTCGTGTATTAGTCGAGCGAGTGGAAGAGTTTACGCCAGAGGAAGAATGGCGCAAGGGCTACCAGGACATTGTGGATTTTGAGCGCACCATCACTGACGATGGCTACGCGGTAGCCAAGTTCTGGTTACATATTAGCAAAGAGGAGCAAGCACGGCGCTTTAAAAAGTTGGAAAAGGATCCACTAGAGAGCTGGCATGTCCAGCAAGAAGACTGGGAACACCACGAAAAGTACGGCGAGTACGTGGTAGCCATCGAAGAGATGCTAGAACGCACAGATACGGAATGGGGACCGTGGACCATTGTCGAGGCAACCGACCGTCGTTGGGCCAGGGTCAAAATATTCGAGACGATTATCCACCGTCTGGAAGAGACTTTACGGGAGCGGAATCTTCCGTTGCCGGAGGGACGTCCTGACAAAGAACCGGTCCCGTTGGATGCTGGTGGAGAGGCTGGCAAGATCCCGTTGACAGAAATGGGGCTCAACGTGCGAATCTTGAGAGCATTGGAACAGGCTGGGTTGGCAACTGTTGGGGATGTGATTGGACGGTTATCTGAGGGGAACGAGGAATTACTCAAGTTGGATGGTATTGGTCCCAAGAGCCTGATCGAAATCAAACAGTGCATCGAAGCGATGGCTTTGTCGGGGGCTGACGTGGAACCCCAAGGCGAGGAGGATTAGCCATGTTGGAGAAACTAGACCTGAGCCAAAGCCTGACACGAGACGAGTACATTCAAGGTAGAACCCGTTACCAGTTGCAGTTGCGTGAGTTGGCCTTTCAACTGTATGCGCAAAAGCGGACGTTGGTGATCGTGTATGAAGGGTGGGATGCGGGAGGCAAGGGCGGTAATATCAAGCGCGTCACTGAAAGGTTAGACCCTCGTGGTTATGAGGTTTTTCCCATTGCTGCTCCAAAGGGTGAGGATGCCACTCACCACTATCTGTGGCGTTTTTGGCGTCGTCTCAGGCCGCCTGACGAAAAACAGATCCTCATTTTTGACCGGACCTGGTATGGCCGCGTTATGGTAGAGCGGATCGAGGGGTTTTGCACCGAAGAAGAGTGGAAGCGCGCTTATCGTGAGATCAACGAATTTGAACGCCAGTTGGCGGATTATGGTATGATCCTGGCTAAATTCTGGATTCACATCAGCCAAGAGGAGCAATTGCGCCGCTTTGAGGATCGGCGTATCACGGCTTATAAGTCTTGGAAGTTGACCGATGAGGATTGGCGCAACCGTGATCGATGGAATCAATATGAAACGGCGGTGGAGGATATGCTACTCCGAACCAGCACCCTCACCGCACCGTGGACAATTGTAGAAGGGAATGACAAGTGGTTTGCGCGGGTTAAAACCTTACGCACCCTTGTTGATGTGTTGAGCAAAGAGCTTGACCATCAGCCGTTGGAGCCGAGGATTGTAGATACTCAATTTGAGAAAGGAGAAAGTGACATGGCAAAGAAAGACAAGAAGGGTAAAAAGGGTAAAAAAGGCAAAAAGGGCAAGGGGAAAAAGAAAAAGGACTAGCTTCATTCTATCTGCTTGTAAATCGTGCCGCGCTCCAGGCATTATAGCCTGGGGCGCAGTGTGTCATACCTCTACTCTGAACACTTGGTTATCAGGTTTGGGAACTTTTATCATTTTTTTTGCTTTGATTTTACCCGCATCATACTGAGTCTGGTTAGAATGATTGTTACCTGAACCTATCACAAACTGTCAACTCACTCAAGGAGGTTTTGATATGGCGAGTCACAAAGAACAACTAATGTCTATGGAACTCTATTGTTCATGTTCCCATCGTTCCCGGATGCAAGCTAGTGAATACAATAGTGGTACGCAGGTCACTCCTGAGATGGCGATTTACCGATGTGCGATTTGCGGTAAAAGCAAAATTATTGTCCGCGAACCTCAAGTAGCCTGGATGAACACATTGCAGTACGCGGTCTCGTGTTGATGTCTTTGCGGTAGACCTGTGCTGGCCGAAAAGCACATCCATTCTGTATCTAAGCCCAATTCCCCATTCTGTGGTAGAATAGCAACCTCCCAATCCTAATCCGAAAGGTAAACGATGAACTTTCTACGACAAATTGCACATTGATAGTGCCACCTATTATTCGCAAATTGAGACTGAATTGTAGGGGTAAAAGGGGCACTGAGGTTGAGAATGGGCAGAGGCGCACCCGCTGGGGGTGGGGTTTCCCAGAATTTGTGAGAATCTGAGGTCTATCTGACTCTGGCTATTGCTTCTAGACACACTGATGCCTTCCCCAAGCGGGGCCATCATCTCAAACCACAGCGGATAGTGTCATCAATCATTCGCAAATTGAGACTGAATTGCAAGGATAAAAGGGGCACTGAGGTTGAGAATGGGCAGAGGCACACCCGCTGGGGGTGGGATTTCCCAGAATTTGTGAGAATCTGAGGTCTATCTGATTCTGGCTATTGCTTCCAGACACACTGATGCCTTCCCCAAGCGGGGCCATCTCAAGCCACAGCGTGTTTAGCCTTTTCTCGTTGCAAAATCAAGTAAAACAGTGTTTCTGCTTGGGTTTGGGAAGCAAAACAGCCAATCTCGTCAGTGCGATTGCGGAACTCGCGGAAGAATCGCTCCAGCAAGTTGGTTGTGCAGATCATCTGTTTGTGGGGAAACGGTACCCGCAGGTAGTTCAGGGTCTGGTTAAAGTGCTTCAGAAAGCATCGCACGGCCTTTGGTTCCACAGATGCCCACTTGCGTCGGAAATCAGTCACGTGTTGCCGGATGGTCTCCATATCCCTACCGCTGTAAATGTGCGCGGCGTCGCGCAAGATAGCACAGGCCCGAGCTTTCTTGGCTTGCGTGCCTCACGGCGGGACAGATCTGGGTTCAATACTAGTGGGGCACTTGACTTGAGGATCGCCATTGTTCAATTATGGTACGACGAGAGCGTGATATCGGGCGGCGAGTGCAAGCACCCGATCCCCCCAGTGCATGTCGTCGCTTTCGGCTCCGCACCCGACGTGCT
>JAAEPW010001367.1 GCA_024232355.1 Chloroflexota bacterium | reverse complement strand
CAAGGTCATCGTCTATCTACGGCAAACGGGCACGCGCGACATCCGGTCTCGTCTGGTCGATGTGCTGACCCAGGTCGGTATCCCCGGTGTGGTCGTCCTCAAGTCGAGCATCCCGCCGCGCAGGCGCGAAAAGTGGCTGCAGGACCATCCGGCCAACGTGCTGATCACCAACCCCAAGTTGGTCGAGACCGGCCTGGATTTGGTGCAATACTCTACCGGCGTCTTTTACGAGGTCGAATACAGCCTTTATACGCTCTGGCAAGCTTGTCGCCGCATCTGGCGTCTGGGGCAGACCCGACCCGTCAAGATGTTCTACTTGAGTTACAAAGAGACACTTGAAGAAAAAGCCTATACTCTCGCAGGCCAGAAAATTAAGGCGAGTCAATTATTATATGGCGACGAGGTAGCCAGTGCGCTCGTGGAAGATCCCGGTGATGCGTCCCTGGTCATGGCATTGCTCAAGGCCATCGACGGCGGTGATGATCTCAAGCTGGATCACGATAGCGGCCTGTTCGGCGACACCGAAAACGTGGTCTCTAACAGCGTGGTCGGAAACCCGACGATACCCTCGCTCAGCGTGTTCGAGCAGTGGGCTTTGGAGCAAGGGTTGTCATATCAGGCAGCAGTACGGTCTGTCTGGCGGCGACAACACAAGCCGGTGTCGGACGCACAGATGTCGTTGTTTTAGAAGGATAATCCGGCTACCCTGGAAATTCGGGGTAGCCGGTCACTTGCGAGGCGCAGGTCGCCAATTGACTTTTACGGGTCAATTGATGGGTTCGATTCCCTGCCTTGCGTTTATATGCTCAGTCGAGGCCAGCATCATAGTTCTGGCCTACTTCATCCGTCGTCAACACCCGGTTGTAGATGGCCACTATGTAGAGTTCTCCCAACCACGGGTGGTCTTGGTTCAACTCGTTTACCAAGGCCAGGCAGTAGCTGTTCGCCCACTTGAAAAGTCTCCGTCAACCGTTGCACTGGATACCTGGGCGCCATCTATGTAGATATGAATAGACAAAAGAACCGCCCCATGCTGGTGGATTCTCAAAAACCTTTGTGCGTCTCTGTGAATCCTCCGTGAATCTCTGTGTAATTATCAGTTTGACAAAAAGTATCCGGCAGCAAACGATTTCACAAAATCACTCACTGGTGGCAATCGTCTCTCCTCAGTATAAAATTTCGATCCTCTTATCTATAACAATGAACGTGAGCCGGAGCGTTTTGCCGAGGCGAACTTTGGCAATCACAAACAGTAGATACTGCAACCGGGTGGGCTTTCTGCTTGGGTTAGGTGGACATCGGGGGTATACGGGTCTATGCCGGAGTAGGTGAGGGTGCTGGAGCAGGTGTCGGCGGCGCAGATGTAGGCGGTGAAGGGGGAGATGTCGGTTTCGGAGGGACAGATGTTGGCTCCTGAGTGGGTACTGGTACTGTGAACGTCGGCGACGGAGCGACAGTCGGTATCAATTGCGGTGTGGGCGTAAGAGTTGATGTAGGTGTAGATGTGGCAGTCGGGCTTGGCTGAGGTGTTACCGTGGCCGTTGATGTCGGTGTGTCCACTGGTGTATTCGTAGGTAACGAGGTCGCTGTAGCTGTTGGCTTGAAAACCGGTGTGCGTGTTGGCGTTTTGGTGGGTATGTTTGTCAATGTGGCTGTAGAAGATGGCATAGGGGTGGAGGTAGATGCAAAATCATCTCTCCCTAGGCTTTTTATGATTCCTATTGCAACGCTCATCACTACCAATACGACCAGGATGCCTAGAACCCACATCCCTATCCTTCTCGGTTGACGCTGTGCCCTGGTCAAAGAGGAAAAAGTTAGAGCTAGGGGCAATGAAGGAGGAGACGATGAGGATGACGACGGTGGCAATGGATGGGATGGAAGTGATATTCCCAATGCCCAGGCCCACGACTCCACAGCCCAACGTGCCGCTTCCTCACGTAGTCCATGGACCTTGCACAATTGATCAACGAGGCGTCCTACCCGAATCTGTAAGGGAAGAACTGAAGAAGAAATTTGCTGCAAATTGGCGACGATCTCTTCATCCAAAGCAGTCATCAGCAAGTTTATTGCCAGCCGGTAGTTGTCGCCAGGGAGATAATCCACCAGCAATCCCATAATGCGACGGCGATCATCACATACTGTGACCCCATGTTTCTGAATGATCTCGCGCAATTTCTGTCGAGGTATATCGTTCATTTCATTATACTTTTATGGGAATGTGACTTGCAAAGTGTACGGTGTGACATTGTTGTACCCTGACTCGGTGAAAATACGGATATAGTACCACCCCGCCGATCCGGCGTGTTCGATATGGTAGGGTGAATGCCAGGCCCATTCTACCATATTGGGCACAGACTGGTAATGCAATTGTAACTGCACTCCCTGCCCCGTATGATCGGTCAAATCAATGGTGATGTCTCCACCAGTCTCCAGATAAATGCTAAAGTAATCCTCTCGATCATCCGGGTAGCCGTAATATTCTAGGCCAGAGCACAACGGGCCATTTACATCCAAGGTAGTGTCGTTGTCCTCTGCCTCCCACATTACGTGCACCGATTCCTCGTTTGACCAGTTGCTATCCCCCCAACTGTTGCGCGCCTTGACACGGTAATAGTAACGCGCTGCTCCCATGTCATTAGTGGTATGGGCAGTATTTGAACCGGTGTACACATCCCTCCAGTTGATAAAGGCACATCCCGAGGTCTCTTGCAAGATGTAGGAGGTAGCTCGACCGTCCACATCCCAAGTAATGATATAGTTCCCGTCACCATCGCTGTTATTGATCGTGTGCAGGGTACCATCACCAATTTTTCGCAAAATGGAGGCCAGTCAAGGGCAAGAAAGAGTCCAAAAAGCCTCCAGAGAGCGGGAATTGCAAATCGGGGACTGATTGGGCCCCAATTCGCTTTGTCAGGGGCTTGATTTCGAGAT
>JAAEPW010001366.1 GCA_024232355.1 Chloroflexota bacterium | reverse complement strand
GTTGAAGCAATGCAACGGCAACCGTACGACGTGGTACTGATGGACGTACAGATGCCAGAGATGGATGGGTTGGAGGCTACGCGCCGTATCCGGGGGGAAATAGATGCAGACCAACAGCCACATATCATCGCGATGACGGCCAGCGCAATGCGAGAGGATCGCGAGAGATGTCTGTCGGTGGGGATGGATGATTACGTCAGCAAGCCGGTTCGGGTAAAAGAGTTGGTCGAGGCGTTGAACAAATGCGGACGGGCAGGGGAGAACACTCGATAAATTTTTAGATACGAGGTTCAGATTCGGGTATTGAGAAAAAATCGGTCAACAGTCATCACAAACCAAGTGATTGCAAAAAGGAGGCAAAATGTCCAAACGAATTGTATTGTTTACCTGTATCCTGCTGGCGCTCCTGTTCATGCCAGCCTGCGGTGCTAGTGATGAGCCGAAAGCAACCATCAGAGTTGGTTCCAAGGATTTTACCGAACAGTTGATCCTGGGTGAAGTGTATGCTTTGTTGTTAGAGAACGATGGGTTCAAGGTGGAACGTGAACTTGCTTTGGGAGGCTCGCCAGCCTTGCAAGATGCTTTGGTCACTGGTGAGATTGACCTCTACCCCGAGTACACCGGCACGGGACTGATGACGGTTTTGAAACTGCCGGTCAATACGGACCCACAGCAAGCCTACGACACGGTCGCGCAAGGGTACAAGGAGCAATTCAATCTGGTATGGCTCGATCCCGCGCCGATGAACAATACGTACGTTCTGGTAATGACTCGAAAAGCTGCCGCCCAGTATGGGATTGAAACAATGTCCAACATGGTCGCTCAGGCCAGTCAGTTGACTATGGCAGGCACGATCGAGTTTGCCAGCCGCGAAGATGGATTGCCGGGCATCAAACAAGTCTATGGTGATTTTGAGCTTCTGCGGTACATTCCCATTGAGCCAGACTTGAAATACAGAGCGTTGGTCGATGGAGATGCGAATGTGATCACCGGTTTCGGGACCGATGGGGAGATCAGCGCGTTCGATCTGGTGGCATTGCAGGATGACAAGCAGATGTATCCTCCCTATCAGGTAACCCCGGTGGTGCGCCAAGAGATTTTGGACGCGCATCCAGAGATACGTGATTTGTTCAATGCCCTGGCTCCATTGCTCACCGATGCGACGATGCAACGCCTCAACTATGAGGTAAGCGGTGGTAAAAGAGAACCGGCCGATGTAGCCAAAGAGTTTCTGATTCAACAAGGTTTGATCGAGACAGAATAGCCACTCGAAAAGGAACGTTACTACTCAGCCGCTGCTCTCGGCCCCCGTCTCGGGGGCGTCCCGTGCAGAGGATAGCCGTTGAACAGGGTGCTCACGCTAGCACCGCCCTCGGGGACGAGGGCTGAGAGCCTGAAAATACCTTTTCTGCGACAAGCTGAGTAATAACAAAGGAACAGCTATGAACAGATCTAGATCCAAAAGCCTGATGGTACGGTTGGTCGCCTCCTTTTTACTCCTGTCAGTTGTGACTGTCGGATTGGTGGCGGCGATTGCATATTCTAATGCTATCAAGTTGCTCGAACAATCACTTTTTGAGCAGCTTGGCACTGTGGCGACTTTTAAGGCAGAAGAGCTCAATCTCTGGGTTAGGGAGCGACAACAGGATGTGCATGCCATCACGCGCTCTCCCCAAATCCAGAGACATGGCAAGATATTGTTAAATCATCAGGCATCGGAACCAGAATATCAATCAGCCTACGATCTTCTCTCTGAACAATTGAGCAGTCTGGCTATCGGCAAGCCCGATCTGGAGGAAATTTTCATTCTTGATGCAGATGGCTTGGTAGTTTTGTCTACCAACTCGGCTCACCAAGGTCAACTCGAGAATGGTGCAAAATATTTCATACAAGGGCAATCGGCAACCTTTGTGCAAAACGTCTACCCTGCACCTGAAACAGGCAAACCATCCATGACGATTGCTACCCCCCTATTTGATGAATCCGGCAATCATTTGGGTGTAGTAGCTATCCATCTGGACCTGGACTTGATGGATAAAATCCTACTGGAGCGAGCTGGTCTGGGAGAGACCGGTGAAACCTACTTGATAGACAGAAATGTCAGATTCGTATCCGGTGAACGCTTTGGAAGAGATGATGTTGTCACAGACGTTCATAGCGAGGGAATTGATGCCGCCTTGGAGGGTATAGACGGTTTTGGGCTGTACCAGAACTATACAGGTGTGCCAGTCATTGGCGTGTACCGTTGGATCGAAGACCGCGAGATGGCCTTGCTGGTAGAGATGCACCAGCAAGAAGCGCTCGCCCCCGCGCGCAAACTGGCGGTAACAATTCTTGTGATTGGCCTAGTTTCAAGTATTGTGTTGGCAGTGGGCGTATACTTATTAGCCCGTCAGATCACGCGCCCCATTCTGGCAATGGAAAACGTTGCTACCCAGGTTGCCGGAGGTGATTTGACACAAACGGTTCCGGTTCTGACCCAGGACGAGATCGGCTCATTGGCCAAGGCCTTTAATCGAATGATCGAGCAATTACGTGACCTGCTGGGCACGCTAGAGCAACGGGTAGCCGCGCGCACACGCGACTTGCAGATTGCGGCGGATGTCTCGAAACAGATCACGACCGTCCTCAATATTGACGAGTTACTGCAACAGGTGGCTACGTTGACCGTACAGAGTTTTCACCTATATGGCAGTCAGGTCTTTTTGTTCGACGAGGAAAACCAAACCCTCGTACAAAAAACGGGGGCTGATGTACAGGCACACATAATGACCACCGAAGAGGGAGTGATTATTCCTCTTGATGCGCAGCCCAGTATAATCGCCTTGGCAGCCCGCACTCGTGAGGCAGTCATCATAAACGACGTAGCCCAGTCATCGGTGTACCTGCCTGTATCATCGCTTCCAGAAACACGCTCCGAGTTGGCGATTCCCATGATACAGGGTACCCAATTGGTGGGTGTTTTTGACTTGCAATCAAGAATGGTCGACCGCTTTGGCCCAGATGATTTGCGCGTGATGACGACGTTGGCTGAACAAATCGCCATTGTGGTTAGGAACGCCCAGTTGTTCGCCGAGATTCACATAGCCCGCCAAGATGCCGAAGCAGCCTCTCGCGCCAAGAGCACATTCCTGGCGACAATGAGCCACGAAATCCGCACTCCGATGAGTGGTGTCATCGGTATGGTCAGTTTGCTTTTGTCCACCAACCTGACTCCAGAACAGCGTGAATTTGCCGAGACGATCCGCAACAGCGGCGACGCCTTGCTGACCATCTTTAACGATATCCTCGACTTTTCCAAGATTGAAGCCGGCAGAATGTCACTAGAAAGCTGTCCCTTTGACCTGCGCGAGTGCGTGGAGAGCGCTGTAAATCTGTTGGCACCCACAGCGGCAGAAAAGGAATTAGAGTTGGCTTATCTGATTGACAACCAGGTTCCCATTACGATCATCGGTGATACAATCCGTTTGCGCCAGATTCTCACCAATCTACTGAACAATGCGCTCAAGTTTACAGAAAAGGGTGAGGTGATGGTGAGTGTCCGGGTACGTTCCCATTCCCCAACCCCGTTGGGAGAGGCAAACGGCAAAGAGGAAATTCACTTTGCTATCACAGATACCGGGATCGGCATCCCACCTGACCAGATGGGAAAGCTCTTTAAATCATTTAGCCAGGTGGATACGGCATTGTCCCGTACATACGGCGGCACTGGGTTGGGGCTGGTTATCAGTAAGCGATTGGCTGAATTGATGGGTGGCACCATGTGGGTGGAGAGCCCTCCCTCTGCCTCCCTCGAGGAAAGGGATAAAAAACAGGGGAAAGGACCAGGCAGCACGTTTCATTTTACCATTCGAGCCGAATCCGAACCATCTCTAGCATACGATTATATGCAGAGTACACAACCCCAACTGAGTGGCAAGCGGGTGCTGATCGTGGGTGAAAATGCAACCAACCGGCACATCCTGAATCAGTATACACAGACTTGGGGAATGCACGCACACGCTACGGCATCTCATACCGAGGCGCTGAACTGGATCCACGAGCAGGCCTTTGACATTGCTGTTCTGGACATGACGGTCAGAGATATGGAGGACCGAGCACCGGCAGCCTGGTTGCGACAAGAGCCGGATACCCACTCCCTGCCGATAGTGATATTGACCCCGTTGAAACAGCAAGTGACAGATGTAGACGAGATCGAGTTCGCGTCTGTTCTGTCCAAGCCTATCAAACCCGCGTATTTATACAACGCATTGGTCAACATTCTGACAAAAGAGGGACAAGAACAAACAATCCAAGAAAAAATCGAAACCGGGCCACAATTTGACCCCTCGATGGGAGACTGGTTACCGCTGCGCATTCTGCTGGTGGAGGATAACGTGGTCAACAAAAAATTGGCACTGCGTTTACTGGAGCGAATGGGTTATCAGGCCGATGTGGCGAGCAACGGTCTGGAAGCGGTTCAAGCGGTGCAACGTCAGCCGTATGACGTGGTACTGATGGATATGCAAATGCCAGAAATGGATGGCTTGGAAGCCACACGCCGCATTCGTGCGCGTCATTCCGAGTCTGGCGAGAAATCTCAACCACGCATCATCGCGATGACGGCCAACGTGATCATAGGAGATCGTGAGCAATGCCTGGCTGCGGGGATGGATGATTACGTCAGCAAACCGATTCGAGTAGAGGAATTGGTCGAGGCGTTGAATAAATGCCGGCGTGTAACAGATGCCACCGGTCCTCTAGATGGCGAGAAAACACAAGCTGGGTAGACAACAGAGTACGAGGGAAAAAATATGTACGGGGACAAGATTTCAATGAAAAGTGGACATGTAGATAACCTACAAAACCTGTGGCACAAATTGACTGCGCCGCGTTCTACTGATGAGGACGATGCACGACAAGAGTACATGACAAAGATGATATTGGTCATTATGGCCGCCACAATGTTTGTCACGAATCCCATATTCTTTATCGCTTGGCGCATCGGGGTATACACACCAGATATGCCACTAGTGGCATCATTGTTGTTCGTGCTCCTCAGCGGAGGTTGGTACCTCGCACACCGCGGGTATTGGCAACTGAGCAACTTTGTCCCTTCCACAGTTATTTTCATAGTGGCCCTATATAGCACTTGGTTTTATGGCATAAGCGCAATAACTGTTATGGGATATACTACAACAATAGTGTTGACCGCCATACTCCGAGACAGTAAGGCTCAGTGGCGTGTGTTGGTATCCAGTATTGGAGCGATATGGGGCATCGAGTGGCTACGAACTTTGGCGCGTTCTGACACATACACTCTCTACCAGATAACAATACCTAGTGTGTTCTTTGTTCTTGTTGTCCTGTTGTTGCAGTTTTTTACAAGTCAATTCCAACGCAGCATAGCGCAATCTCGTGCTTATGCGGTGGAACTGGCACAAAAAATCGTCGAGCATCAGCGAGCGGAGGAGCAGGTACACCGGCAGAATGAATATCTGGCGGCTCTGCACGAAACTGCCCTGGGCCTGATCGGCCGGCTTGATTTGAACGATTTGCTTCAAGCGCTCATTATCCGAGCCGGGCAACTGGTGGGCGCGTCCCACGGTTACATTCAGTTGGTCGAACCTTTTGACCCAGCGACCACTGCGGTTGCCGCTCAAGATGGCTATGAGGGAAAAGTGGAAATCGAGTGTAAAGTGGGCGTGGGGGTATTTAGTCAAGCAGTCGGTTTCCGTCTGAAACCGGGCGATGGCTTGGCTGGGATGGTGTGGCAAACCGGCCAGGCGCTGGTGATTGACGACTATAATGCCTGGTCGGGGCGTGCGCCAAATTTCAGCCACGATCTGATCCAGGCCATCGTAGGGATACCGCTCGTATCTGAATCACATGTGGTGGGCGTGATTGGCATCGCCTACGATGCCGAGTCAAACCGCACCTTTAGCGACGAGCAAGTTAAACTGTTAAATCATTTTGCGGAACTGGCTTCCCTCGTCCTGGATAATGCCCGTCTGTACGCTTCTGCTGAGCGGGCCAGAGAAAACGCCCAAGCAGCGGACAGGGTCAAGAGCTCATTTCTGTCCACCATGAGCCACGAAATCCGTACGCCATTGAATGCCGTCATCGGTATGAGTGGCTTGCTGCTAGATGTTGATTTGACACCAGAGCAACGAGATTACGTCGAGATCATTCGCACCGGCGGCGATGATCTGCTGAACATTTTCAACGACATCTTTGACTTTTCCAGGATCGAGTCTGGCACAATAGAGTTGCAAAACTATCCTTTTGACCTGCGCGAGTGCGTGGAGAGTGCTCTCGACCAAATGACACCCCAATCCTCGGACAAAGGTCTAGACCTGGGCTACATCGTTGACCACCAGGTGCCCCCCACCTTTTTTGGCGATATGACGCGCTTGCGACAGATACTGGTCAATCTGCTCAGTAATGGCATAAAGTTCACCGAGCGGGGTGAAGTGACGGTGCAAGTGGCTGCCGACCGCAGCGGTCGGACGGATACGGAATACGGGACACAAAATACGCCAGACGTATACAAACTCCACTTTTCAGTACGGGACACCGGCATCGGCATTCCGCCCGACCGGATGGACCGATTGTTTCGATCATTTAGCCAGGTAGATGCCTCTACGACGCGGCGCTATGGCGGTATCGGCCTGGGTTTGGCTATGAGCAAGCGCCTAAGCGAACTTATGGGGGGCACCATATGGGCAGAGAGTAAAGTGGACCAGGGCAGTACTTTTCATTTCACCATTCAGGCCCAGGCCGCTCCTGGTCCGGTACAGGCCTATCTGCAAGAGGCTCAGCCTGATTTGAACGGCAGGCGCGTGCTGATCGTGGATGACAATGAGACGAACCGACACATTCTGACCCAACAGACACACTCGTGGGGAATGCTCTCTCGCAATACCGCCGACCCCACCGAAGCATTGGCATGGATTCGGGCGGCGGTTCGCGAGGGTGATCGCTTTGATGTGGCGCTTTTGGACCTACATATGCCGTCGACCGCAGCGGTCGGGGGGATGGACGGACTGATGCTGGCAGCAGAGATAAGACAAGAGCAAAACGCACAGACGTTACCCCTAGTGATGCTGACCTCGCTGGAGCAGCAAAAAGTTGAGGCGGATGGGGACACTGAACACTTTGCGGCCCTTTTGTCCAAGCCCATCAAGGCATCGCAATTGCATAACGTGTTGGTGAATATCTTGCCGGATCAAGCAGAACCTGAAGAATCAACCAGGCCACAATTCGATCCAGAGATGGCGAAATGGCTGCCGCTGCGCATCTTGGTGGCGGAAGATACCCTAATCAACCAGAAACTGACGCTGCGATTGTTAAAGCGGATGGGCTACCAGGCCGACGTGGTAGGCAATGGTCTGGAAGTGATTGAAGCGTTGCAACGGCAGCCGTATGACGTAGTATTGATGGACGTGCAGATGCCAGAGATGGACGGACTGGATGCCACTCGCGGTATTCGGCAATTGTCGGCGGAAGAATTGAGTGTGGGTAGACAGCCGCGCATAGTCGCAATGACGGCCAGCGCGATGAAAGAGGATCGGGATGCCTGTCAGGTGGCGGGGATGGACGATTACGTCAGTAAGCCGGTTCGGGTGGAGGAATTGGTCCAAGCATTGTCCAAATGTCAGCCCAGCAGCGCCAAGGTGCCAAGAGACGAAGAAACCCCAGTCACAGAATTAGGAGAATCACAGTGATGGACGTTAAATCTCTTTTTGACCCTATTGTAGAACCACACGATTTACCACCTTTGCCATCGCATATGGAGGGCCATCCCTTTGGGGCGGATGATACCGGGCAACCCATCCGGCAATCTGGGGGTATATCGGTTGTTTCATCTATCCGGCACATGCAGGACTATATCGGTCAACGTGTGGAGCAAGGGTTGCCCTCTGGCCTCAGCTCGCAGGAACGCGACGAGCGTGTTGCCCAAGCGCAATCGAATGCCTTGGCCCAATTGGTGGAGCGCATAAACGGTGTCATTCCCAACCCTCGCTATCACGTTTCCGTCGAGTATCTGTGGGACGAAAATCACGCCTATTCGCACGAGTTTAACCTCTTTATCAACGAGTTTGCTCGCGAGATTTCGGGTGATTCACATTTTTTCTCTAATCGCGCGGCCAAGGCCATTCCTCCTTCCGTCATCCACCTGGCTCGCCCCCTCTCAATTCGCCAGGTTTACAACATGATCCCCCGTTTCACCACCAAGGTATCTGAGGCCGATATGCGCGTCATCCACACAACCTCAAACTCGGCCATCATCCAGTGGCATCCCGAACATCAACTCGAGCTTTTGCCTCCCAGCATCCACGACCGCTACATTCACATGGCGTGCCATGCATATCAAGGCGTTTACGCGGCCATTCCCCAGTTTCATTCGGGGATGCCTGTTGCGGAGGTTGAGGAGATTCATTGTCGGTTGCACAAAAATGCGCATTGCGAGTGGAAATTCACGTGGCAGAATCCAAGACCTCGGATCGGCCTGGAATTTTGGGGTGGAATCGTTCTCTCGACCGTCGCCCTGCTTTATGCCTGGCTGCGGCTGCCAAGCTGGAATTGGTTGGCTGTATTAGGCATATTGTCCCCCACAGTCGTGGGGTGGCTTGTTTCACGGATCAAGATATTGGACTATGAACTCGCACGTCAAAGGGGTTTGCTTTTGGAACAACGGGATAAAACGGAGGAACAATACGACAATATGCAGCACGCCCATACAGAACTACAACTTGCCAACGTCGCCCTCGAACAAAAAATCGGCGAGCTGATGACTTTGCACCAAGTCGGCTTGGCACTCAGTGCCACGCTGGATTTGCAGGATCTGTTGGACAAGAGCCTACACGCCGTCATCACTCATTTGAATTTTGAACGGGCGATGATTCTGTTGGTAGATGAGGAACGGCACACGTTAACCGGAAAGCGAGCCGTCGGCGGGGCCCCAGAATTAATCGCCATAGCAGAGCAGATGGAGATATCGCTCGATGATCCAGAATCGCTCCTGTTGCGCGCCATCCGCTCTGCCAGACCAGTGCTTGTCCACGAGGCCGAAGCAAGCACCCCGCGCGCTCGAAATTACTTTCAGGTACTCGGCACGTCTGCTTTCTTGGTCACCCCATTGATGGCCAAGGGCCAAGCCGTGGGTGTGCTGGCCGTGGACAATGCCCGCACAGATCGTCCCATCCCAGAGAGTGTTCAAGACTTGTTGTTTACGGTCGGCAGTCAGATTGCCAGCGCGGTAGATAGCGCCCGTTTGTACCAGACGTTAGAACAACGCGTCGAGGAACGTACACGCGAGTTGGAAAAGGCGCGTATCGCCGCCGAGGCAGCGTCTCGCGCCAAGAGTGCATTCTTGGCGACTATGAGCCACGAAATTCGCACGCCAATGAATGGCGTCATCGGGATGACCAGCTTGTTGTTGGATACCGAACTGTCTTTAGATCAACGCGAGTTTACAGAGACAATTCGCCGCAGCAGTGACGATTTGATGACCATCATCAACGATATCCTGGACCTTTCCAAGATCGAAGCGGAAAAGATGAATCTGGAAAATTATCCCTTTGATCTGCGCGAGTGCGTCGAAAGCGCATTGGATCTGGTGGCGATCAAAGCATCAGACAAAAAGCTGGAATTAGCTTATCTGATCGATCGCCAAGTGCCAGCGGTCGTCATTGGCGACGTGGCGCATTTGCGCCAGATTCTGATCAATTTGCTCAACAATGCAGTAAAGTTCACCGAACAGGGCGAGATCGAGGTTTGTGTTGCGTGTTCCGAGTCGCATCAAGATGCGGATCACGAATCACTGGATGAGGAATACGAGTTCCACTTTTCTGTTCGTGATACCGGCATCGGTATTCCGGCGGATCGGATGGATCGTCTGTTTAGGTCCTTTGTGCAAATAGATAGTTCACTGACACGCAGGTATGGGGGTACCGGGTTGGGTTTGGCGATCAGTAAAAGACTGAGCGAGTTGATGGGGGGCACGATGTGGGTGGAGAGTGAGGTGGATGTGGGCAGCACGTTCCACTTTACCATTCAAGTGCAAACCGTGCCTATACCTACGCCCATTCACTTGCAAGATAATCAACCAGACTTGAACGACCGCCGGTTGCTGATCGTGGGCAACAACGCCACCAACCGGCGCATCCTGACACTGGAAACCGGTTCGTGGGGAATGATTCCGCAAGACACCGCTTCCTCCACACAGGCATTGGAATGGATTTGGGCCGGGATTCGCGGGGGCAATCCCCTTGATCTAGTTATCCTAGATATGCAAACATTGTCCGGAGAAATGGACGGTCTGGAGCTAGCGGCCGAGATACGGCGTTATGAGAGTAATACGCGCGCAACGCATGATGTACGGCCACTACCATTGGTGCTCTTGAATTCCGTGGGACGGTGGGAGGTTGATACCAAGCCCAAGAATTGGATTTCTTATCTGACTAAGCCGGTCAAGACCTTGGAATTGTACAACGTTTTGGTTAGCATATTGGGGAAAACGAAAAGAGTCGAGACAGAATGCGTGGACGTAGAGATGGGCGAGCGGTTCCCCCTGCGCATCCTGGTGGCAGAAGACAATATAGTCAATCAAAAATTGGCACTGCGCTTCTTGGAGCGAATGGGGTATAGGGCAGACGTAGTGGGCAATGGATTAGAAGCGATTGAGGCCGTACAGCGGCAGCCCTACGACGTGGTACTGATGGACGTACAAATGCCAGAGGTGAATGGCTTGGAGGCCACTCGCCGCATTCGTCAAGAGCCAAACATCGGTGAACGATTGTACATTGTTGCTATGACGGCCGATACGACGCAAAAAGACCGAGGGGCCTGCCTGGCAGCGGGGATGAACGATTACGTCAGCAAACCGATTAGGGTGCAGGAACTGCTCACCGCTTTGAAGAAATGTCGTCTGGTCAAAAAAAATTAATCAAACATCGCGTGCGCGAAACGATGTGGTATGTGCCATTGCTCTGTAAAGGGAGATGAGAAAATGAATGAAATTGATGAGGCCAAAGCCAACATTATGGTCGTTGATGATGCTCTCAACAACTTGCGTTTGCTGGTTGATATGCTAACCAGACAGAGTTATACCGTGCGCCCCATGTCCGACGGGCACTTGGCCATATCGTCCGCGCAAGATGATCCGCCAGATTTGATTCTGCTCGACATTATGATGCCCGAGATAAACGGTTATCAAGTTTGTGAACAGTTGAAAGCGGATGCACGTACGCGAGATATCCCCATCATCTTTTTATCTGTCTTGGATAAAGTAGAGAACAAAGTTAAAGCCTTTTCAATCGGAGGGGCAGACTATATCACCAAACCTTTTAACATTCAAGAAGTTTCAGCCCGCATTGAAACGCATCTGACGCTGCGAAATCTGCAAAAACAATTGGGAGAGAAAAACGTTTACCAGAGGCGGATCAACGACGAGTTGACTCGCGAAATCGCCGAACACCAAAAAGCAGAGGCAAGGCTGCGCCATTATGCCGACCGCCTGGAAATGATGCACAAGATCGACCAAGCCATTCTGGCTGCGCGCTCACCGGAAACCATCGCCGTGGCAGCCATCAGCCGGATCCGAGGGTTGCTTGCTTGCCAACGAGCTGTGGTTATCGAGGTCACAGAAACGGGCCAGATCAAAGAACTGGCCTCGGAATCCAGCGGCACCATTGCGCTAAAGGCTAGTGTAGACGTGTACCGAGAGATGTTCGAGGGGCAATCGATGGACACTCTGAACAAAGGCATAGTCCAGGGGGTCGAAGACCTCGACACTATACAGCACCGGCATTCACCCTTGCAGCAAATGCTGTATAAAGAGGGCGTGCGTTCCTACGTAATCGTTCCGTTACGTGTGCATGATGAACTGATCGGCACACTCCACCTGGAGGCAGACCGTTCTAGGGTTTTTACCGCCGACCACGTCAGTGCCGCAATCGAAATATCAGTCCTATTGGCGGTGGCGATCCGGCAGGCCCGGTTGTACGAACGAGCCCAAAGGGAAATCACCGAGCGTAAGCGAGTGGAGGCAGAACTGCGCCAAGCCAAAGAAGTTGCCGAGTTGGCCAACCGCGCCAAGAGCGCATTCCTGGCAACGATGAGCCACGAAATCCGAACCCCAATGAACGGCGTCATCGGGATGACCAGCTTGTTGCTCGACACTAATCTGACCTCGGAACAGTACGAGTTCACCGAGACCATCCGTCACAGCGGCAATGCCTTACTGACCATCATCAACGACATTCTTGACTTTTCCAAGATCGAGGCCGGCAGGATGGACCTGGAAAGCCAACCCTTTGACCTGCGCGAGTGCGTCGAGAGCGCGCTGGATTTGGTGGCGACAAAAGCCACGGTCGCGGGATTGGAATTGGCTCATCTGATGGGGTCTCAAGTTCCCGCTGCTATCGTCGGCGATATAACCCGTTTGCGCCAGATTCTCATCAACCTGCTCGGTAACGCCATTAAATTCACGGACGAGGGTGAAGTGGTGGTATCGGTCTCAATAGATGGAGAGAAACAAGCCGCCCCTTCCTTACAGAGTATCCATTTTTCGGTACGAGATACAGGCATTGGGATTCCTCCAGAACGGATGGATCGCCTGTTTCGCTCCTTTAGCCAGGTGGATAGTTCGACGACGCGCAAATATGGGGGAACCGGGCTAGGATTGGCGATCAGCAAACGACTGTGTGAGCTGATGGGAGGTGCAATGTGGGTAGAGAGCACGGTGGGTATAGGGAGCACCTTTCACTTTACTATCCAAGCAAAAGCCGCACCCAGTCCAAAACGCGCTTATCTCCAAGAGCGTCAACCGAGCTTGGACGGTAAACGAGTGTTGATCGTGGACGACAATGCCACCAATCGCCGCATCCTAATGCTGCAAACAAAAAAGTGGGGGATGATTCCAAAAGAGACCGCTTTCCCTATCGAGGCATTGGAATGGATCCGTCAGGCAGCAAACCCTGGAGCGAAAGCGGCCGCGACTGCTCCCTTTGACATAGCCCTGCTGGATATGCAAATGCCAGAAATGGATGGAATGATGCTAGCAGCCGAGATACAGAAAGATTTTGCAGACTTGACCCTAGTAATGTTGAGCTCGTTGGGGAAACAAGACATCGAGACAATGGTCGAACTTGCCGCTTTCCTGACCAAACCCATCAAGGCGGCACAATTGCACTATACGTTGGTGGACGTTTTTGCGCAGGATGAACATTCAAAAGAACCAATGCAGCGTGACGAGTCAAAATCACAATTCGATGCAGGAATGGGAGAACGACTGCCGCTGCGCATCCTGTTGGCAGAGGATAACGCAGTCAACCAAAAGCTGGCGTTGCGTTTGCTGGAACGGATGGGTTACCGGGCAGACGTAGCAGGCAATGGACTGGAAGCGATCGAAGCCTTACGGCGACAACCATACGATGTAGTACTGATGGACGTACAGATGCCCGAACTGGATGGGCTGGAGGCCACACGCCGCATCCGGCGGTTGTCATCAGAAGCGTTGGGCGCAGATGAGCAACCGCGCATCATCGCAATGACAGCCAGCGCAATGCAAGAGGATCGGGAAAAATGTTTGGCGGCGGGAATGGATGATTTTGTGAGCAAGCCGGTACAAGTGGAGGAATTGGTTAGGGCGCTGAACAAGTGTCGCGCGATCGAGTAGATGCGGGTAGAGTGCTAGGGCGCAAAAGAGACAATTTTCTGATGGGTATGAGACAGGAGACCAATATGAGTGACGAAATCAAAACCAAACAACAGCTTGTCGAGGAATTGATTACGCTGCGCCAACGAGTTACTGAACTGGAGGCCACAGAGACCGAACGCTCGCAAGCGGAAAAAGTGCAAGCCGCCCTCTATCGCATTGCCAGCGCTGCCAGCGATACCGCCGAGATCGCAGAGGTCTATGCCACCATGCACCGCATCGTGGGCGAGTTGTTGCAAACCCAGGTCTTTTTTATCGCCCTGTACGACGAAACGACAGATATTGTGAGCTTTCCCTACCAGTATGATGAAATCACACCAGACGAGTTGGCGCAATCCCGCAAGTTATCGGACGGCGGCGGATTCACCGGGCAGGTTATTCGTACCGGCCAACCCATGTTGCTGTCGCGTGAAGAGGCACTAGTAATAGTGGCGCAGGGCGGAGGACGGATCACCGGCGCCATCCCAGAGAGCGTGATTTTCATCCCGCTCAAGCGAGATCAAACAACCTTTGGTGTCCTATCCGTACAAAGCTACACGCAGCGCTACAGCGACAGAGATAAAGATCTACTCATCTTTGTTTCCCAGCATATTGCGTTTGCTCTTGAGCGTGTGCGCTTGTTGGAGGACACTCATCAGCGACTGGCCGAACTGGATATGGTCAATAGCGTAGGGCAAGCGCTGTCCCAACAATTGGATTTTCAGATCGTGGTGGACCTGGTAGGCGACAAGATCAGCGAAACCTTTGCCGCACAAGTCCTCTACATTGCATTGTATGATGCGCAGACCAACCTGATCCGGTTTCCCTATTTTGTGGATGGTGGTCAACGGATTTATATGGACCCGATTGAACTCGGCCAGGGACTGACGTCCGTCGTCATCCAATCGCGCCAGCCGCTGGTGTTTGGAACCGCGCAAGAGGCCCTGGATAGTGGTGCGGTGGTGCAGGGCACGCCGACTCGGTCTTATCTGGGCGTGCCCATCATCGTTGGCGACGTTGTAACCGGCGTGATCAGCGTGCAAGACGAGGAACAGGAAAACTTGTTCACCGACTCTGACATACGTTTGTTGACCACCCTGGCTGCCAGCCTGGGTGTAGCCATCGAGAACGCACGGCTATTCCAGGAGGCCAACCGTTCGCTCCAAGAGTCTCGCCAGCGAGCGTCAGAGTTGGCTACTGTCAATCGCATTGGAAAAGCATTGGCCTCGCAGTTGGACATTGAGGCATTGATTGAGCTGGTGGGGGAACAGATGCGCCAGATCTTTGGCGCGCAAACTATTTATGTAGCATTATACGATCCAAAGACCAGCATGATCCGCTTTCCCTACGATCTGGACGGTGGGCAACGCGTAGATGGAGATGTCATAGCATTTGGTCAGGGCATTACATCCAGAATCATCGAATCGGGCCAGCCACTGTTGATCAATCAGGACTTTGAACAACGTCACGATGAGCTTAGTGACGAACACTTGGGCACACCGGCCAAATCTTACCTGGGGGTGCCGATCACCGTTGGTGACGAGATCATCGGCGTGATCAGCGTGCAAAGCACGGAGAAGGAGAATCGCTTTGATGAGGCCGACTCGCGCTTGTTAAGCACCATTGCCGCGAACGTGGGGGCAGCGATCAAGAACGCACAACTCTATCAAGAGTCTCGGCATCGAACCAACGAGATGGCAGCACTGGCCGAGGTTGCCCACGACATTGCGGACGCCCACGACCTGGAACCTGTGCTGGAGCGCGTCGCCGCGCACGCCAAAGACCTGCTCCAAGTGCGAGACATTGCCCTGTACCTGCGAGAGCCAGATGGGCAAACCTTGCAAGCGGTCGTCGCCTTGGGCATGTACAGCAAAGAGATCAAAGCTACCCCCACAGTGTTGGGAGTAGGCATTACGGGCAGCATTGCCCAGAGTGGTGTAGCGGAAATGATCAACTATCCTGAACAAGATTCTCGCGCACAACATATTGACGGCACGCCAACAGAGGCGGAAGAAGAGCAAGAGGCGATGATGTGCGCGCCGCTGCTCTCGCAAGGACAAGTGATCGGCATGATGACGTTGTGGCGGCCACGTGCTGAAGGCGTGTTCACCCAGACGGACCTCGATTTCCTGGTCAGTCTGGCGCGACAGGCCACCATTGCCATCGAAAGCGCTCGGCTCTACCAGGAAACTCGCCGCCGGGCAGACGAGATGGCCACGCTGGCCGAGGTAGGCCGTGAAATCTCAGCCACCCTCGACCTGTCCACGGTGCTAGAGCGCATTGCCACGCGCACCAAGGATTTGCTCCAGTCCAGCGACATAGTAGTGTATCTGTTGCAGCCAGATGGACAAATCCTCCAAGTCGCTGTCGCCTTGGGCCAACATGCGGATCAGTTGTCCGCTTTCTCAGTACCATTAGGACAAGGCATTACGGGCTCCGTCGCACAGAGCGGCGTGGCGGAAATTATTCAGGGACCGGCCAATGATTCCCGTTGGTTGCACGTTCCCGATACGCCAACTCTCGAACATGAGTCGATCGCCATGATGATCGCCCCCTTGCTGCTGCAAAATTCGGTTATTGGCACGATGTCACTGTATCGGTCCCGCACTGAAAGTGGTATGTTTACTCAGCAAGACCTCAACTTTCTGATCGACATCTCACAGCAAGCCGTCATCGCTATCAAGAACGCTCACCTTTTCGAGGAAATGGAACAGGCTAAAGAAGCAGCAGAAGAAGCCAGTCGCGCCAAGAGCGCGTTCCTGGCAACGATGAGCCACGAAATTCGCACGCCAATGAACGCCGTCATTGGGATGACCAGCTTGTTGCTCGACACTGACTTGACCTCCGAGCAACAAGAATTCACCGAGACCATCCGCCTCAGCGGCGATGCCCTGTTGACCGTGATTAACGACGTGCTCGATTTTTCCAAGATCGAGGCAGGCAAGATGGAATTGGAAAACCAGCCCTTTGACTTGCGTGAATGTATCGAAAGTGCCCTTGATTTGCTGGTGGTCAAGGCAACGGACAAGGGCCTGGAGATGGCTTGTCAGATAAACGCGGAGGTTCCTGCCGCCATCGTTGGCGATATGACCCGTCTGCGCCAGGTGCTGATCAACTTGCTTAACAATGCGATAAAGTTCACCGAGGAAGGCGAAGTCGTGGTCAATGTTGCGTGTTCTGTGTCGCGTCAATGTCCGGAGAACGAAACAGGAGACGCGGAATACGATTTACATTTCTCAGTGATAGACACCGGCATCGGCGTTCCATCTAACCGGATGGATCGTCTGTTCCAATCTTTTAGCCAGGTGGATTCTTCGACGACGCGCCGGTACGGCGGCACGGGATTGGGCTTGGTGATCAGCAAACGTTTGAGCGAATTGATGAACGGCACGATGTGGGTGCAAAGCCCGCTTCCCATTCCGCCAGGTGCCAGAGAGGAATCACAAGGAGGGCCTGGCAGTATTTTTCACTTTACGGTTCGAGCCAAGGCTGCCCCGACACCGGCACGCGCGTATCTGAATAAAGCGCAACCAGATTTGCACGGCAAGCGGGTGCTGATCGTGGACGACAACGCGACTAACCGGCGCATCCTGATGCTTCAAACCCAAAGATGGGGAATGCAGCCGGTGGAAACTGCTTTCCCCACCCAAGCGCTAGAGTGGATCAGACAGAGTTTGAAAGATATGGACAATCGCTCACGGTCGCAGGCTGAATATTTTGATCTGGCGTTGCTGGACTATCAGATGCCAGAGATGGACGGCTTGGTGTTGGCCGCCGAGATCAAAAATCTGATAAATAACCATCAAGCCCCCGACATCCCTCTGGTGATGCTAAGTTCATTTCGGCAACGGGAAATTGAGGGGGAACCGATCGGATTCTCGGCCTTTTTGCTCAAGCCGATCAAGGCATCGCAATTATACAACGTGTTGATGAACATCTTGGCAGAAAAAGAACAGGCAAAAAAACGAGCCCAAGCGGACGAACTGCAAGAGCGACGCCAGCAGTTCGATTTAGAAATGGGCCAACGGTTTCCTCTGCGCATATTGTTGGCCGAAGATAATGCGATCAACCAAAAGTTGGCCCTGCGCCTCTTGGAGCGGATGGGGTATCGAGCCGATGTGGCGGGCAACGGATTGGAAGCGGTCCAGGCCGTACAGCGTCAACCGTACGACATGATCCTGATGGACGTGCAGATGCCAGAGATGGACGGTTTGGAGGCCACGCGCCGCATCCGGCAGTTAGCGCCAAAAGAGTTGGGTACGGGCAAGCAGCCGCGCATCGTCGCGATGACGGCCAACGCGATGAAAGAGGATCGAGAGCAATGCCTGGCAGCGGGGATGGACGATTACGTCAGCAAGCCGATCCGAGTGGAAGAATTGGTCAACGCTTTACAAAGTTCCGAGTAAGAAGGAGATAGGCGAATGGACACACTTTTGCCGAAAGAACACAGAATTATCGAAAAAGGCTTGATGGATTACCAACCCTTTGGGATGGACGAAAACAACGAGCGCATTGAAGACTGGAATGGACAGGTCATCGCAGGCAGCATCGAATACATGATGGAATACGTCAGCCAGCGGGTGGAAGAAGAGGCCCGGCCCAAGATCGGCGCAGAAAAAGCCCGTCTGCTCGGCGAGAAAGCTGCTGAGGATGCCGTGAACGAGTTGGTAGAACGGCTCAATGGGGCGATCCGCGACAAACGCTTCCACGTCTCCCGCGAATACTTGATGAACGAGGGAAATTATTACTCGTACGAATTCCGTCAGTATCTGATCGAGTATGCGATGTTGATTTCGGGGGACGAGAATTTCTCCTTTAACCGCAGCTACAAGAGCATCCGTTCCTCTGCCGTGCGTTTGTTCCGGCCCTTTTCTTTGCGGCAGATATACACTCTGCTCTCGCCCATTATGGGACGCTACACCGATAGCTGGGAGATCAAGGTGGTCAAAACCACCAAGAACTCGGCGACCATACAGATGTGGGTCATGGAAAAGTACAAGGAAAAAGCCGGACTGTATCTCCACGCGTGCAACGAAAACGATTGTTTGGGTGTGCAAGGGGTATTGTCTGCCATCCCGCCTGCTCTGAACGCTGATTGGCCGTCCGCCGCCATTGAGGAGAAAAAATGCTTGCTCTGGGGAGACGAATGTTGCGAATGGGATTTTGTTTGGCAGGAACCTACGCCCAAAGGCGCTATCTGGCTTTTGCTGGGCGGGTTGTTCAGTCTCTCGGTTCTGACCTATTATAGAATTCGTTTTCCGGGGAGTATGACACTGACACACATTGTCCACGCGCTGCTTCCTCTCTCGGCTGGTTGGTTGATCCAAAAGCTAAAAATCGCCCAATACGAGAAAAAAGAAGCGGAAAAATTATTGTTGGACCAGCGGCAGTTCAGTGAAGACCAGTACGAAGAATTACAGGTGGTGAATTCCGATCTTCAGATGATCAACGTCGAGCTGAACCGCAGAGTCTCTGAACTGACCACCATCCACCAGGTCGGAACGGCGATCGCGTCTGTTCTCGATCTGAACTCGCTTTTGGACATTGTGCTCCAGGCCGTGACGGAAGAGTTGGGCTGCGACCGTGCGATGGTTCTGCTCGTGGACCAAGAGCGGCAGGTACTGACCAATGGTCGTGGCGTAGGAAATAATTCAGAGATAATCGCCTTTGTGGAACAACTCGAGATCCCCCTAACGGCAGGATCGGGAATCATGGCACGGACAGTTTTGGAGGGTGAGCCTTTGTTGGTAAAGGACGCCGATGAACTTTCAGAGGGCGCAGACAAGAACCTGGTCGCACTTTTACAAGCAAAATCGTTCATGGTTGTCCCCTTGAGAACCAAGAACCGGAACGTCGGTATTGTGGCTGCTGATAACTTGTACTCTACTCGTGCCCTCACCGAATCTGACTTGAATCTACTCCTCACCCTATCCCAACAGACCGCCATCGCCATCGAGAATGCTTGGCTTTTGGAGACCGAGCGAAAGCGCAGCGCCGAACTCGAGGCCCTGCGTCAGGCCAGCTTACAAATGACCTCTAGTCTCAAATTGCAGCCGATTCTGGACGGTATCCTAGAGCACTCTCTGAAACTAATATCCGCATCTAGGGCCGATATTTTCCTCTATGATGGCGAACAATTGAGCTTTGGCGGCGGGATGCGACCGGAAGGTAAACAGGATGGACCATATGCCGAACTCCGATCAGATGGTCTGACTTTTACCGTTGCGCACAGTGGGGAGCGCGTCATCTTGCAAGATATTGGTAATGATCCGTTCTGGAAAAATCAAGGAAGAGAGGGTGCCATCATCGGCCTGCCGTTGCGCGTTGGTGACCGAGTCGTCGGTGTGATGAACACGGTCTTTGATCAAGCACAGAGTTTTGCAGATGCCGAATTGGTAGCTCTCGGGTTGCTGGCCGACCAAGCGGCCATCGCTATTCAGAATGCTTCACTCTATCGGCGTATCGAGGAGCACAGTCAAACTCTGGAAGAGCAAGTGCTGGCTCGCACTCGCGACCTGCAAGAGGAAAAGAGCAAACTGGACGTCATCCTCCAGAATATGGCGGATGGATTGGTAGTCACCGATCTGGATGGCCGCATAGTGCTCACCAACCCCGTGTTCGATACCATCGTCGCGCAGCCAGCGCCCACTGCCGAACGCACTCTTGACGAACTGCTCCCGGACGAACAGCTGGAGATGGCGGTGGGCAGCGCAATGACCCACGTGGGCCAGGTGTTTGGCGCCGACGTGCAGGCACGCTCGCGCGTGTACCGGGCCTCTGCTTGTGCGCTTCAACGAGAAGGAGACGTCAGTGGGGTCGTCACCGTGCTGCGAGACGTTACAGAGCGCAAGCAAGCCGAGGAAGCGTTGCACCAGGCCAAGGATGCGGCCGAAGAGGCGCAATACGCCGCAGAGATCGCCTCTCGCGCCAAGAGCGCGTTCCTGGCGACAATGAGCCACGAAATTCGCACGCCGATGAATGGCGTTATCGGTATGACCAGTCTACTGCTCGACACGAATCTCACCTCAGAGCAGTACGAATTCACCGAGACCATTCGCAACAGCGGCGATACCCTATTGACTATCATCAACGATATCCTCGACTTTAGCAAGATTGAGGCGGGCAGGATGGAGCTAGAAAATCAGCCGCTGGACCTGCGCGATTGCGTGGAAAGCGCCCTTGATTTGCTGGCACCCGAAGCAACGCAAAAAGGATTGGAACTGGCCTATCTAATGGATTCCCAGGTTCCCTCTGCTATCGTCGGCGACGTAACCCGCTTGCGCCAGATTCTCATTAACTTGCTCAACAATGCACTAAAATTCACCGCAAAAGGTGAAGTAATCGTATTGGTAGGCATGGACGATGGCCTGCTGCGTTTTTCGGTCATAGATACGGGTATAGGCATTCCGCCCGACCGGAGGGATCGCTTGTTTAAATCCTTTAGCCAGGTGGATTCCTCAACCACGCGCAAGTATGGCGGCACAGGGCTGGGGTTGGCGATCAGTAAACGGTTGAGCGAGTTGATGGGTGGTACAATGTGGGTCGAGAGCCCTCTTCCGGTTCCCCCAGATGCCAGAAGGGGAATACAAGGAGGTCCAGGCAGTATATTTCATTTCACGATTCAGGCCAAAGCCGCTCCTGCACCAGCACGTGCTTATTTGCACGAAATCCAACCGGATTTGCGCGGCAGGCGGGTACTGATCGTGGACGACAACGCCACCAACCGGCGAATTCTGACTCTTCACACCCAAGCATGGGGTATGAGCCCAACAGAAACCGATTCTCCCGTCCAAGCGTTGGAATGGATCAAACGTGATTTGGAAATGATGGACGACGAGCAATCATTTGCGGATATTTTTGATCTGGTCTTGTTGGATTACCAGATGCCAGAGATGGATGGCATAATGTTGGCCGCCGAGATCCGCCGTCTCGAAGAGATCACTGTATCTGAATCTAAAATCCCCTTGGTGCTGGTCAGTTCGGTACGCAAACAGGAAATCGAAGGAGAATTGGTCGACTTTTGGGCATTTTTATTCAAGCCGCTCAAAACCTCACAATTATACAATGTGTTGGTGAACATCTTTGGAGAACAGGTACAATCCTCGCAGCAGCGAGACAAAACAGAGCAAACACAATTCGACGCCGAAATGGCGAAACGACAGCCATTGCGCATATTGCTGGCCGAGGATAACGCGGTCAACCAAAAGCTGGCACTGCGTATGTTGGAACGGATGGGATACCGGGCAGATGTGGCCGGCAACGGCCTGGAAGCGATCGATGCTTTGCAACGGCAACCTTATGACGTGGTGCTGATGGATGTGCAAATGCCAGAGATGGATGGGCTGGAGGCCACGCGCCGCATCCGGCATTTGTCATCAAAAGAACTGAGCGTGGGTGAGCAGCCGCGCATCATTGCGATGACGGCCAGCGTGATGCAAGAAGACCGGGATGCCTGCCAGATGGCGGGGATGGATGATTATGTCAGCAAGCCGGTTCGGGTCGACGAACTGGTCGGCGCATTGAATAAATGTCGCTTTCTGGCTGAATCGAGTGGGACGTAAAAACAATGTGGCATAGCAGCGAAAAAAGAGGTAGAACGCAATGAGTACTCGGTTTGTTGTTTCCAACTTTGAAATAACCGATCTCCCCCCGCTTCCCGCATGTATGGAAGGGCGTCCCTTTGGGCGGGACGAGAATGGACGGCCGATCAACCGCACCACGGGCACCATTATCCGCGCCACGGTCGAGTACATGCTCGATTGTGTCGAGCAGCACACTGTACAAAGTTTGCCCATCGGAATGAGCATCCCAGAGCGCACCGCGCAAGTTGCCCGGGCTAGGGACGCTGCATTGGAGGAACTGGTCGAACGGCTTAATGCCGCTATTTCCGATCCACAATACCATGTCAGTGGCGATTACGTACTGAACGAAGGCAATAACTATTCTGTCGAATTTAACACCTTTCTCAGCGAGATTTGCCGGGAATTATCCGGCGAACCGGACTTTCACTTTGATTGCGGGGTGATGAGTGTGCCTTCTATGCTGGCGACCCTGGCGCGCCCACTTTCGTTGAGCCAAGTCTATAACATATTGCCCCGCTTTGCGGCAAAATATGCCTCCACCGATTGGCGCGTCATCCGTGTGACCTCGAACTCGGCCATCATTCAGTGGCACGGTGCACGTGATCTAGAGTTATTGCCCCCAGCGCTCCATCCGGCCTTTCTTTATCTGAGTTGCAGGTTTATTTCGGGCTCGCTCGCCAGCATCCCTCAAGTTCATTCTGGATTGGCCATAGCGACCGTCAAGGAGAATCAGTGTCATTTGAGTGACGGTGTGTGTTGCGAGTGGGAATTTGAGTGGCAGACTCGCAGGCCCAGAGTTGGGCCGGGGGTGTGGATCAGTGCAGGTCTTTCTATTGTTTTGTTGATCTATGCGCTGTTGAGCCTGCCCGGTTGGAAGTGGGTGCTGTCAGTCGCCCTTTTGCCCATTGTCGCTAGTTGGTTCATCTCCCGGCTTCAAGTGTCCGAGTATGAGCGCGAGCGTCAAAGGCGCCTGTTGTTGGAACAACGCGAGCAGTCTGACAAACAGTACGATGCGATGCGCCAAGCCCACGCCGACCTGCAACTTTCAAACGTCGCGCTTGAGCAAAAAATATCTGAACTGACAGCTTTGCACGAGATCGGCCTGGTGTTGAGCGCTACTCTCGATCTGGACGAGTTGTTGGATCAAAGCCTGCGTGCTGTCACCACATACCTGAATTTTGACCGGGCAATGATGTTGCTGGTGGACAAAGAGCAGCGCCTGCTGACCAGCGGGCGTGCCATTGGCGGTACGTCAGAGATGGTGACTATGATTGAGCAAATGGAGACGCCATTGGACGATCCAGAATCGTTCCTAGCGCAGGTGATCCACTCAGCCAAACCCGTGCTCATCAACACGGCAGATCGTCCCTCTCAGCGCACGCAAAGATACCTTGATGCGCTCGGCACGTCTGCTTTCCTGGCCGTGCCATTGTTGACCAAAGGTCGAGCCGTGGGCTTGCTGGCAGTGGATAACGCGGTTACCAACCGCCCCATTCCAGAGGATAGCGAGGATTTGCTGTTCACGGTTGGCAGCCAGATCGCCAGCGCGGTAGATAGCGCTCGCCTGTACCAGACGTTGGAGCAGCGTGTGGAGGAGCGCACGCGCGAGGCGCGCGAGGCCCGCATCGCTGCCGAAGACGCCTCGCACGCCAAGAGCGTATTCCTAGCGACGATGAGCCACGAAATCCGCACCCCGATGAACGGCGTCATCGGTATGACCAGTCTGTTGCTGGACACCCAGCTCACTCCAGAACAGCGCGAATTCACCGATACCATCCGGCAGAGTGGTGATGCCTTGCTGACCATCATTAACGACATTCTCGATTTTTCCAAAATTGAGGCCGGACGGATGGAATTGGAAAATCAACCCTTTGACCTGCGTGATTGTGTGGAGAGTGCTTTTGATCTGCTGACCACTAAAGCGGTGGAAAAGGGGCTGGAAATTGCTTACCAGGTAGGTGACAAGGCTCCCGCTGCCATCTCGGGGGATGTGACCCGTCTGCGTCAGATTCTGATCAACTTGCTCAACAATGCCCTCAAGTTTACCGAGCAAGGTGAGGTGGTGGTAAGAGTGGCAAGCGAGCAAGCGGCAAGTGACGTATACAAGCTGCACTTTTCTGTGCAAGACACCGGTATCGGAATTTCTCCAGATCGAATGGACCGTCTGTTCCAGTCCTTTACCCAAATAGATGCCTCGACGACTCGCAAATACGGCGGCACCGGATTGGGACTGGCAATCAGCAAGCGGTTGAGTGAACTTATGGGCGGCACGATGTGGGTGGAAAGCCAAGTGGGCGTGGGCAGCATATTCCATTTCACTATCCAGGCGCATGCGGCGTCCGTCCCGACTCCTGCCTACTTGCAAGATGTCCAGCCAGACCTGCAAGGTATACGGGTGTTGATCGTGGATGACAATGCCACCAACCGGCGCATCCTCGAATTGCAGACCCAGTCGTGGGGGATGCTGCCCAGAGATACAGCCTTGCCCGTCGAGGCGCTAGAGTGGGTCCGTCGGGGCGATTCTTTTGACGTGGCCATCTTGGATGTGCAAATGCCGGATATGGACGGGATCATGCTGGCGGCCGAGATACGGCGTTACGAGAGCGGTGTGGGCAAGGAGCGCGATGCCCAACCATTGCCCATCGTGATGTTGAGTTCACTGGGAAAGTTGGAGGCTGGTACAACAGGGGGCGTGCAAGTCGATTCCATCCCTTACCTGGTCAAGCCTGTCAAAGCCTCACAGTTGTACGACATGTTGGTAGAGATCTTTACCGCAGAGGATCAACGGGAGCGGCAGCGCGACGTGACGGTCAAATCACAGTTTGACCCAGAGATGGGGAAGCGTTTGCCTCTGCGCATTCTATTGGCGGAGGATAACGTGATCAATCAAAAGCTGGCGTTGCACTTGTTGGAGCGGATGGGTTACCGGGCAGATATGGCGGCGAATGGTCTGGAAACGCTAGACGCGTTGCGGCGACAAACCTATGATGTGGTGCTGATGGATGTGCAGATGCCCGAGATGGACGGTTTAGAGGCCACACAGGCGATATGCCAAGAGTGGTCGCCCCAACAACGCCCGCGTATCATCGCTATGACGGCCAATGCGATGAAAGAGGATCGTGAGAAATGTCTGACAGCAGGGATGAACGACTATGTTAGCAAACCAATTCGGGTGGAAGAACTGGTAAAGGCTCTGCAAAAGTGCCGGCCTCTTTGAGCAATATGAGACGATATCGCTTGGTTCTCCGCTCCGGAGATGAGGCTTGGCGTTTATGCTTTTGGCTCGTGGATTTCGCCGGGTAGATTTACATTAATGCTTCAAGTCAATACTGTTCAGTTAAAGAGTAGTATAGGGCCTTGTGCTGGCTAGGAACGCCCACAAGGGACTAAACTACACTAAACCGTATTGCGCTCAAAGTGGGTTTGTAACCCACGACGCCGGTTCAAACCGGCTTGGAGCGAAAAAGAAAATTTCTATTATATCAAGATATTAGACTCGCATACGACAAGAAAGCTTTGCAACTGTAGCCGCGCTTTCCATAGCGCGCGGTATAGAAACCGCGACTAGATTTTTATACTTTCCTATACTAGGACAAAAAAAGATGACGAGTGATAAACAACAAACCTCAAACAGTATACCCGATAGGGTTGATGACGTGCTGCACGAGTGGCGTCTCAGAACATTGAGCACTGTGCTGCGGGTGGGGATTGGGGGCGCCTTCTTTGCATTGCTTCTCATGGTTCTCGACCTGACCCGTACCCCAGAAAATTGGCCGCGAACGCTGATCTTTGTGCTGATCTATGTGCTCCTAATCCTACTGACGTTTGTGCGTCAAATTGACTTTTACCTAAAAGGTTGGGGGGCGATTCTGATAGGTTATGCGGTTGGAGCCGTAGGGCTTACGCAGAGAGGGTTGGCAGGCAGCGGGCGGATTTACCTTTTCGTGATGCCGATTCTAGCCACAATTCTGATCGGCGCGCGCTCCGGACTGGTAGCGGTTGTTCTTAGCATGCTTACTATGCTCATTTTCGGTGCTCTGGCCCACTGGGGAATATTGGAGACTTGGCTCATTGTGTCAAGCAATCCCGTTGCCTTGAGCTTTTGGACGCAATCTGTCACCGATTTTGGGATGCTCTTGGCACTGGCTATGGCATTGTTGGAGCGTTTTCACCGGCTCCAGGTAAAAACTATGGCGGCCGAACGACATGCATCGGATGAAGTGGCCAAGGTCAATACCGAATTGGAACAAAGAGTTGATCAGCGTACGGTTGATTTGTCACAGGTTAACGCCCAACTGACCCAAGAAATCACCGAGCGCCAGCGGATGGAAAAAGCGCTGCGTGAATCTCAACACCAGTTGGAGGCATCATATCAACGCGAACAGGATCGGCGGCAATTGGCTGACACTTTGCGCCATGTGACCAGAATCCTGACCGGGACTTTGGAACATGACAAAGTGATCGACTTGATCCTTGCCCAGTTGGAAAAAGTGATCGTGTACCACCGCGCGACAGTCATGTTATTGATAGACCAGGATGGAACAAGTGAAAACGAGCATCATCTACAAATTGTCGCTGGACGCGACGAGTTGGGGGACGCATTCGAGTACGTGACCATACCCGTGGAGCGCTATTCCCTGAATGCGATGGTAATGACGGAAAAGCAACCACTGTTGATTCCTCGCACGGCAGACGATGACCGTTGGCAAGTGTCGGGGGCGATGAGCACTGTGAAATCGTTTATCAACGCGCCGCTGTTGGCCCAAGATCAACCGATCGGCTTGTTGTCTGTGGGGCGCCGTGATGACGTTTCCTACACAGAGGATGACGCCCAAACTATTTTCGCGTTTGCAGCGCAGGCCGCCGTCGCCCTGGAAAACTCTCGGCTCTATGCCGAGACCCAGAAACGCGCGCGGCGGTTGGGTCTTTTGCACGAGATTTACCAAGCAGTGCATTCCATGCTGGACTTGGGCGAGATTTTGACAGCGGTTTGCCAAAAATTGGTCGAATACTTTCCTGCTGATCACAGTGGCGTGTTGCTTTTTGACGACAATTATGATTATGGCCAAGTGGCAGCCGAATTTCCCCCCGAAGGAGCAGTGGGTGTGCGTATCCCCCTGCAAGGGTATCGTGCAGCAGAGCAAATCATTCGTACCACACAGCCCCTGGCAGTATACGATGCCCAACATGACCCGTTGATGGAACAAGCCTGGGAGGCGATGCGGTCTATGGGAATACAATCTATTCTCATTATGCCGTTGGTGGTCAAGGGGCGGGTTATTGGTTCGTTTAGCCTCGATGTACTCGCGGCACAGCACCATTTCACACCTGGCGAGATTGATTTGGCTCAGACTTTGGCTGCGCAGATGGCAATGACGGTGTCGAACGCCAAATTATATGAACTCGCGCAACGTCGAGCGCGCGAGGCAGAAACTCTGCGCTATGCCGGGGCTGCGGTGGCGGCTACTCTACGGCAGGAAGAGGCGATCGAGTATATTTTGCAAGAATTGGTGCGTGTGATACCACACGATAGCAGTTCGGTGCAATTGTTGCGAGAAGGGTATCTCGAAGTCGTCGGTGGGCGTGGTTGGACAGACTCGAGTGCCGTTGTGGGATTGCGCATCCCGGTGCCGGGTGACAACCCGAACACGTTGGTTACGCAAAGCTACAGCCCGCACATCTTGGCTGACGCGCCCGCGGAATACGCTGTTTTTCGCAAGGGCCAACACAGTCATATTCGATCGTGGCTTGGCGCACCATTGATCATCCACGAAGAGATCGTTGGCATATTGGCCTTGGATAGTGTAGAACTTGACTATTTTACCCGGGATCACGCCCGGCTGGCTGCAGCTTTTGCCGATCAGGTGGCCATCGCTATCGAAAACGCCCGGTTGTTTGATGAAACGGAACGGCGCATGGCGGAATTGGCTACTTTGACTGAGATCGGCCAGGCATTATCCTCTACACTGCGTATTGATGAGGTTCTCCAACTCGTCTACAATCAAACCCGGCGCGTCATGTATGCTGAAAACATGATCATCATGCTCTATGACCAGGCGCGACAAGAAATAGAATGCGCCCTCAGCAACAACTTGGACGACGTTGCTGTCGGTGACCGTTTTCCGGTCAACACTGGTCTGACAGGCACCATCATCAAAAATCGCCAATCGATCCTGTTGCGGGACGACAAGACGAATGAGGATTTGGGCGCAGAACAGGTTGGCCTATCGTCATCGTCTTGGTTGGGCGTGCCCATGATGGTAGGAGAGCGAGTTCTGGGCGTTATTATTGTTCAGCATTATAGCACCCCCAACATCTATGACGAGTCGCACCAGATATTGTTGGAAACGATCGCCAACCAAGCCGCCATAGCTATCGAAAATGCCCATCTGTTCGAACAGATTCAGCGGGAAAAGCAACACACAGAGGCCCTGATCTTGAACAGCCCGACGGCTATTGTGGTTGGGGATGTGGGCCACAAAGTGATCTCTTGGAACCCGGCGGCTGAAAAGCTGTTTGGATACACCCAGGCCGAAGCGGTCGGGCGCCACATCGATGACCTGGTTTCTACCGAGGTCCTGCAAGCAGAAGCCTTTGCCTATACGCAACAAGCCGAAGATGGCAACGTCGTGCGCGCCATCACTCGGCGCAGTGATAGAGATGGCAACTTGTTAGATGTACAATTGCTCGCCGTTCCACTGGTCGTAGAGGGTGAGCGAATCGGGAATCTGGTGATCTATCACGACATCACCGAACTCCAGCGTGCCCGTCAGGAAGCCGAAGCTGCCAACAAGGCCAAGAGCACGTTCCTGGCAACGATGAGCCACGAAATCCGCACCCCGATGAACGGCGTCATCGGCATGACTAGCCTGTTGCTCGATACCAATCTGACCTCAGAGCAGCGTGAATTCACCGAAACCATCCGGCAAAGTGGCGATTCCTTGATGACCATCATCAACGATATTCTCGACTTTTCCAAGATTGATGCCGGGCGAATGGATCTAGAAAAGCAACCCTTTGACGTACGCAAATGTGTAGAGAGTGCCTTGGATCTACTGATAGCGAGAGCGGCGGACAAGGGACTGGAACTGGCCTATCTGGTGGACAAGCAGGTTCCCGTCGCCGTCATCGGAGACGTGACCCGCCTGCGCCAGATTCTGACCAACCTGCTGGGCAATGCGGTCAAATTCACCGAGCAAGGTGAAGTAGTGATTCAAGTAACGAGTAAACAAGTGACAAAGTCTGTTAATGGCCAAGATGTCGCGGATCACGAGCTGCATTTTTCTGTGCGAGACACCGGCATCGGTATCCCTCCCAACCGGATGGATCGACTCTTTCAGTCCTTTAGCCAGGTGGATGCTTCGACTTCGCGCCGTTATGGCGGCACGGGGTTGGGTTTGGTTATCAGCAAGCGGTTGAGCGAGTTGATGGGGGGCGCGATGTGGGTAGAGAGTCCTTCCTCTGTTCCCCCCACTGGGGAGGATGAAAGGGGGGGCGGACCGGGCAGCACGTTCCATTTCACTATCCAAGCAAGTGCGGCATCTGTCCCGACACCCGCTTATTTGCAAGAGAGCCATCCAGACCTACAAGGGCGGCGGGTGTTAATCGTGGACGATAACGCTACCAACCGGCGTATCTTGGACTTGCAGACCCGGTCGTGGGGAATGCTCCCTCGAGACACCGCCCTGCCGGCTGAGGCGCTCGAGTGGGTTCGCCAAGGTGTCCCCTTTGACGTGGCTATCTTGGACGTTCAAATGCCGGATCTCGATGGGATGATGTTGGCCGGAAAGATACGCCAAGAGCGCGATGCACGATCATTGCCCATCGTGCTGTTGAGTTCGTTGGGGCGGCGAGAAGCTGGTGAGGTGCAAGATGAATTTCTTCCCTATCTGGTCAAGCCGATCAAATCTTTGCAACTGTATAATGTGCTCGAGGAGATTCTTGTAGGAAAAGAACAGCAGATGCAGCCGCGTGACGTGGCAAGCAAACCTCGTTTCGATCCAGAGATGGCGAAACGATCACCGCTGCGCATTCTGCTGGTAGAAGACAACGCGGTCAACCAAAAATTGGCGCTCCGTTTGTTGGAGCGGATGGGCTACCGGGCAGATATGGCAGGCAATGGACTAGAAGCCCTAGAGGCATTACGGCGGCAAACGTATGATGTGGCGTTGATGGATGTCCAGATGCCCGAGATGGATGGGCTGGAGGCGACTCGCACGATCTGTCGGGAATGGCCCCGCCAGCAGCGCCCGCGGATTATTGCCATGACGGCCAACGCAATGAAAGAAGATCGAGATATCTGTCTGGCGGCGGGAATGGACGACTATATCAGCAAACCGATTCAAGTGGAGGAATTGGTCAATGCCCTGAACGAATGTCGTTCTTTGGATTAGGCGTACTAGTCTGGTGATGAACCTCGAGAGTATTTGGGCTTGAAAAAACCACCGGGCACAAACCCGGCTAGCAGACTATCGGAGAGATGTAGTTTAGCCCCTTGTGGGCGGCTTGTAACTGGCAAAATAGCCCAAAAAAATGGGCGTAAGGCCCTATACTACAGTGCTCTCCGGCAGACTGCTAGAGCAAGTGGAATAATAACTTTGTGTAAGACTTGGTCAAGGCGCGGTAAAAATACCAGTTTTGGGCCGCTCAACAAATCACGCGGACGAATTGATGTGTGCCCAGATATAAATGGACTGGTACGCATTGGGAGGATACGATGAATAGATGGAAGCCATTGTCTCAACGCTGGCGTGGACTTGGCATCACTGGCAAATTTACCTTGGCATTTAGCGCTCTGCTAATATTGGTCGTCTTGGGAGCGCTGACCGGGTTTTTGGCCTTGACCATCGTGCGTAGTCAAACAGAGGTTGCTATCGTAAGCAGTATGGAAATTCAACGCCTGGTGCTAGAGATGAACGCGCACTTGCAGCACGCTCGCAAGCTAGAAAAGGACTTTTTTCTGAGATGGCCAACGATTGGTTTTTCGAACGCGCATCAGGTTTATGTCGAGGAATATCGCGAACAGATTGTTGAGGTTATTGCTACCAGTACCAAGTTACGAGCCATGATCTCGGACCCCGACGTTAGCAACACGCTGCGCGAGGGCAGTGCTGATTTGCAAACTCACTATGTCCCTATGGTAAAGCTGTATGCTGACAATTTTGACCGAGCCATTGAACTGGTATCTAGCCTGACGGCAGATGAGAGTGGGGTGCTGCCCCGGCTGGAGCATAGCGCGATGCTATTGCACGACATATTACAAATAGCTGACGATCCCGCGTTGATGGCTCTATATCACGAAATGCGATCTTTTGAAAAAGATTACTTGCTTACGGGTGAACGTTCCAAGATGCAGTCGGCGTTCAACGTGGCAAATGCGTTAAGTCGAACAGTTGGTCTCTCTCCGGCCTGGAGAGACGATATGGTCCAACAAGCTGAGGTATTGGCGTGTCTTGAGGATCACCAAGTGATCGCGCGAGAACTACTCGATGTTAACAACCAAATTCGCACATTGCGTAACGGGTTTGACTTGCAGTCTACGGCTGTCGATTCCATTACGGACAATATGCCCAGACTGGCAGACGAAGAAGTTGTCCGGGCGCGCAACCAAATCGCCAGAACTAGCCAGTTAGCGACAGCATTGTTGATAGTCGCCGTGGCGGCAGCGATGATACTGGTAGTCGCCATCGCAGTGGCACTCAATAACAGCATCACGCGCAACGTGGTCAAATTGACAGAGACCGCCGGCGAATTACAAGCCGGCAACCTTGAGGTACAGGTTCAAATAGATAGCACTGACGAGTTGGGCCAACTTGCCAACAGCTTTAACGCTATGGCCGCTCGTATCAACACGCTGGTGGGCGAGTTGGAGGGGCAAGCCGCTACAGCCGAAACCCGGTTATTCCAAGCAATTGAGAGCATTTCAGAGGGTTTTTCGTTATACGATGCTGACGACCGCTTTGTTCTTGGCAATAACAAATATCGCGAGATGCATTCCGAGGTCGCCCACCTCATCGTGCCTGGTACCCACTTTGAGGAAATCGTTCGCAGTGAGGCCAAACGAAATCTGTATCCCGACGCAATTGACCACGAGAATGATTGGATTCGCGAGCGGGTGGAGCAACACAATGACCCACGAGGGGCATTCGAACAACAACTTGGCGATGGTCGTTGGTTACAGATCAGCGAATACAAGACCCAAAGCGACGAGATCGTCGGCATTTACACCGACGTCACCGAGCGCAAACAGGCCGAGGAAGCGTTGCGCCGGCAGAACGAATACTTGGAGGCTTTACACGAGACTACATTGGGTCTGATCAGCCGCCTCGACATAAACGATTTACTGGAAACTCTCATTGTCCGGGCTGGTCAACTGCTAGGCACACCCCATGGCTATATTTATTTAGTTGAGCCTACCACTAGCAAGGAAATCGAACGTCGAGTGGGCACTGGGATTTTTAGTTCATTGGTCGGTTCTCGCTTAAAGGTGGGCGAGGGTTTGGCCGGAAAGATCTGGCAAGCCGGTCAACCGTTGGTGATTTCCGACTATGATACGTGGTCGGGCCGTTCGCCCGATTTTGAACATGGTATCATCCGTGCCATAATGGGAGTCCCGCTTACCCAAACTTTGGGGCCGGGTGAATCTGGTTCACAGCCTGCGGGTGTGATTGGTATGGCCTATAGCACTGAATCGGGCCGTGTGTTTGGGAACCAAGAGGTCAAACTGTTAGAACGCTTTGCTGAACTGGCCTCAGTCGCGTTGGACAATGCCCAATTGTTCCAGGTCGCACAGCGCCGGGCGCAGGAAGCGGAAACCCTGCGTTACGCAGGAGCCATGGTTGCCGCTACTCTGAAACAAGAGGAAGCTATCAAGTACATCTTACAAGAACTGAGGCGTGTAGTACCCCACGACAGTGCATCCGTACAACTATTGCACCGGTCAGAAAAGTCAGCCGACTATCTAGAGATCGTTGGGGGACATGGTTGGCCCAATGCAGAGGCCGTCGCGGGGCTGCGTATCCCGATACCAAGCGACAATCCCAACACAATAGTCGTTCAAGAGCGCCAGACGCTCATTTTGACCGATGCGCCTGCGGAATACGCTAGTTTCCGGGACGGCAGGCACAGTCGTATCCAATCCTGGCTCGGCGTGCCACTGATCGTTCACGATCAAGTCATCGGCATGTTGGCAATAGACAGTATGCAGCCTGGCTATTTCACCAGAGATCATGCCAGACTAACTGCGGCCTTTGCCGACCAGGTCGCCATCGCCATCGAAAACGCCCGGCTGTTTGGTGAGACAGAGCGGCGTGTGGCAGAACTGGACACACTGACCGATGTTGGCAAGGCGCTGTCGTCCACACTGCGTATTGACGAGGTGCTTCAACTCATCTATGAGCAGACCCGGCGCGTGATGTATGCCAAGAGTATGTTCATCATGCTCTATAACCAAACAAACCATGAAATAGAGTGCGCCTTTAGCAACAATCCACAGGATATCGCTCCCGGTACGTGCTTTCCGGTCGGCACCGGTCTGACAGGCTATATCATCAAACACCGCAAATCGGTCTTGCTGCGAGACGACGTGAGTGAGGGCATACGCAAGCTGGGGCTGGAACTCGCTGGACAACAATCGGCATCGTGGCTGGGCGTACCCATGATAGCAGGAGAGCGTTTGCTCGGCGTGATTATCATTCAACATTATACTACCCCCAACATTTATGATGAATCACACCGAGTCTTGCTAGAAACTATTGCCAGTCAGGCAGCCATTGCCATGCAAAATGCCTACCTTTTCGAAGACATCCAGCGTGAAAAGCAATACTCTGACGCTCTCGTCGTAAACAGCCCGACCGCAATCGTTGTTGGAGATGCCGAGCTTGAAATTCTCTCGTGGAATCCGGCTGCCGAAAAGTTGTTTGGATATACCGAGGACGAGGCAATCGGACGCCAACTCGATGATCTGATCGCTACAAAAGCCATGCGTACAGAAGCCGACACTTTTACTCGACAAGCTACAAAAGGTCAAATTGTGCGCGCCATCACCAAACGCAGTCGTAAGGATGGCCGTATATTGGATGTAGAATTGCTCGGTGTGCCGCTGATCGTAGAGGGGGAGCGAATCGGCAACCTGGTGATCTATCACGATATCACCGAACTCGAACGTGCGCGCCAAGAAGCCGAAGCCGCTAACCAAGCCAAGAGCACTTTTCTGGCAACGATGAGCCACGAAATCCGCACCCCGATGAACGGCGTCATCGGCATGACCAGCCTGCTGCTCGATACCAATCTGACCCCAGAGCAGCGTGAATTCACCGAAACCATCCGGCAGAGTGGAGATTCCTTGTTAACCATCATCAACGATATTCTCGACTTTTCCAAGATTGATGCCGGGCGAATGGATCTAGAAAAGCAACCCTTTGATGTCCGCAAGTGCGTAGAAAGCGCCCTAGATTTGTTGATGGCGAGAGCGGCGGATAAGGGACTGGAATTGGCCTGTTTGGTGGACAAGCAGGTTCCCGTCGCCATCGTCGGTGATGTGACCCGCCTGCGCCAGATTTTGACCAATTTGTTGGGCAATGCAGTCAAATTCACCGAGCAAGGTGAGGTAGTGGTACACGTGACCGGGGTGGAAAAACCCAATTGTTGGGAAATCCACTTTTCGGTACAGGATACCGGCATCGGCATTCCGCCCGAACGGATGGATCGACTCTTTCAGTCCTTTAGCCAGGTGGATGCTTCGACTTCGCGCCGTTATGGCGGCACGGGACTGGGTTTGGTTATCAGCAGGCGATTGAGCGAGTTGATGGGGGGCGCGATGTGGGTAGAGAGCCCCCCATCTGGAGGGGCTGAAAAGGGAGGCGGGCCGGGCAGCACGTTCCATTTCACCATCCAGGCAAATACGGCATCTATCCCGACCCCCGCCTACTTGCAAGAGAGCCATCCAGACCTACAGGGCCGGCAGGTGCTGATCGTGGACGACAACGCTACCAACCGGCGAGTCTTGGACTTGCAGACCCGGTCTTGGGGAATGCTCCCCCGAGACACCGCTCTGCCGGCTGAGGCACTTGAGTGGGTTCGCCAAGGTGTCCCCTTTGACGTGGTTATCTTGGACGCTCAAATGCCGGATGTGGATGGAATGATGCTGGCCGGAAAGATACGGCAAGAACGCGATGCACGATCATTGCCCATCGTACTGTTGAGTTCGTTGGGACGGCGAGAGGCTGGCGAGGCGCAGACTGAGTTTCTCCCCTACCTGGTCAAACCGATCAAAGCCGCACAGCTATACAATGTACTCGGGGAGATTCTGGCGGGAAAGGAACGCAAAATACAACATGTCAACGTGGCAGCCAGGTCGCAGTTCGATCCAGAGATGGCCACACGATTGCCGTTGCGTATTCTGCTGGTAGAAGACAACGCGGTCAATCAAAAGCTGGCGCTCCGCTTGTTGGAGCGGATGGGCTACCGGGCGGATGTGGCTGGCAATGGATTGGAGGCGTTGGAGGCATTGCGCCGGCAAACGTATGACGTTGCTTTAATGGACGTGCAGATGCCCGAGATGGATGGGTTGGAGGCGACCCGCACGATCTGCCGGGAATGGCCGCGTCAGCAGCGCCCGCGTATCATCGCGATGACGGCCAACGCGATGGCCCAAGACCGGGAAACCTGCCTGGAGGCGGGTATGGATGACTATATCAGTAAACCCATCCAGGTGGAAGAACTGGTCAACGCCCTGAATAAAAGCCGTCCTTTGGAAAAGTACGCTGGACATGATTTGTGATTTGTTATAAAATATAATTGGTTATTCATCATCCTGATCATATTGAGGCCAAGGCGCGGGATAGTTGAGATGAAACACCCAGCAGCAGGAATCGTAATATGGAAAAAGAACACGGTCGCATTTTAGTAGTTGATGACAATCGGCTCAATCGCCTCAAATTGTCCCGTGGTTTGGAACAACAGGGGCATATCGTCGCCACGGCGGAGAACGGTCAGCAGGCGCTAGAGATGATGCGCGCTCACTCGTTTGATCTAGTGTTGCTCGACATTGTCATGCCCGAGATGGATGGCTACCAGGCGCTAGAACTGATGAAGAATGATAACACGTTGCGGGATATCCCCGTCATTGTCATTTCTGCCGTGGATGATATGGATAGCATCGTCAAATGTATCAAGATGGGAGCGGAGGATTATCTACCCAAGCCATTTGATCCGGTGTTGTTGAGAGCGCGGATCGGAGCCAGTCTGGAGAAAAAGTGGCTGCGTGATCAAGAACAGGCCTATTTGTGGCAATTGCAACTAGAGCAGGAAAAATCGGAACAATTGTTGCTCAATATCTTGCCCAAGCCAATTGCCGACCGGTTGAAACAGGGACAAGGAATCATTGCCGATAGTTTTGACGAGGTCACCGTCCTCTTTGCCGATATTGTTGGTTTTACCACCCTATCAGCCGACATGTCGCCCACTACGCTGATTGTCTTGCTAAATGGTATATTTTCGACGTTCGATCAATTGGCCGAGGATCATGGTCTGGAAAAGATAAAGACGATCGGTGACGAGTATATGGTGGTGGGTGGTTTGCCCACGCCGCAACCGGATAACGTTGAGGCGATTGCCGATATGGCCCTCGATATGCAGAACACCATCAGCAAATTCACAGCCGACGGCGACCAGCCGCTTCGCATACGGATTGGAATTAATACCGGGCCGGTCGTGGCAGGTGTAATCGGTCAAAGAAAATTCAGCTATGATCTGTGGGGAGACACGGTGAATATTGCCAGCCGGATGCAAGCGCATGGTCTGTGCGATCACACACAGGTCACTGCAAAAGTGTACGAGTGCCTCAAAGACAAGTATTTGCTCGAAGAACGAGGTGTCATCCAGGTAAAGGGCAAGGGAGAGATGACCACCTATTTTCTCACGGGGAAGCGGTAAACGGCGAGTAAAGCATAAACATGGTCACGGTTTTCATACCGCGCGTTTATGAACTGGAACAACAAGATGCAAAGAGCGCGGCTACGACTGCAAAATTTTCTTGATCTTTAGGCGTACACACCCCGGTATTCTTCTGGCAGCAGTTCGGCGATACGGTGCATGATTAAATTAGTGTACTCGCGCAACTTTGGATTCCGCACTCGACCGTTGTTGGGCAAACGAAATGGTTCGCCAACGACGACCCGCACTTGGGCGCGACGCAGTCGAGGCAGATCATGTTTGATCTTTTCGGTGCCAGTGATTCCCAACGGTACGATCGGTACATCGGCGCGAGTGGCCAGGTAGGCCGCACCGATTTTCCCCTTTTGTAGTGCATAGGTGGCGCGGGAACGGGTGCCCTCTGGAGCCACACCCAGCACCTCTCCACGCTTTAACACATCTAGAGCCAACTCTAGTGCTTTGCGATCCACTTCCCCCCGTCGCACCCAGATAGAGCCCATCATGTCTAACAACAGGGCAAAGAATGGATTGCGCCTGTGTTTGGCTGCGGCAAAGGCCCGGGCCGTGTGTGGACATATAGCCAAGACCACGGGCGAATCAAAGACTGCCAGATGATTAGATACCATAATATATGGGGGATCATCTGGTATATTTTCTAGCCCCACATACTCTCGACGGATAATAAAGTTGAGCAAAAAATTGACAATGGCGCGCATTGTACGGTGCAGCAAACCAATCCTCCCAATAATGACTATTCGGACGAAACACGTCCTAACGCAATAATACTAAAATCGGCTGGAACAGCACCGTAAAAGTTGAGCAACACGGTGAACGGTGCTGTAGCACCGGGTGCCAGCACACCCTCGACCTCTTCTTGCCGAAATCCTGTGACCAATCCCGTACTATCATAAGTTGTTACCGTGACACTCACACTGTCGGCAGTTTTTTCCGTGTCGATGTTTTGTATTGTCCCAACCGCTTGGAACTGGGGAGTGGAAAACTCGCCTTGTTTCTCAATGACCGCAACCGGCACGTACGAGTTGCCCAGTGCGCCGGATGCTTCGCCTCGCATAAGCGTCACCTGGAAATTAGCCCAATTCGACGGTGGAGATGTGAACAAGACGCCAAAAGGTGATCGTTCCCCAGGCGGGATCACGTCGGCATCCACGAACACATTGGTATCGACCAGCCGTTCACCCGCCGCGTCAAAGAGCCCGACGTATACTTGGACATTCATCACAGGCGAATCAGTCGTGTTGGCGACTTCTCCCAGGCATAACAAGCTGCCTACAGGAGTTTCGTAAAAGGCGACACCTCGCACCACCAGAGGCAGCGGCGTGGATGTGGGTAGCAGCAGGCCGGGGATCGATTCGGTCTCGTCATCACTGGTGGGAATAACCAATTCTTGGGCGATTCGTAGAAACTGGGGATTCTCGATGCCGTTGGCAGACTGGACCGCCTCCACACTCACGCCATATTGGAAGGCAATAGCCCCCAACGTATCTCCTTCCTGTACGACATGGACGATTGGCGTGGGCGTAACCGTTGGCGTCGCCGTGGCGGCTGGCGGGAGAAGCGGTGCTGTAGCAGTCGGGCGAAGTGTAGGTGCAAAGGCCACAGGTGCAGTGCTAGTGCTCACCAGTGGCGCGTTTGTGGTTGGTTGTACGGTAACGACCTCACCACCACAAGCTGCCATAATCACGAGTGTTGCTGTCAGGAAAAGGACGAGGGTTGTTTTTGTCATCTATCACGCTCCCACACAACGGACAAGAAGCAACTCGAGTCGTAACATCGTCGTGCGTGCCGAGATTATACCACATCCACTGTCACACGCCATGTTGTGCTTGCGATGATTTCTCTTTGTCGCATTATTGTGTTAGAATCTGGCGGTGGGTCAATGTTATAGAGACGAGAACCAGACCTGGCAGGTCTTTATTCGCAAACAGAGGAGGATTGCCTCGATGGATGCACTGGAAGCAATTCGAAAGCGGAGGAGCGTTCGCACGTACACAGGTGATCCTGTCCCTCGAGAGGATTTGTTCAAAATCGTGGATGCCGGAAGGCTCGCTGCCACTGGTCACAACAAGCAGCCCTGGGATTTTATCGTGGTCACCGAGCGGGAGATGATCGAAAAACTCAAAGTGGCCTCCAAATGGATGGAAAAGGCCGGGGCCATTATCGCTGTGGTGTTGGACCCTTCCTCTCGCTGGTGGCTGGAGGATGGATCGGCTGCGGTGGAGAACATGCTGATCGCCAGCACGGCCCTCGGATACGGTTCTTGTTGGCTCGAAGGGTATACGTTGCCTCGCGAGGAAGCGTTCAAGAAGCTTTTGGGTGTTCCTTCGGAAAAGCGATTGCTCACCCTGATTCCCATCGGCGTGCCCACAGAATGGCCCACGGTAGAAAAGAAATCGCTGGAAGAGGTCATTCATTGGGAGAGGTTCTGAACTGTTTGCGAGAGCGTTATCATTGATTCATAGTCAAAACTGGTGAGCGGCTATTTGAAATTGACATCGCAAGATGAACTTGCGTTTACAATCAACAAGGAGAAACTATTATGACTATCAAAGCTATCTCTGGAACCATTCAACAAAGCGATGCTGATGCGATCATTGTCAATCTCTTTGAGGCTCCTTCAGAAGAAAAACCCCAACCCGGCGGCGCGACCAAGGCCGTTGACAAAGCGCTCGATGGCGCAATTAGCGAACTGATTCAAGATGGCGACTTGAGCGGCAAGGCTGGGCAGGTCGCTGTGCTATATCCACGTGGCGCGATTCCCGCCCGTCGCGTGATCGTGGTTGGACTAGGCTCGCGAGACAAATTTGACGCCGATCCGGCGGACACAGTCCGGCGCGCGGCGGCTCACGCGATCAAAAAGGCGCGCGAACTCGAGGTAGACCGCGTGTCCAGCATCTTGCACGGTGCCGGAGCAGGCGGATTGTCGGTCGAACAAGCGGCTCGGGCCACTGCCGAGGGCAGCCTGCTGGCGTTGTATGATTATCATGGGCAAAAGACCGAGGATCCCAAGGATCCCAAGCCGCAATCGCTAGAGTTGATGGTTTTTGACGAAAAAGACGTCTCCGCAGCGCAGCAAGGTGTGGATGCAGCCCGGGCTATCTCTGCCGGGGTTTCGTTGACGCGTGACCTGGTCAACCTGCCGCCCAACATCTGCACACCCGCCTACCTGGCCGATGTCGCTCGCGAAATCGGCGACAAAGTCGGGTTGCGCGTCGAGGTGCTGGGCAGAAAGCAGATGGAAGCGCTCAAGATGGGCGCTCTGCTGGCCGTGGCTCAGGGTACCGACACCCCGCCCCAGTTCATCATCTTGGAGCACAACAGAGACCAGGCCGACGAATTGGATTCCATCGTCTTGGTTGGCAAGGGCGTGACCTTTGACACTGGTGGTTACAGCCTCAAGGGCAAGGGGGGTATGGCCACAATGAAGGCTGATATGGCCGGTGCTGGAGCCGTCATCGGTGCGATGCGGGCTATCGGCGAACTGGATATCCCGCTGCACGTCGTTGGCCTGGTGCCCGCCTCCGACAATATGATCGGCAGTCACGCATACCGCCCGCAAGAGGTGTTTATCGCCAGCAACGGTGTTACCATCGAGATCAATTCGACCGATGCCGAAGGCCGGATGCTGCTGGCCGACGCCCTCGTCTATGCCAAGCGATTTGATCCCGCCGCCGTGGTAGACATTGCCACGCTGACCGGGGCGTGCGTCGTCGCGCTGGGTGCGGGCGTAGCCGCCGGATTGTTCAGCACCGACGATACGCTGCGGGACACTCTTTTGGCTGCTAGCAAGTCTACCGCCGAAAAGCTCTGGCCTCTGCCCTTGTTCCCCGAGTACAAAAAGAACCTCGAATCACAGACAGCGGACGTCAGGAACAGCGGCCAGAGAATGGGCGGCGTCGGCACGGCGGCCATGTTCCTCAAGCACTTTGTGGATTATGATGCCTGGGCACACGTGGATATGGCTGGTATGGCGGGCGGCATCAAAGGGAATCCGTACATCCCTGCCAAGAGTGCGACCGGCTTTGGCGTGCGCTTGCTGACCGAGTTTGTGCTAGGGTGGGCGGAGCGAGAATAGTCCGTAGCACGGAGGTATATTTGTGAAACCCGAACTGATCGCCGACTATCAATGCAAGATAGGTGAAGGCCCGCTGTGGCACCCTGGTGAACAGAGGCTCTACTGGGTTGATATCCCCACCGGTCGGATGTTCCGCTATGACCCCGCCACCGGCGCGCACGAGCAGTGCTACCAGGGCGAGGTCGTGGGCGGGTTCACCACTCAGGTCGATGGGGCATTGCTCCTGTTTATGGCCAAGGGCGCGATCAAGATTTGGCGCGAGGGCGAGTTGATCACGGTTGTTGACGAAATTCCAGACGAGCGCGAATCTCGATTCAACGACGTGATCGCGGACCCGGCGGGCCGTGTCTTTTGCGGCACGATGCCCACTGAGAGCCGCCCGGGACGGCTGTATCGCCTTGACACCGACGGCACGCTGACCCAACTACTAGACGGTATCACCTGCTCGAACGGATTGGGCTTTACGCCCAACCGCCAGCAGATGTACTATACTGATTCGTTCAAGCGCAAGATCTATCTGTTCGATTATGATCAGGGTAGTGGTGATATCAGGAACCAGCGGGTATTCGTTCGAACGCCCGAGGATGGAGGTTTTCCTGATGGAATGACGGTGGACGCGGAAGGCTGTATCTGGTCCGCTCGGTGGGACGGCGGCTGTTTGGTGCGCTATACGCCCGATGGCAGCGAGATTCTCCGTATTCCCCTTCCGGCCACAAAGATCACCAGCGTGACCTTTGGCGGCGCGGATTATGCCGATATGTACGTGACCACAGCCGGTGGCGACAACAAAGCAGAGGATGGGCCAGGGGCCGGCGCGCTGTTTCGCCTTGACCTGGGTATTCAGGGCGTGCCCGAGTTTCCTTCCAAGATCGCTGTATCAAAGTAAAGATTACGCCCTCGCCACCTACACCAAAATCTCGCCCTTTGCGCCAGACGGCCGTTCTCACCTTGACTCTGCTGCTCATTGAATTTCTCGACGAATTCGTCTACGGCGCGAGAGAGGCGGCGTGGTCGCTGGTGCGTACCGACCTGGGCCTGAGCGATGTATAGAAGCGGCGCGTCTTGATCTTGGGCGGTGGCATCGCGTTTGCCCTGGCGCTGCTGTTGACTGCGTTGAGCCAAAATTTCCTCGTCCTGCTCATCTCGTTCATCCTCTTTTACCCTGCCTCGGGAGCGTTTGTCAGTCTTTCTCAAGACTGTCTAACGATAAGGATTGATGATTGCCAATCAAGAATCGGCCGAACTGGCCGAGATGTTGATCGTGCAAACCTGTTCCAAACAAAAGATTGAGCCAGGTCAACTGACAGTGTAATGTTACAGAGGCTTCTTTTTTGTGGCAAGCGACAGTTCCCTGCAATCAATCATACCTGTAAGGAAAAGTCCAATGTCAGCGTATCAAATAGTAGCACACAAGCAGGATGGTAGTCAATCAATATTCAATGCCATCTCTCTATTCGAGGCCGAGTTCATACGTGGTGAGCACGTAAGGGGAGCGTATGACATTTCTGTTCCCTATACCCGTGTGGTAGTAGAGGAGGAGTATGACATCCACGGGCGGCAGTCTGTGGATGGTGGTATCTGCTCTGCTTGTTCTGCTCACATAATGGAGCAGGCGGAAAAGGAACTGGAAGAGTTATTTGAGCCTGGTCTGTAGGGGGCTTTTTTTGCGTGGATAGGGAAATCTCTCTAGTAATCTCAGGTCTAATCAGAAATCCTACGCGAGGATACCCAGAATGATAATTATAATCAAGTCCAATAGAAAGAAAGCGTGCAGTGCAGTCTTTGACGGCCAATCCATCAACATACGGATAGTCGCTTCAAGCACTGCAATGCCCACAAATAGCACTAGAACAGCACCACAAGCGATACCCAAGATGGCTATGAGTACACCGCCGCCCATATCAGTAGGTAGAGATAGGAACAAACTGGCATCCATTTCGCACTCCTTCACTAAGGGGCTTTCTTTTCAAACGGGACATCACAAGCGGCTCCTGACAAGCGAAAAGCATATTCTCCCTATTTCTTACATTCCCCTCTACATCAACTGATGAACTTGATATGCACAGATTCCCCAAATCGCTCTCTGATCACAAAGAGAACTTCAAAATATGCAGCAACCGATACAGTTATTACGTGAGCACAGAACCCCACTCCTTGCAATCCAGAACCTATCATAAGACCATAATACCAAGTCAAAGAAACAATAACCAATGCCAAGACTCGGTAAACCCACTTTAGTATTTTTGGTGAGGAAACTATCAAGCATATATTGAACAAACTCAGAATTGAAACTGCCATCAAAAACAGCAAAAAACCAAAGCTGTCAATGCCATTGATAATCTCAGTTCTACCAAGAATGGTAGATAGAATTTCAGAAGACCACCAAAAGATAAAAAAGGCATTAGACAAGCCATCAGAACCGAAATCGGAGAGAGGGTTCCAACCCCAGGGTAGAACAAGGGTTGCAAGCAGAGCAATCACCAAAATTAGACGGATGCGACGTTCAGTCACAAGTAATCTCCTCTGTACTATAGCCTCCGATCCAATCACTATGAACTTAGCGAGTACAATGTGATATAGCTCACTATGTTCATAAAGAGGGAAGCTGTCCACGTCTTTCGTGCTGGTTGTCGCCTGATCAATTGAAGCAAAGCACCTTCAATAAACCCAGATATACCCCATGGGGTTCCCCCGAAAAAGTGGACATGAGAATAAGCCAAGATCGTGTATAATATCACTTGAGGAGGAACAGAATGACAAAGACAAGAAAGACATATACTAACGAATTCAAGATCGAAACAGTCCGGCTGCTAGAAACAAGC
>JAAEPW010001365.1 GCA_024232355.1 Chloroflexota bacterium | reverse complement strand
TGTTCTGAAAGTGTTTTCTGAATGGCTTCGCTCAATGGAGACATATTGCTACTGTACCACACTTTGGTATACACTACGTTAGAGAAGCGCGAGATATTGATTAGAATCCGCCGGGGAGACCCCCTGAACGGTTACAAAAAAACATCAAAACAGTACAAGTTTTCATTAAACTGTCACTTTCTGTACCTCTCGCCTAGTGCATTGCACTAGTGTTTTATGTTAAGTATACCCTCCTGGGTTGGTTCTCCCAGGAGGGCATGCTGTTTGTGATTTTAGCTAGAAGGGAATCTCCTCCTCTCCTGCCTCGGGTGGGGGCGGGGGACCGTCGGCGCGAGGGGGGCTACCACTATCACCACGACCAGGCAGGAATTTGATGGTCTCTGCCCTGATCTCAAACGATGCCCCGGTCGATCCGTCGTTGCGCGTAAAGGTGCGCGGGTTGCCGTTCTCGCCGGGCTGTAGGTTGCCTTCGATGAGCACCGCCGAGCCCTTTTTCAGATACTCGTTGCACGTTTCAGCCTGTCGCCGCCAGGCACTGACGCGGAACCAGACTGTTTCCTCGACCGGGGTGCCGTCCTGACGGTTCCATTTGCGACTGGTGGCCACCGAGAGGTTGGTGACCGGGGTGCCGTCTTGAGTGTAGCGCATTTCTGGGTCCTTCCCAAGATACCCGGCGATGATAACTTTATGGTACATTTGATACTCCTTTTCTAAACTAGATGTTGGTTTGATCTACCTACCTGCCGTTGGCGCGAACGCGCCAGTCTATCCTGTCAGCATCCAGAGTTGAGCCAACAGGTCAAGCACTT
>JAAEPW010001364.1 GCA_024232355.1 Chloroflexota bacterium | reverse complement strand
GCCATCCTCGTCCATCGTGACGGCTACCGTAGCTCCCTCAGAAATGATGGGCGCGTCGTTGACCGCGTTCACGGTGATGGTAACGGTCGCCGTGTCCCCCAAGTCTCCTTCACTCACGGCATAGGCCAAGACCTCTGTGCCGTCAAAGTTTGCGGTCGGGGTGTAGACGAGAGAGTCAGGGGCGAGGATCGAGACTTGGCCGTTCACAGCGCCGCTTACAGAGACGATATAAATAGTATCACCCAGGTCGGGATCATAGTCGTTGGCGAGAACGTCGAACGTGTTCCCCGTGCTATCCTCTTGCACGTCAAAGACATCGTCCACGGCAACGGGCGCATAGTCTGTGTTATCGACGCTGATGTACACGGTAGCCACGTCAGTGCCACCGTTTCCGTCACTGATGGTATACGTAAAGCTCTCGGTATACGTGCCAGAAGCGGCGGTATAGATGAGGATATCGGCGGCGACGTCGATGATGACTGCACCCTGCGGCGCAGCATCCACGGCGACGATGGTCAGCGTCTCGCCTGTGTCTGGGGCGATGGTATCGTTGTCCAGCACGGGCAAGGTGACACCGGCACTGCCAATATCCACGCTGTAGACATCGTCCACGGCATCCGGATTGTTGTTGACCGAGGAAACCGTCACGGCGACAATGATCCCATCGCTTGCGCCACTGGTATCCTCGACCTGTATCACAAAGCTGTCATTCCCATAATAGTCGACGTCAGGCGTGTACGAGATGACCTTTGACGTTCCCGTGCCGCTGACAGAGGCGGTGCCCTGGCTGGCTTGACTGCTGATATGCCAGGTCATCACATCCCCCTCGACGTCTGTGGCGTGCAGGGTCAGGCCAAAGGGTGTCGGCGTGCCGTTCTCATCCATCGTGACGAGAGACAATCCCCCCTCAGTAATGGCTGGTGCATCATTGACCGGAGTGACAGTCACAGTGACAAAGGCTGTATCGCTCAAGTTGCCATCAGTCACCGTATAGGTAAACGTATCGGTACCGTTAAAGTCCAAAGTGGGCGTATAGATCACCTGGGAAGCGACACTGACGGATGCCGTGCCGTTGGCAGGTGCACCTACCGCTCCAACACTCAAGCTCGGCCCATCCACATCCGTATCGTTGGACAACACATTGATGGCAACCAACGTATCTTCATCAGTCGTCGCGGTATCGCCTACAGCCACCGGCGCGTTGTTGATACCGGTGACAGTAACAGTGACAAGACCCGTATCACTCAAGCTGCCATCACTAACGGTATAGGTAAAGGTGTCGGTGCCGTTAAAGTGGAGCGTGGGAGTGTACACGATCTGTGTTGTACCATTGATCGAGACTGTGCCGTTGGCGGGTGTGCCCACCGCAGTCACGCTCAGGACTGGCCCGTCCACATCGATGTCATTCGACAACACAAAGATACCGATTGGTGTGTCCTCGCTGGTCACAATACCATCATCCACGGCGACCGGTGCATCGTTCATATTGATCACGGCGATAGTAAAGGTCTGCATGCCGGTTGCTCCAACGCCATCCTCGACTTGCAAACTGCCGGCGTTGTTGCCTACGTCGGCGTTGATCGGAGTTCCCGTCAGCGTCGCCGTCCCATCACCATTATCGGTCAACGCCAGCCAAGTGGGCTGTGTCGGCGCGGTGATGGACAACGTATCGCCCACGTCCTCGTCATTGGAGACGATGCTGTACGTGTAAGTCACATCTTCTGTCGCCGCCGTGACCGGGCTGCTGGTAAAGGCGGGCGCGTCGTTCGTATTGTTCACCGTGATGGTAAAGGCCTGCGTATCTGTGGCCCCGGCATCGTCCTCAACTTGCAGACTGACGGCGTGGCCGCCCACGTCGGCGTTGGTCGGGATGCCGCTTAGGGTCGCCGAGCCATCGCCATTGTCGGCCAAGACCAACCAGGCCGGTTGGGTCAGTGCGACGATGGACAATGTCGCCCCCAGATCAGCGTCACCGGCCGAGATGCTATAGCTGTAGGCCGTATCCTCGGTCGCGGTTGTGACCGGGGAACTGCTAAAGGCCGGGACGTCGTTAAGGGCCCTGATGGTGATGGTCACCGTTGCGACGTCGCTCAAGCCACCGTCGCTGCCCACCGCGTAAGTGACGACGTCCATACCGTTCACGTCCGCCGTCGGGGTGTAGCGCAGGCTGGTGGTACCGCTGATGACCACCACGCCATTGGCGGCGTTGCTAACGGCGGTGATGCTCAACATATCGCCAATGTCGGGATCATAGTTATTAAAGAGAACATCGAGCATATTGTCCGTGCTGTCCTCGTCCACGCTAAATGTGTCATCCACGGCGACAGGGGCATCGTTGACATTGTCCACGCTCATATAGACGGTGGCGGCGTCAAACCCGCCGTTACCGTCCGAGACGGTGTACGTAAAGCTCTCAGTGTACAGACCGGGAGCAGCGGTGTAGACGAGGGTATCGCTGAGCACGCCGACCACAACCACACCCGTCGGCGCGGTGCCCAGGGCGATGATGGTCAGCGTCTCGCCCGTGTCCGGAGCGGCGGTGTCATTGCCCAGCACGGGCAGCGTGACGCCGGTGCTGTTCTCGAGGACGCTATAGGTGTCGTCCATCGCGTCGGGATTGTCGTTTTGCGGGTCGATGGTGACATTGATGATGATAGTATCGTGACCACCGTTCCCATCCGCAACGCGCACTGCAAAGCTATCGCTGCCGTTGTAATTAGCATCAGGCGTGTACGCGATCACCTTGGATGTGCCTGTGCCGTTGGCCAAAGCCGTGCCATAGATCGCCGGACTGCGAATGCTCCACGTCAGTGTGTCGCCGTCAACGTCGGTGGCGTTGAGCGTCAGGCCAAAGGGTACCGGCGTGCCATCCTCGTCCATCGTGACAGTGACCGCGGTTCCCTCGGTGATGATGGGCGTATCGTTGACCGCATTCACAGTGATGGTCACCATCGCGGTATCGTCCAGGCTTCCGTCGCTCACCGTGTAGGTGACGGTGTCCACACCGTCAAAGTCCGCCGCGGGGGTGTAGAGCAAGCTGGTCGTACCACTGATGTTCACCGTGCCATTTGCCGCGCTGCCGACAGCGGTGATGGACAAAACGTCTCCAACGTCGGGATCATGATCATTGTGGAGCACGTCGAGTGCGTTGCCCACGCTGTCCTCGACCACGCTCAAAGCATCGCCCGCAGCGACGGGGGCATCGTTGACATTGTCCACGCTCATAAAGACAGTGGCAGCATTAACACCACCGTTTCCGTCCGAGATGGTATACGTAAAGCTCTCAGTGTATGTACCAGGAGCGGCGGTGTAAACAAGGGCGTCACTGGTCGCATTGATACTGACCGTGCCCGCCGACGCGGTTTCCACAGCGATGATCGCCAACACCTCGCCCGCGTCCGGGGCCATAGTGTCGTTCCAAAGCACGTTCAAGACGACGTCAACGCTGTTCTCAACGACGCTGTAGACGTCGTCCGCCGCGCTGGGAGCATCATTGACCGGGTCAATGGTGACGTTGACAACGATGGTAGCGCGGCCGCCGTTTCCATCCTCGACCTGCACCGCAAAGCGATCAATGCCATTATAATCAGCGTCGGGTGCATAGCCTATGACTTGGGATGTACCTGTACCACTGACCAGGGCCGTGCCGTGGCTCGCCAGGCTGCTGACGCTCCAGGTCAATGTGTCGCCGTCTACGTCGGTGGCGTGGAGGGTCAGGTTAAAGGATGTTGGCGTGCTATCTTCGTCCATCGTGACAGCAATGGATGCTCCCTCGGTGATGACGGGGGCATCGTTCACCGCGTTCACAGTGACGCTCACCGCTGCCGTATCGCTCGAGTTGCCGTCGGTGACGGTGTAGGTAAAGATATCAATGCCAGTAAAATCAAGGGTGGGAGTGTAAACGACCACCGCGCCGTCGGTGCTGGCACTGCCGTTGGCAGGCATCCCGACCGCGCCCACGCTCAGACCTGGTCCATCCACGTCGCTGTCGTTGACCAGTACGTTGATGGCAACGGGGACCTCCTCGTCAGTCATGGCGCTGTCGCTGACGGCGACCGGGGTCGCGTTGACGGCAGTGACGGTGATGGTGACGGCAGCCGTATCATTCAAGCTGCCATCATCCGCCGTGTAGGTGAGCACCTCGACGTAACTCACCGTGCGCTCAGTCGGTGTGTACACAAGTTGAGTGGTGCCGCTGATGATCACGCTGCCATAGGCGGGCACGCTCACCGAACCAATGTTCAACGCCTGGTCCATATCGGGATCGCTGTCGTTCGCCAGCACACTGAGCGTCACCGGGGTATACTCGTCGGTGGCGGCCGTATCATTCACCGCGACCGGCGCGTCGTTGTCGGCGGTGACGGTGATGACCATAGTGGCAGTGTCGGTGTTGAATCCGGTATCGGTGACGGTGACGGTAAAGACGTCCACATAGCTGGTCGAGCGGTTGGTCGGTGTGTAGAACCACGTCCCGGTGAGCGAGTTGACGCTGGCGCTACCATAGGCCGGTGAAACAGCGAGGCTATAATCAAAGGTGTCATCGGTGTCCGGGTCGCTGACCGCCGTCAGCCGGGATACACTGGTGTCCTCATCCGCGGCAGCACTATCGTCGGCGGCGGACGGTGGATCGTTGTCGGCGGTCACGCTGACCGTGACCGTTGCAGTGTCGTCCAAACTTGAATCGGATACTGTGTAGCCAAAGACCGCATCATAGTTTGCCGTGCGATTCGTCGGGGTGTAGACAAGTTGCGTCGTACCGCTGATCGAGACAGTTCCAAAAGTAGTTGTGCTCACCGTTGTGATGGTCAAGCTATCGGCATTCGGGTCGGTGTCATTGGACAACACGTTGATGATCACAGGGACATCTTCACTAGTGCTATCGATATCGTCGCCCGCGACAGGGGCACCGTTCTGTATCGTCACGTCAGCCTGATCGGCGTTATTGAGGGCGTCAGCATCCACGACGGTCGTGGTGATGGTCGCAGTATTGGTAAAGATACTGATGGGTAACGGCTCGCTCAAGACGCCAGTGATGGTAATGACGCCACCTTGGCCGGTACTCATATCTGCCACGTCCCAAGCATAGGTCACACCGCCGCGCGGTGTGATAATGACATCACTGGCACTGACGACGCTGGTATTGGTCACGCTGACGGGCACGATATCGGTGATAACCACGCCCGCGGCGACGTCTAGCCCGATATTGCCAAAGGTCAACGTGTAGGTGACGATCTGACCCGGCACCGCCGTCGCCGGCACGACCGATTTGCTGATGGATAGATTGGCATCTATATCGTTGAGTACGGTGACCGTCACCGCCGCTGTGCTGGTCAGACCGCCATCGGTCGCAGCCACGGTCAGAACGTACTGGGACGTGGTCTCGTAATCCAGGTTGACATTATCGACAACCGATATTTGGCCAGAACCCAAGTTGATGCCAAAGACACCGTCGCCGTTGCCAGCGGTGATCGAGTAGCTCAACGCATCGTCGTTGGCATCACTGGCCGAAACCGGCGTACCGACGTTGGTGCCGTCGGTCGCGCTCTCGGCTACGCTGTGGACGGCGCCGGTGATGACTGGGGCCACATTCTGCACCACCAGTTCCGCTTGGCCAGTGTTGTTGGTCGAATCAGGATCCACCACTGTACCAGAAATAATGACCGTGTTTGTAAAGGAACCCGTGGGCAAGACCTGGCTCAAAACACCCGTAATGGTGATAACGCCGCCCTGACCGGGACTCATATCGGCCACGTCCCAGGCATAGGTCGTGCCGCCGCGCGGCGTGATGGTGATGTCGCAAGCACTGAGCACGCTGGTGTTTGTGATGCTGACAGGCACAATATCGGTGATGACCACACCCGCGGCGATGTCTGGCCCGTTGCTGGTAAAGACCAACGTATAGGTGATGGATTGACCAGGCACAGCTGATCCTGGCGCAACCACTTTGCTGATAACCATGTCCGCATCCACGTCAATGACAGTGATCGTTATCGCTGCTGTGTTGGTCAATGCACCGTCAGAGACGAGCACAGTCAAAACGTATTGCGATGTGGCCTCGTAATCCAGAGTGGTGTTGTCGGTCACCGTGATCTGGCCGGAACTGGCATGGATGGCAAAGACGCCATCACCGTTACCAGCCATGATGGAATAGTTCAACGCATCGGCGTTAGCATCAGCGGCCGGGATCGGCGTACCGACGTTGGTGCCGTTGGCGGCCGTCTCGAATACGCTGCGGGTGGCATCACTGATGACGGGTGCGACATTTTGCACCGTCAGCCCAACCTGGTCAGTGTTGTTGGCCGTACTGGTATCCAACACCGCACCAGTGATGACCGTCGTGTTGTCAAACGCTCCCCAAGCCAGCGGCTCGCTCAACACGCCGGTGATGGTGATAATGCCGCCTGCCCCCACACCCAGATCAGCCACATTCCAAACGTAACTGATGCTGCCCGTGGCGGTGATTTGCGCACCACTGCTATCAAAACCGAGACTGCTGTGAGTCACGCTGACCGGCACGTTATCGGTGATGACCACGCCGGAGGCTGGGTCCGGCCCTGTGTTGGTGTAAACCAGGGTATAGGTGATGGTATCACTGGGGTCGGTAGCGGATGGCTCGACCGATTTGTCGATGACCAGATCGGCATCAGGGTCGGCGGTGACGGTGATGGTCACGAGGGCCGTGTCGGTCAGGCTGCCGGTGTCGGTGACGATGAACGTAAAGGTATCCGTGTAGGTTGCGGCCTGGTTGGTGGGTGTGTAGGTGAAATTGCCCGAATTCACATCGGTGATCACGACACTGCCATAAGTTGGTGCGATAAAGACGCCATAAACCAGGGAGACATCATCCACGTCGCTTGCGGTAAAGGTATCGTTGAAAGATGTGTCCTCATCAGTGACAAAGGCATCGGATACAGCGACGGGCGCATCGTTGACCGGAGTGACGTTGATAGTGGCGGTGGCGTCGTTGGAATCAACGGTGCCATCGTTGGCGCGGTAGGTGAATGTGACGGTGCCGAAAAAGTCGAGGGTGGGAGTGTAGGCGAACGAACCGTCAGCATTGAGGTCAAGTGTACCTGTGGCTACATCGATTACCAGGCTCACCGTGAGTGTATCATCATTGTCGTCGATGTCGTTGCCGAGTACGCCCGGTGCGGACACGTTCAGCACAATATCCTCGGCTGTGGTATAAGCGTCGTTGGCGGTCACCGGCGCAATGTTCGGCACAGTGATGCTGGCGGCGCTGTTGTTATCGGATGTGTCGTACTCGTTCCAATCAGTGGCGATGGCTGTAGTGTTGGTGAACGTGCCAACCGCCAACGGGTTGCTGAGCACGCCGGTGATGGTGATGACGCCACTCTGACCGGCGGCCAAATCAGCGACATTCCAGACATAGCTGATGCTGCTCGTGGCTGTGATGGTGACGCTATTGTCAAAACCAAGGCTGGCGTGGGTCACACTGACGGGCACAACATCGGTGATGACAACACCGGTTGCTGCCAGGTTGCCTGCGTTGGTAAAGGCCAGGGTGTAAGTGATGGGATCGCCGGGGTTTGCGGTGGGCACGTCAACGGCTTTGTTGATCGCCAACTCGGCGGAGCGGACCAACAGTTCGACAGCATTGGTGTTATTGTTTATATCCGTATCCATCGACATAGTGGCAATAACGACGGTGTTGCTAAAAGTGTGCGGCGGCAACGGGCTGGAAATCACGCCAGTGAGAGTAATAATGCCGCTCTGTCCGGATGCCAGGTCTTGCACGTTCCAGACGTAAGCCGGAACTGTGCCTGTATCAGTGATGGCGACGCCGCTAGAGATGACGCTCTGCACTGTAAAGGTGACGGGGATCGTGTCGGTAATGACCACGCCAGTGGCGGTGGAAGGGAAGGGGTTGGAAAAGGACAGGGTGTAGGTGACGGGGTCACCAGCGTTGGCAGCGGGCGGTGTGACCATCTTGTTGATAACCAGGTCAACGTCGTTATCCACGATGGTTACCGTGACCTGCTGGACACCGCTCTCTACGCCGTTGGTGATGGTATCGATATCGGCAACGATGTCTTCATCCCCTTCGATGACGGCATCGTCGTTGGTGGTCAAGGTGATGGCGTTGTTCAAAGCTCCGCTGGCAACCACGATGGCGGAAGCGCCGTCAAAGTCGTCGCCGGCACCCGCGCCCGGACCGGTGGCACTGTCCGAGTAGGTCAAGTTGACCGTCACCGCTATGCTAGAGGTATAGTTCAACGTAGCAGTCAGTATGCTCGTGCCGCCGTTTTCGAGAATGTCCGTGGGGGCTGCCGACAACGTGACCGTGGGGCTTTGCTGCAAGACCAGGCTGAAATAGTCGCCGTCGTTGAAATTCACGCCCGTAAAGCTAACTACACCCCCATTGACCGCGCGGCCAGTGGTGTGCAGGGCGGCGTTGGAGAAAGCGAGATCATTGTCGATCAGCAGGGCCAAGTCGCCGTTTTGGCGCTCGTAACCCAAGCTGCTCAGATCGAACGAGACCGAGAGACTGCCGGTCTCGCCAGTCTCTTGCACCCGCCAAACCCGCTCGATGCGCTCGTAATCGGTGCCGCTGACAGTCTCTTGCACTACGTTGCCTACGGCAATCCCGTCGTTGCCCCAGACGAGGAATTCGGTGTCGGCGATGCTGGGCAGCGTGCCGGTGATGGTGACGAGGCTGTCGGGGTTGACGCTGCTCGAGGTCGTTTGAGTGAGCGCGCTGCCCACGTCGAGGCCGATACCGGCAATGTCGTTGGTGTAGCCAACCTGGCTGCCGGTACTAGCATAGACGATCGTGCCGTCGGACGCCACATAGTCCACACTGCTATCGAGGGTGACGCCGTATTTGAGGGCCAGGTAGGATTCAATCTGCTGGCGCGCGACGGCTGAAATCGTGTCGATATCGCCCTTGTAGACGATCACCTCGGAAACTTTGCCTCTCCAGGACTGTGTGTTCGAATTCGCATCACGACCAAGGCTCAATTCATCGCTAAAGGCAGTCCATTCGTGGGTCGTGCTATCAGGGGCAAGGGCTTGACCATTGACATACGGATCTTCAGTCAGAGATGAGGTACCATCAAAAACTGAGGCCAGGATGTAGGTCGTATCAACAGCCATTGTGAAACCTGTATCCCAGTTATTTCCATCCCAGCTTCCATCTTCGTATTGGGTACCAAATCGAGTGCCACTGCTGTTGGTGCCAAAGTAAATTCGTTCGTTATCTTGATTATTGATAATACGCCCAAATGTACCTGACGATCCATCTCGACTGGCAGCGGCAAAGATCGATATCCCATCCGCATCGAATGTGAGAGCAGATGCAGTAGTCATCTCATCGTTGTCCCAAGTGAGCACCGGGTGGCTATTAAAGGCACTATCACTAGCGGCAAGGACAGGTTGCCCGCCAGTGTCGAGTGCGTCAAACCCATTACCTGATTGGTCTTTCCATTCATCGATAGCGCCCGAGACCACATCACCGCCACCATTCTTGGTTCCAACATCCGCCTTGAGCCATAATTGCAGGTTGGCAGCCACGCCGCCGGGGGCAGCTTGCACCGTAAGCGGAATCACAGACTCGTTATTAAAGGGATCGCCATCCACGTTGGACGTGGTGATAACGGTTGTGTTGGTGAACGTCCCCAAAGCCATCGGCCGGCTGAGCACACCGGTGATAGTGATGACACCGTTCTCACCAGGACTCAAGGATTCCACTTGCCAAACATAGCTAATGCCGCCTGTAGCAGTGATAGACGCGCTGCTACCGACGACAAGGCTGTTGTGGGTCACGCTGATGGGGACCTCGTCGGTGATGACCACACCGGCAGCCAGCAAGTTCCCCTGGTTGCTAAAGGTCAGCGTATAGGTGATGGCCTGACCAGGAATGGCAACGGCAGGCTCCACCGCTTTAGCGATCGTCAGTTCTGCGGACTGGATCACAAATCCGGCATCGCTGGTGTTGTTCACCGTGTATGTATCCACCACCGTGCCGGTGATGGTAGCAGTGTTGGTGAATGTGCCCCAATCCAGCGGGTAGCTCAACACGCCAGTGATGGTAATAATGCCACCCTGACCGACCGGGATATCGGCCACGTCCCAAGCGTAGGTCGTGCCGCCGCGTTGGGTGAGGGCGACGTCGGTGGTGCTGACCACACTGGTATTGGTCGCGCTGACGGGCACGATATCGGTGATGACCACGCCGTAGGCCGGTTCTGGCCCGTGGTTGATAAAGACGATGGTGTAGGTGATGGTCGAGCCAGCCGGGGCTGTCGTTGGATTGACAACTTTATTGATTTCAAGGTCAGCGGCCTGATTCAACCAGACTTTGTTGTCTCCATTCTGGACAAGGAAGGCATCCAGGTCTCCATCGCCATCCAGGTCACCGAGTCCGACACCGTTTCCAAGGATACTCTGACCGCTATCGGCGAAATTGGCGCTGCCATCATTTAGCCAAACCAAGGTACCTACAGCAATATCCAGGTCTCCATCGCCATCAACATCACCCAAGTCAAGCCATCGACTACCCAAACCTGAATCAGGGAACGATTGCTGGATTGAAAAAGTTGCGTCGCCGTTGTTCAACCACACCGTGTCAGCATCTGTACCATTAGAAACGACAGCATCCAGATCACCATCGTCGTCTAGATCGCCCAGAGCCACGTGCCAGGTATTTCCTGCACCAAATGTTGGTCCCACACTAAAGGTGCCACTCCCGTCATTCAAAAGCACTTGCTCCGCACCGGTACCGCGAATGGCCAATAAAGCATCCAGATCACCATCGCCATCCAGGTCACCCAGACTGACCATTTGAGTAGACCCACCGGTCGGCGATTGAACGTTGGCAAAGGTGCCACTACCATCATTTATCAAGACACGCGTTCCGTTGCCCAACGTCTGCAAAATATCCAAGTCGCCATCGCCATCCAGATCGCCCACCGCGTTACCGGCATTGTCACCGCTGCTGGCGGCCTGGCCCGGGCCAAAGCTGCCGCTGCCATCGTTCAACCATATCTCTAGATTTCCAGATCGATTGGAAACCACCGCGTCCAGGTCGCCATCACGGTCCACATCTCCCAGGCTAACAAAGCGACTGTTTCCACTACCCGGCGACTGGCTCAAGGTAAAGTCTCCGCTGCCGTCATTGAGCCATACCTCGTTCGCCTGGTTGCTATCATTAGACACAAAAGCGTCCAAGTCACCGTCCAAGTCCAGGTCGCCCAAGGCTACTTTCCAACTGTTGGAACTGCCCAGAGATTGACCGGTATCTACAAAACGAGCGCTTCCACCACCAACTGCCGCGCGGAATTGCCACACCGTCGGCAAGTGCGGACGGGTGCCCGTGATGCTGTAGGTGCCCCGGGTTGCGCTAGCCTGGACAAATTCGCCCGGCCTAAAGGGCTGTGGCGGAGTGAGCGTGATCTGTCCGCCACTAACGCTAATAGTCTGGCTCAGGAAACCGGTCTGCATCGCGTGGACGGCATAGGTCTGAGTAAAAACCGTGGCCGGGTCCATCAACTGATCGTAGGTGACCGAGACGGCAGACGTCAGAGGTGCGGTGTGGGTGTTGCTGACTGGACTGATAGCCACGACTATGGGCACTGGCGGAACCGTGATCTCGGCCGAGGCTGTGCTGTTGTTTGTATCAGTATCCACAGAATCCGAGTTGATGATGGCCGTGTTGGTAAAGACGCCGTCCGCTAACGGATCGTCCACCAGGCCGGTGATGGTGATGACGCCACCCTGACCGGGCCACACGTCGGCGTGGGTCCAGGTGTAGGTGTTGCCCACGTTGTTCTGGTTCAAGCCGACTCCGCTGGTTACAATGTTCTGCACTGTCAGGCTGATCGGGACGACATCCGTGATGATCAGGTTCTCGGCCCGGTGGGGGCCGTTGTTGGTGTAGGTCAGGGTGTAGGTGATGAGCCGGGCGGGCACGGCAAGCGACGGTGCCACTATCTTGGCGATCTCCACGTCGGATTCGAGATAGACGGTGACGCTGACCGAGTCGTCGTGGTTGGTGGTAACCGAATCCACGCCCGTGACCGTGATCTCTGTGGTGTTGTCGACCACGCAACTTGGGAGTAAGGTGCTCAACACCGTCGTCACGGTGATGATGCCCGTTTGCCCGCCAGACATCTCGTCGGCGTACCAGGTGTAGGTCCGGCCATTATTGCTTTGGACCAAAGTCACGCCGCTGCTGATCGTGCCTTGCACCGTCACGCTGATGGGAAAGGTGTCGGTGACATAGACGCCGTAGGCTGGATCACTGGAGATATTGCTAAAAGTGAGGGTGTAGGTGATGATGCTGCTGGCTGCCGTGAGGGTGGGTGTGACGGCCTTGGAAATCTCAACATCTACCAACTGGGTCTCGTTCGCGCCAATGTCGCAAGCGCCGACCTGGGGCCGGGAGATAGTGCGCTGGTCGGCGGTAAAGGTAGAGCCGCAGCCGCTGGCGCCGTTGGGAATATAGTTATAGGCCGGGCTGCCGGTGCGCAGGATGTGGTTGTCGGTGTCGCCGCCATAGATGCTGAGCGGGCCAAGCAGGGCTGAGACGTTGGTCAATCCGTTGGCTTCGGGCGCTAGGCCGCCGCAGCCGGTCGTGTTGCCGATCAGATTGTAATCGTGGGTGAAGGAATAGATGGTGGTGACAACGCAATCGGGCGAGTCGTTGCCCAGGTCGGTGTTGGCGGCGACGATGGTATTGGTGAGGGTAGAAGTGAAACCATTGTGGTACAAGCCGCCAATATCGCCGGAGGCATCGTTATAAGCGATGGTGAGATGCTCGAGGGTCAGATAGCCGTTCGCGTTGTAGATACCGCCACCGTCGACGTTGGAGCGGTTGGAACTGACGGTGGTGTTGGTCGCATCAACAGTGCTGTAGCTGCCCTGGTAGATGCCGCCGCCGTTGCCCCCTCCGACGTTATTGCTGATAGAGCTATCTTGGAGATTCACACTTGCGGGTCGGTTGATGTTCGAACTTTGGCTGCTGATTCCACCACCGGTGGTGCCGGCCGTGTTGGAATTTACGCTCGAGTTGGTGATATTCAGGACGCCATATTGATCGTTGTAGATGCCGCCGCCTTGTCCGCTGACGGCCTCATTATCGTAAATGGTCGAGTTGATCACTGTCAAGTTGGTGGGCGCATTGTCTGCACTCCGGCTAGCAATGCCGCCACCGTGGTTGCCGGCCGTATTGCTGATCACGTTAGTGTCTGACAGTGTAGTGGTTGACCGGTAGTAGTTAAAGATCGCCCCCCCCTGGCCGGATATTGCCCGGTTATTCCGGAACGTGCAACTGGTGGCATTAATCAGTGAGCCACTGTTCTGGCTGGAAATGCCGCCGCCATTACTGTTGGCCGTGTTGGTGCTGACCTCAGTATTGTTCAAGGTGATGTCGCTGTTTTCTTGATTATGAATACCGCCACCCGAACCGCTGGCATTGTTATAATTGATGCGACTGTCGGTCAGGGTAAGTTGGGACGAGCCGTAGCGGCTGTAAATACCGCCCCCGGTCCCAGCCGTATTGCTGATGACGTCGCTGTTGGTCAGATCGACGTCGCCGTTTGAGTTGTAAATGCCGCCACCACTGCTAACCGTGTTTCCACTCAAAGTACTGTTGGTCACATACAGCTTGGATGAACTGTCATTGTTGCCCAACGTGCCGTAGGTGCCTGTGTTCTTGGTGGCGGTGATGTTATTCAGCGTAACCGTGCCGTTGTTGTTGTAAATGGCACCGCCCCAACTCCCGGCTTGATTGCCTCGCAAAGTGCTGCTCAAAATGTCCGTGTCGCTGCCAGATCGAGCGGCAATTGCCCCGCCGTGACTGTTGGCCGTGTTACTGATAAAGGTTGTACTGGTCACAATCAGGTTTGCATTATTATAGTTGAACACCGCGCCGCCCTCGTTATTGGCCGAATTCTCCTGGACGATGCAGTCATCCAGAATAGTCACAGTGTTGACGTTATTATAATTATAGATAGCGCCGCCGTGCCCGCCAGACACATTGCCGCTCAACGTGCTGTTGCGGAAGGTGACCTGACCAGATTGATTCACCAGGCCGCCTCCCCAACTGCCGGCGGTACTGTCGCGCAGTGTGCTGCTGATCACGGTCACCGCGCCGCCAACAGAATAAAAGCCACCTCCTTGCTCACCGGGCGCACTATTGTCGCGAATGGTGCTGCTGATTACGGTGACTGTGCCACTGTTATTGTAAAAACCGCCGCCACGGTGATTGGTTGTGCTATTATCATGAATAGTGCTGCTGATCACGGTAACGATGCCGCCGTTATTATAGAATGCGCCACCCTCACGCGAACTGACCCCAACCCCAATCGCACTGTTACCATAAACCGTGGTGTTGATCAGGTTGACCGTGCCCCCGTCCACGTAAAAGCCGCCGCCTCGAGCTTGGGCCACGTAACCACTGGCGGACGTATTGCTAAATATAGTACTGTCGGTTACGGTCAGCACGCCCTGAACATAGAGACTGCCGCCATGACGCTCATTGGCAAACCCGTTGGTTAGGAGCATGTCTTGCATGGTCACGTTGTAGGTGACCGGCACATAAGCCACCCGGCCATTTTCACGTGCGTCAATAGTAGTGGGTTGCATTCCAGGATTGGAGGTGATCCAGTTGGTAAAGGTATACCCTCCTATAATAGTCATCGTTTGACTGATGTATACCGATTGGGCATTTCCGCCCCGAGCCTGGATGCCGGCACAGGTGCCGGCTACCTTTAACGTATTGCCGCTGGAGGCATTATCCACCCCATCCTGGAGAGCGTTGGCGTCCAGGCTGCCGTAGAGGGTTACACCGCTGTCCAAGGTAGTTTGGCAGGGGAAAACGGTCAATGTGACGACCGCCGTATCGGTGGTTGATATGTTGTCCCAGGCTTGGTAGGTAAAGGTAACCTGATCGCTAAAGCCGACCGAGGGCGTGTAGACAAAGCCGCCGTCCAGGCTCAGGGTCATCGTCCCAACGGTCGGTGAGGTGATAAGAGTGGCTGAGATCTGGTTCGTGCTGCCATCATTGAACATCACCCCTGGCGCATCCACCGTTACAGAGCGATCTATAAAAATGCCAAAAACGTCGTCGTTAGCCTCGACAAAAATAGAGCCATCATACTCGTACGAGCCGATGTCGCACTCGTCACCTTTTGGACGTTCGATACCACGCTGATCCTCGGTCGCGATGCCCACAGCACAATCGCCAGAGCCAATGGCCGGGCTGGAGAACAGCAAAGCATGAGTCCAGGTTCGCCCGTCATTATTTTGCAGCGGCCCCAGGACAGGGTCAACGCCGTTTTGGAAACTGCAAGTATTGTCCTCGACCAGGTTCGCGCCGCCATCGATGAGCGGCCCGGTGGATAAACAGTCACCGCCGGCCGGACTGTTGGCCAGAATGGTATTGTTCATGCTGGCCGAGCCGCTAAAATTGTAGAGGCCGCCGCCGTTGGTGGTGCCGGTATTGCTGGTTACGGTGGTATACGTCATCACGAGTGAGCCGCCATCCTTGCCAATACCGCCGCCCCAAGCCGCGCTATTATTGCTAAAGGTGCTGTTGAGTATGCTGACTGTGGCGCTATTCTGATACAGGCCACCACCCCAATACCCATTACCCGTCGAGGTGTTATCATTGATGGTGCTTTTGATGATGCTGGCCGAGCCATTAGCGACCCGAATGCCACCACCGTACTGATTGGCCGTGCCATTGGACACGGTGCTCTCGTACAGCGAGAGGGATGCCGAGGCACCGTTGCTGCCAATGCCCGCTCCATGACGGGCAGTGCTGGTGCTCACGGTCGTATAGGTCAGCACCAGGGTACCGTTTTCATTGTAAATACCACCACCCCAACAACTGCTGCAAGCATCATTATTATTGAGCGTGCTGCTGATCACGTGGATGGTGCTGCCAGAGGCGGAATTGATCGCACCGCCATGACCATTCGCCGTACTGTTCTCCAGGGTGCTGCTAATGATCGTTAGGGCCACGTTGTTCCGGTTATTGATGCAGCCGCCGCTGCCGACCGCCGTGTTGTTGGTCAGCGTGCTGGTCAAGATCGTCAACGCCGCGCTCGACTGGTTATAGATTCCGCCTCCTGATCCGCTGGTAGTCGTCCGGTTGTTGTCGAAAGTAGAGGTGGTGATGGTTAACGCGCCGTTATTGTATATGCCGCCGGCATCGGTGTTATAGCCCAGGCCATTAGCCATCGAAAAGTCTTTTAGGCTTACGTCATAGCCACCATCCACATAGACGATCCGGCCATCCGTGATGGCGTCTATGCTGGTGATCTCTAGTGATGGAGAGGAAGTGATCCAGTTGGTAAAGGTATAAGCGCCCACAAAGTCCAACGTCTTGCTGACGTACATCGTCTGGACCATCCAGTTGCGCAGATTCACGCCTGCACAAGTTCCGGCCACCTTGATCGTATCGCCGCTGCTGGCAGCTTGGAGGGCTTGTTGCAATGCGGAGGCATCTGTGCTGCCGAACAGGGTCGAGCCGTCCTCGTAGGTCGCCGCGCAGATGGCCGGTGTCAGGGTGACCACGGCCGTATCGGTGATGGCGCCATCGGTCGCATCATAGCTAAAGGTGACCACACTTGTAGACGTGAGCGAGGTGGTGTAGGTAAAAGCGCCGTCTGAGCCAAGAACAATTGCCCCGACAGTCGGTGAGGTGTTGAGCGTAGCGGTCAGAGTCTTGAAACCGGTATCATTGATGAGCACGCCAGGGGTCGTCACCACCAACGAATTCTTGGGCACGTAGGCATAAATATCTCTGGCGGCGGCGAAAAAGGTGTCGTCGTTCTCGTACGCGCCAATGTCGCAGGCGTCGCCTTGCGGACGGGCCACGTCGCGTTGGTCATCGGTCACGTCGCCGTCGTTGCAGTCGCCGCGGTTGATGGCCGGGCTGCCGGGCAGCAAGGCACTAGTCTCGGTGTTCCCGCCGTTATCCTGCAACGGCTCCAGCATTGGGTCGGCGCCGTTGCTAAAGCCACAGCTATTGTCTTCGACCAGGTTGTAACCAGCGTCAGCCAGAATCGCATCATTAAAACAATCAGGGCCGCTGACGCTGTTGGCGACGATGCTGTTGTTCAGCACCAACCGCCCGCCGCCGGTGTTATAGATGCCGCCGGCATTGCTTCCGGTGTTGCTGGCGATGGTGCTATGGCGCAAGATCAAGTCGCCGCTGGTGCCGGTGTGGTAGATGCCGCCGCCGTCCTGGGCCGTGTTGCTAAAGATGGTCATGTTGGTGATGTGGGTTTCGCCGCCGCTATTCCAGAGGCCACCACCCTGGCAGGTAGCGCAGGCTCTATTATCGTTGATGGTCACGTTGGTTATGTTTGTCGTACCGCTATTGCGGTAGACTCCGCCACCGTGACCACCGGCGGTGTTATCAGCGATGGTTATGTCCTCCATCGTGGTGGTACTTGTACCGTCCAAGGCCAAGCCACCGCCACTACTGCCAGCGGTATTGCCTTTGATAGTTACACTGACCATATCTGTGCTGCGGTACTGGCGATAAAAACCACCGCCAACGCTGCCAGTGGAGGTGTTATTGCTGATGGTCACGTTATTCAACTCGATCAGACCACTGTAGAGCACGCACAGACCACCGCCCTGGCTCGCAGATTGATTGTGGCTGATGATCGTGTTAAATAACTTGAGGTCACCGCCGTTCGCTCGAAAATAGACCCCACCCCCTTGATTGCCAGATGTATTGTAACTGATAGTGCTGCTGTACACAGTGATATCTTCGCTTCCCCACTCATAGTTGGCAATACCGCCCCCGCGATTGCTGGCTGTGTTTCCACTGATGACCGACGAATTGGTGATGACCAGGGTAGCATTGCCATAATTGTAAAGAGCGCCGCCCCAATTGCCCTGGTTGCTCAGCATAAGGCTGTTGTCCAGCGTAACCTCAGCCAAGCCGCCAGTGTTGTAAATCCCGCCGCCATTGTTGGTGGCCTGATTGTCACGTATGGTGCTGCCGGTCAGGGTAGTATCAGCGTTCGAATTATAGATAACGCCACCCCGATAGGTAGCTGTGTTATTGCGCAGTGTGCTGCTAATGACGATCAACTGCACCGAGCTGCCATTGTTACCCACAGCTCCGCCATAGTAAGCGGTGTTGGTGCTGACCAGGGTGTTGGTGATAGCCACCTGACCAGTGTTATAAATCGCGCCGCCCCAGCAACTGGAGCAGGCTTCGTTATCGTGGATAAAGCTGTCATAGACTTGCAAGCTGGCCGCAGCGCCGTTGTTCCGAATTGCGCCACCGTTGGATGAGGCTGTATTGTCGCGAACGACACTATCATTCAAAATAACTGTGCCACTGTTGTTGTACAAGCCACCGCCCTCACTGCTTGAGCCATTGTCCCGCACTGTAACGTCATCTAAAACAACCGTGCTCTGATCGTTGTACAGACCGCCTCCACTGCCAGAGACATTGCCATCGGCGATGGTCAGTTGAGTTAATGTGACTGTGTGCCCAGAAGCAATCACGTGAAAGACCCGGTCTGCCGTGGCCGACCGGATGATGGTAGTGGCCGAACTGACGCCAACAAAGGTGATGTCGTTCCAGATGTCAAAGTCACCGGTTGTGTTGTCATCATTGCTGCCTGAAAGAGAGATGGCATAAGTATCGTCTTGGAGATAGATGGTATTGCCAAGCGGGCAAGCGTCCTGCGACGTGCCGGTATTGGCCGTTTGGATCGCTTCACGCAGAGAACAATCGCCGTCGGTGTTGAGTTCGTCGTCGGTGGTGTTGGCGGTCGAAACCGATACGGCTGCCGAGTCGGTGTTGTTGTTCACGTCTGTATCGAATATGGTGTTGATGATGGTGGCTGTGTTGGTAAAGGTCGTCCATATCATGCTGAGGGACGATGATATCCGTCCGCTGACGGTAATCACGCCCACCTGGCCTGCTACCAAGTCTTGCACTTGCCACACATAGTCGATGCCACCCGTGGCTGTGACACTGACCGATGATTGGTAGCTATAGTTGGTCATCGAGACCGGTATCTGATCGGTGATGACGACGTTCTCGGCCACGTCCAGACCGCTGTTGATAAAGGTCAGCGTGTAGGTGAGGGGGCCGCCCAGGGTGGCGAGGGGTTGAAGAGTTGATTTGCTGAGCACCAGGTCGGTGTCCTCGTTTGTGATGTCTATCGTCACCGCCGCTGTGTCGTTAAAGACGCCATCATCCGCCATCACGGTTAGTGTGTACAGTGTGGTTGTCTCGTAATCCAGGTTGGTTTTGTTCGTCACTGAAATCTGGCCGGAACTCGAGTCGATAATAAAGATGCCATCTTCGTTGCCTGCCGTGATGCTATAGCTCAAGACATCGTTATCGGCGTCGGTGCCCGTCACCGGCGCACCGACAGGATCATCGACCAGCGCGCCCTCCGACACACTGCGTGTGGTGTCATTGATGACAGGGGTGTTGTCGTTGAGGTTGTTCACGTCGATGTTGACCGTGGCCGTGTCGGTCAACGGGCCGTCGGGAGCTGATACATTGTCAGAGACTTGCACGGTCAGGATGTGCTGGGATGCGTACTCGTAATTCAGATTGGTATTGTCGGTTACCGTAATCTGTCCAGAACTGGCATTGATAGCAAAGATACCATCCCCATTGCCAGCGGTGATCGAATAGCTCAAGGTATTGCTGTTGACGTCGCTGCCTGTCACCGGCGAGCCGACGTTGGTTCCGTCGGCCGAGTTCTCATTTACGTCACGCGTGGTATTGTTAATGATGGGGGCCACGTTCTCCACCTTGACGTCCACCGAGGCGGTGTCGTTGGCCGCGTTGGTGTCCAGCGCGGAGGTGGTGATGACGGCCGTGTTGCCAAAGACGTCGAGCGCCAACGGCTCGCTCAACACGCCGGTGATGGTGATGGTGCCGCCCTGGCCGATGCCAAAGGTAGCAACGTCCCACGCATAACTGATGCTGCCCGTGGCCGTGATGGCCGCGCCGCTAGAGTCAAAGCTGAGGCTACTGTGGGTGATGCTGACGGGAACCACGTCGGTGATGCGCACGCCCACGGCGGGGTCCGGGCCATAGTTGGTATAGACCAAGGTGTATATGATGGTATCGTCGGGGATCGTGCTGGTCACGTTCACCGACTTGGCAATCTCGACATCGGCATCGGCGTCTGCCGTGACCGTCACGGTGACGGTAGCGGCGGTGTTCAGGTCGCCGTCACTGGCCGTGTAGGTAAAGACCGCGTTGTAACTCGCCGCCGCGTTCGTCGGGGTGTAGACCACTTGCGTCGTCCCGCTGATAGCCGCGCTGCCATAGTCGGGAATGCCTAGCGCGCTGACCGTCAGGCCAGAGCCTTCGGGGTCGCTGTCGTTGGCCAGCACGCTGATCGTCATAGGCGTATCTTCGTCCGTGCTGTCGGTATCGTCCACCGCGTCCGGTGGATCGTTGATGTTGGTCACGGTCACGGTGACGGTGGCGGTATCATAGCCGCCGCTGCCATCGGAGACGGTGTAGGTAAAGACCTCGTCGCCAAAGAAATCACTAGCGGGGGTGTAAAGGATGTTGGTGTTGTTGTCGGTCGCTATGCCGCCATTGTCGGTCAGGCCGACGGCGAACACGGTCAATGTCTCGCCAGTATCGGGGGCAAAAGTGTCGTTGGACAGCACGTCAATCGCATTGTTGGTGCTGTCCTCGCTCACGCCGTCGGTGTCGTTGCTGGCTGTCGGTGGGTCGTTGACGTTGGTCACGGTAGTCGTGACCGTGGCTGTGTCAAAGCCGCCGTTGCCGTCGGTGATAGTATAGGTAAAGACTTCGACCCCAAAAAAGTCTGCCAGCGGGGTGTAGAGAACGAGCGTGCCGGTGAGCGGTGTCACGCTGCCGCCTTGGTCGGGCGTGCCCATGCCTGAAAGGAACAACCCATCGCCTTCTATATCAGAATCCACGCCATTGCCGTTGTCTGCAACGATGTCAAAAGCGTTGTTGCTAGAATCTTCGGTCACACTGAAAACATCACTCTGCGCCACCGGCGGGTCGTTGACATTGCCCACGGTGACGGTGACGGTGGCGGTGTCATAGCCGCCATTGCCATCGGAGACGGTGTAGGTAAAGACCTCGTCGCCAAAGAAATCACTAGCGGGGGTGTAAAGGATGTTGGTGTCGTTGTCGGTCGCTGTGCCGCCGTTGTCGGTCGCCCCGACAGCAAACACGGTCAGTGTTTCATCGGTATCGGGGGTAAAAGTATCGTTGGACAGCACGTCAATCGCATTGTTGGTGCTGTCCTCGCTGACGCTGTCTGTATTGTTGCCAGCAGTCGGTGGATCGTTGACATTGGTCACGGTAGTCGTGACCGTGGCCGTGTCAAAGCCGCCGTTGCCGTCGGTGATGGTGTAGGTAAAGGTCTCGGTCCCGAAAAAGTCTGCCAGCGGGGTGTAGAGGATATCGGTGTCATTATCAGTTGCCGTGCCGCCATTGTCAGCCGCACCGACTGCAAACACGGTCAGTACATCGCCATTAGCGTCGCTGTCATCGTTCAACACGTCGAGGACATTGTTGCTGCTGTCTTCGGCCACACTATCGCTGTCATCATCAGCCACCGGCGCGATGTTCTGCACCGTCACTGCCGCCGAGGCCGTGTTGTCGCTCGTATTCGTCTCGACCGCTGTGGTGGTAATGGAGGCCGTGTTGGTAAATACACTCACCGGAAGGATGTTGTTCAACACGCCGGTGATGGTGATGATGCCGCCCTGCCCGCTGGACAGGTCTGCCATAGCCCACACGTAACCGGGCGCCGTCTGTGTGATGGCGACGCCGCTGCTGATGACGCTGGTGTTGGTGACGCTGACGGGGATGGTATCGGTAATGACCACGCCGGTGGCCGTTTCCGGCCCGTTGTTGGTAAAGACGAGCGTATAGGTGATCGCCTCGCCCGGCGCCGCGCTGGCCGGGGTCACCGTCTTGCCAATGGCCACATCAACGAGGTTCCGGTTGAGCCACACCGTATTGCCCGTGTTTGAATTGGCGGGTACAAACGCATCCAGGTCCCCATCCCCATCCAGGTCGCCCAAACAGGCCGCCATGCTCTGTTCGCTGCTGCCCATCGATTGCCCCGTACTCGTAAACGTACCGCTGTTGTTCAGCCAGACCGTATCCGGCTGGCCATAGTTGGTCACAAAGGCATCGAGGTCTCCGTCGCCGTCCAGGTCGCCCAGGCTAACGCCAAAGCTATGTGCCGCACCCAGTGCCTGCCCGCTGTTTGTAAACGTGGCACTGCCATCATTGTACCACACCGTATTGGCTCCGTCATTGGCGACAATCACATCCAAATAGCCATCGCCATTCACATCGCCCAGATCCAGATCATTACTATTGTTCGTGCTGCCCAGCAATTGACCGCTGCTGAACGTTCCCGTTCCGTCATTGATCCACACTCGATTCTGGGCGCCATTGTTTACGACAAAGGCATCCAGGTCGCCATCCCCGTCCAGGTCGCCCATTCTGACGTCTACGCTGTTTTCATTTCCCAGGGATTGACCACTAAAGAAAAAGGTTCCCGTGCCATCGTTCAACCAAACCCGATTGGATTGGGTCCACCTGGCCACAAAGGCATCCAGGTCGCCATCGCCGTCTACATCACCCAATTGTAAACCCCAAACGCGGCCCCCTGCAAGGGACTGCCCGATGGCATAGTTTCCGCCCCCGTCATTGATATAGACCGCCATATTCCCATTATCAGTCGCCACAAAGGCATCCAGGTCACCGTCACCGTCCAGGTCACCCAGGTCCATACCGTTGTCCTGAAAAGCGCCCAGATTTTGACCGCTGTCGCCAAAGTTTCCATTCCCATCGTTAAGCCACACTTTACTGGGTGGCGATCCCGAACCATGATTGGCAACAAAGGCATCCAGATCGCCATCGCCATCGACATCGCCCAATTGGGCGTCCCAACTGCTCACCGTCCCCAGTGACTGTCCGTTGCTCACAAAGATGCCGCTGCCGCCGCTCACCGCCGTGCGGAACTGCCACACCGTCGGCGTGATGGGCGCTTTACTGGCCAGACTGAGCGTACTGGTGGTGGCCGTAGCCTGCACCAGTTCGCCGGGGAAAAAGGCGTTGGTCGGGGTCAAAATAATCGTTCCCCCATCCACACCAAAAGTTTCGGTGAGCAAGCTGGTTTGCATAGCGTGTACGGCAAAGGTGCGGCTGGTGACGGTGGTGCTCATCGGTTGGTCATAGGTGGCTGAAACGGTCGTCGTCACCGGCGCGGTGTGCGTGTTGCTTACCGGGTTGGTGCTTTGCAGCACGGGCGCGACATTTAGCACCATCACTCCCGCGCTGCTGTGGTTGTTGCTCAGATCGCTATCCACTACGGTGGTGGTGATGCTGGCCGTATTGGTGAACACTCCCGCCGCCAGCGGTTCGGAGAGCGTGCCGGTGATGGTGATGATACCGCCTGTGCCGGACGCGAGGTCGGACACATCCCAGGCGTAACCAGGGGCCGTTTGCGTGATGGCGACGCCGCTGCTGATGACGCTGGTGCCCGTCACGCTTACGGGGATGGTATCGGTAATGACCACACCGGTGGCGGTATCTGGCCCGTTGTTGGTGAAAGTCAGGGTGTAGGTAATGGCTGAACCGGGCGAGGCGGTGGATGGGTCTACTGTTTTGTTAATCGCCAGGTTAGCTTGCGGCTCGTATTCGTACGCGCCAATGTCACATGCGCCGCTGGCGGGCTGTGGGCGGGTCACACCGTGCTGGTCGGTGGTGATCGTGGCGCCACAACCATTGACGCCATTGGGAATATGGTCAATGGCCGGGCTATCGGATTGCAAAGCGTGGGTATTGGTATCGCCGCCGTTGTCAGACAAGGGATCAAGTAAAGGGGCGGTGCCAGTGATGAGGTTGGTCATAGTACCAGTTATGGTACAACTGGTGACATCTTCCACCAAGTTATAGTCACCAGATGTCACTGTGCCATTACAATCCGGCCCGGTACCGCTGCTGCCTACGATGTTATTGGCCAAGATGGTGCTCGTGAGGGTGATCGTGCCGGATGATTGAAAAACACCACCACCGTTATGGCCGCCACTGTTATCAGAGTCAGCCGTGTTGCTCACGATTGTGGTGTAATTGATATTGGCTGTGCCTTGGTTGTAAATTCCACCACCTTGTTCGATCGCTGAATTATCAGACACAGTTACGTGGGTCAGGTTCAAAGTGCTACTACTCATATTCACAATGCCACCGCCAAAACCAGTCGTGGCAGAATTACCAGAAATCGTGCTTTGATAAACTGTGAAAACACCACCACTGCTATTCCACAACCCTCCTCCGTCGCGCACAGTGTTGCCAGAAATGGTACTGGTACTCATTAGTACTGTTCCACCATTGTTAAAAACACCACCAGCATTTAGATCGGGATTGTTGTTTGATAAGGTGCTTGTGGTGATTGTCAATACCCCAACGTTGTAAATACCAGCGCCGTTACGGGCGTTACCTCCAGTAATCAAGCTGTCGTTGACAGTCAGGGTAGCCACGTTAGAGATGTTACCGCCATTGGTCGAGGCATCTACATCACCATTTTGAATAGTCATATTATTCAAGGTTACGTTAGCTATACCCAAGACATCAAATACACGGTCGATTGCATTTGCATTGATAATCGTCGTGCCAACACCACTCCCATTGATGGTTAAATCGTCAGTGATATCCAAGTCGCCGCTGGCATTGGCGTCTTCGCCAATGCCAGCGATGGATAGCGTATACGTCCCAGCAGGCAAGGTGATGATGTCCGCACCACTGCCAGGCGCACAGTCGCCGGAGGTAGTGTCGCTGTCGGCGTTGGCGTTCATAATGGCCTCACGCAGGGTACAGCCGCTTCCAGAGGCGGTGTTGTCGGCAGTGTTGTTCACCGTGATACCCGCCGCGTACACAGGCGTGGGGGGGTAGAGAGGCAACCAGGCCAATAACATCGCGCTGACCAGAAAAAGGCGCAGGCATGTGTTGCCAATCTTGGATATCTTCCAAAAGCTCATTTGTGTAAAAATATGATGATTCATTTCACCACCTCTTGTCTAGATAATACTGGTACAATCAAGGGATACAAACATTCACTTTGCCTTGGGTCAACAAGTCCTGAACCTGATCGCACAATGCATCTGGAGCAAAGGGAAAATCCAGGCGAGAGACCAGGTTTTCTTGGTCAGTATGACTGCTCTGATCAGAGATGACCAGTATGGGAACATGTTCCATACGATCGGAAAGCAAAACATCAAACAACGTCACAAGATGATGGCTAACCGGCGTGCTAATGGCAATAATGATCAGGTCAAAATCGCCCAATTCATTTCTCTTGGCGCTTGTGGCAAAAGATGGCTCCAGGTGTTCGATATCTACAAACATATCCTTCAAGTTAACAGCTATGACATCAAAGAGGAGATCATTATCACAAAAAACCAACGCTCGGTTTTTAATTTGGTCACCCACTATTCACCTCGCTTATGGTATGATGTCCACTCGGAGAAAGAGATACACAAACACGCTGAAATTCCTCACACAGAGGCATAATAGCCTTTCTAATCATACCATAGGTGCTTAACAAACACTTAACAAATACAGTTTTCAGACTTAACAAATGCTTAACAATTATGCCTGCAAGGTATGGCGACATCATCTGTGCCGTCCCAACTTTTTTTACCACGAGGCATCCTCTTTTGCAACGTGCATATTGGTGTCCAAGTTATTTATCGGCAGTCCGTACATAAAAAGCCCTGCTACAAGAAGCAAGGCTTTTTACCGGTTCAGTGAATGCTTTATTTTTCTCGATCAGGTATAACAAACATGTACCCGAGACCTGGTCGGACCTGAATGTATTGCGGGGCTTTGGGATCCGGCTCGATCTTTTTCCGCAAGCGATACATCGCCTGCCACAACACGCGATCCTCTCCTTCGTATCCCACACCCCAAGCTGCTTCGAGCAACCTATCCGACCCAATGACCCGTCCGGCCTGTTCAATCAATGTGCTCAACAAGCTATACTCGATCTGTGTCAACTTTATCTCTTGACCACCGATAAATATACGCTGCTGAGTCAGATTTACTTTTAGCTCGCCGATTTGAAAGATCGGCAAACGTTTCATCTCCATTCGCTCGACCCGTCGCAGCACGGCTTGAACTCGAGACAAAAGTTCCCCCATACTGAAAGGCTTGGCCACGTAATCGTCGGCTCCCAGATCCAATCCCTGGATTTTATCCGCATCCTCAGCTTTGGCGGTAAGCATAATGATGGGTACCAACGAGAACTGCCGAATGCGGCGACAGGTTTCGTAACCATCTATGCCCGGCATCCTGACATCCAATATAATGAGGTCTGGCTGCTGATTGGTGGTCAACTCGATAGCCTTGTGACCATTGTGAGCCGTGATAACCTCGTAGCCCTCGTCCTCCAAATTGAGTTGCACGATGAAAACATATTTGGGTTCATCGTCTACTACTAGAATACGAAAATCGCTTGGGTTCATTCTTGATTCCACAAAATATTGGAGAGATTCAAGTGGTACCTGATTCCGTGTCTTTTACAGGTATAGTGAAACAAAATTCACTACCTTTGCCAAGTTCACTCTTGCCCCATATCTGTCCGCCATGGGCATCCACAATTCCACGACATATCGCCAATCCCAATCCAGTGCCACTTGTGCCCCGAGTGGTCTCGTTCCGAACGCGATAAAAGCGTTCAAAAATCTTTTCCATATCTGTAGAAGGGATACCTATACCTTGATCACTCACCGAGATGATCATTTGGGGAGAACGGGTACCTATCGGTTTGTTTCCACTTCCCCGGACCGTGATCACGCCCCCATTAGGCGAGTATTTCACAGCATTGTCCAGTAGATTGCGCAAAACTTGTTCAATGCGTTTAGCATCTACATCGGCCGTCAGCGGATAGGCGGGCAAATCGTGGACAATCTGCACGGACGGTTGACCTGGCTCTTTATGAACGCGCATAGCGGCAACAGTCTGTTTGATCAATTGCCCCACGTCTATGACCGAGCGATTCAAACTCAATTGTCCATATTCCATCCGAGACACGTTTAACAGATTATTGACGATATGCTCCAATCGATCTGTCTCTTCGTCAATTCCACGCAGCAACGTCTGTCGAGTTTGTCGATCAAATCTATCTTCTTTGAGCAGTAACGTGGTAGCTGCGGCTTTGATTAATCCCAAGGGTGTTCTCAATTCATGGGAAACATTGGCGATCAACTCGGATCTCAAGCGATCCAACTCTTGTACGATCTTTATCTCGGATGTGTCCCTGATCAACTGTTCATTCTCAACCGCGATGCCGACTTGGTGACCAATAGCATTTAAAATTTGTACCAGCCCAGCGTCCAAATCATCCATAGGACACTCGCTGCCATCCATTGCAAAAGCAGCCAAGTCAAAAACACTTTGAATACCCAGCACAGTGTTTTTGTATACGAGAGGTGCAATGTGCAAACATCGCCAATTACCCCAATCAACAGCGTCCAGATAAGGGGACAACACAGACCAGTTATTGCTCAACGATCCATCAAACGACCATAGTTTGCTTGGGATATCAGACAATCGAATGATTCTTGTTTTTTCAATGATTTCTTGTGAAAATCCACGTTGGACTGCCAGTGACAGAACACGCGATTCTTTTCTCAAGAGATGTACACAACCAGCACTCGCTCCCGCCAATGGTAATACAATGTCCAGAGTAGTAGTAAGAATATGATCCAAATCACGCGATTGGCTCAAGGTCGTCATAATGGCATTGAGGGTAATCAACTCTGTTTGTCTTTTCTTCAGTTCTGTCTCAGTTCGACTATGCCTGCTGATCTCGGCCTCGAGCTCGGTGGTACGTTCTGTCACACGCCGTTCGAGTTCATCATTCAACTGTCGCAAGGTCAGATGTGTTTTCACTCGAGCAAGAACTTCTTCTACTTGAAACGGTTTAGTGATGTAATCCACACCGCCGACAGAGAATGCTTTTACTTTGTCAAACACCTGAGATACAGCACTGATAAAGATCACCGGAATGTCTCGCGTCCGTTCATCCGTCTTTAACCGGGCACAAACTTGGTAACCGTCCATATCGGGCATCATGATATCCAGCAGAATCAAATCAGCGAGTTTCTCCTCAAGCGATGCAAGCGCTCGAGGTCCATCCGCCATAGCCCATACAGTATAGCCCTGTTGGGTCAACATCTCGCGTAACAGGTGCAAGTTTTGATGGTGGTCGTCAACAACTAAAATACTGGCCTGTGATGTGTTATCCGGCATTTTCCTCATTTTGACACGAACGTGCCTTTGATACAACATACAAGTTTCTATACCGCGTGGCATGAAACCGCACCCATTTATGCCCCTGCTGAAAAGATCAAGAATTTTACCGCAGAGACACAGAGAGCACAGAAAATTCAAGTTTCAACTTGGAAATTGATTTTGCAGTACCATTTACTCAAATTTCGACTAGTATCTTGATTTTTCTCCGTGTCTGCGGATTGGAACAATCTGACAGTGCCATCTGTGGTGAAACAAACTTTTAGTGGAATTGATTGTGCCTTTCTGTAATACAAAGACAGCAGCATTATACCACATAACGATTAGAATAATATGTGCGTTCGAGACACGCCTACGATATTCACCTTGTCAGAAACTGTTAAGCATCTGTTAAGTTTGCGAATTGCTTTTGTTAAGTGTTTGTGAAGTGCGTATGGTATGCTAAACAACAGGAGAAAAATTCTCGAGGAGCGCAATGGTCAATCAAACTGAAAAAAGGGTATTGGTACTCACCGATAACGACCTCCTTTTCCAAGTGATAAAAGCCAACTTACAGTTGATAGACATCCAAGTCATTCAATTGAACCCATCATCCCGCAACAAGGGTGATCGAGCCCTCTCCGACCATCCAGGAGAACATACCACAAACTCGGACTTTGATCTGATCATAATAGCCATCAGTTCACCGCCCCCCCCACTGCCAATGACACTATTTAATACCCTGCTGACCAATTGCATCGGACAGCCCTCACTATTGGTTATATCGGATTGGAGCGTGGGCGATGGAAAAGAGAGAGCGGTCGCTCATCTGGATTTTACCTTTGATTCTGACGCACTGTGTGACAGCGTTCAGACACTATTAACTTGTGAGTGAAAATATACACTTGACTCAAAAACACCTAGAGATGAATCTAATGAATACCAAAAAAGTTCCACTGAGTAAAGACTATTCTGTGAAAATTCCCGAAAATCATGCAGAAACACTTTCTCAGGATCAAGAATACTGCGTCATTGCAGACGAAACAAGCAATAGAGATCACAAACTAAGACTTCATGAATATGGAAAGATATTTTCAATTCCAGGACTGTACGAGCTTCTTTACCATGAAAAACTAAAATGTCGTTCCCCTGAAAGAGTCTGTGCGCTCTTGGCGGACGCAGTCGCAGACAGCCCATTTGATATCGACGACCTTTGTGTGTTGGACCTAGGTGCGGGAAACGGGATGGTTGGCGAGCAGCTCGAAAAAATTGGAACCAGGGCGATATATGGGCTCGATATCAGGCCAGAGGCAAAAGAAGCGGCAGAACGAGATCGCCCAGGTGTCTACAAAGATTATTATGTAGCAGACCTCACGCAGCACGGAGAACCTTTGTACAAGGAATTGGGTAAAAAACAGTTGAATTGTATGACCGTGGTCTCGGCTTTGGGATTTGATGATATTCCGCCACAAGCGTTCGCAGCAGGATTCAATCTTTTATCGACCCCAGCGTTGGTGGCCTTTAATATCAAAGATGGTTTTCTCTCCAATAATGATCCTACTGGCTTTGCCTTTCTAATCTTGAGAATGATCAATGCCGGTGTTCTGTCTATTCACTCGCGAGTGCACTATCAGCACAGACTATCGGCCCAGGGTAGCCCACTGTATTACTTTGCAATCGTTGGGGAAAAAACTGCTGATATTCCCCAAAAATGGGTGAATGCAGATGAACCTCGATAAAGAAACTTGGCAATCAATCCCCCGGCAGGTAGTATTTGATCAAGGTCGTCACTGGCGAGCCAAACTTGGCTTTGTCCTTCTTGCTATGGAGCAGACTATTGAGGATGATATCTTTCGCCTCGCTCCACCTGGCGTGGGTGTTCATTTCACCAGAATACGAATGTCGAATCAAGTAACCGTCGAAACTCTAGAGGCCACAGTCGGTGAACTGGCCAATGCTGCAGCCTTATTGCTTCCTGATGGCGATCTGGACGTAATCTGTTTTGCTTGTACTTCGGCCAGTTTTGTGGTTGGCGAAGAGCGCGTAATGCGCGAGCTTTTAAAGGGAGCTCCGCGCGCTCAACCCACAACTTTGATCACTAGCGTTGTGAAGGCGTTAGAAACATTAAAAGTCGAGCGAATTGTAGTGGGAACTCCATATCTCGATGAAATCAACGTGATGGAAGCGCACTATTTGCAAGACAAAGGGTTCCAAGTGCTGGATATCCAGGGATTAAATATTCGAGATGACGCGGATATGGTTCGAGTCTCGCCGGACTTTATCCTAGAGTTTGGTCAAAGCATAGACCACCCAGAAGCTGAGGCCATTTTCATCAGCTGCGGGGCCTTGCGCACCCTCGACGTTGTCGATGCCCTGGAACACAAAGTTGGCAAGCCAGTAGTGGCAAGCAACCAGGCCATGATCTGGGAAACCCTCCGCTTGGCGGGAGTGGATGACAAATTTGATGGTTATGGAAAACTCTTTAGACATTACTAGAGAATGTAACGAGACCATGATTTCTCGAATCGTAGAGCTACAAGAACGAATTGCCGATCTGAATATTGACGTGGCAATCATCTATGATCCCGACAATGTCTATTTTCTATCGGCTTATTGGGGATATTTGGGTATGGATTTTGGCCGGCCAACGATGATGATCGTACCCAGATCAGGCTCCTGTGTGATAATCACTCCAGGTATGGAAGCCGAAATGGCCAAGGCTATGACCTGGGTAGAGGACATCCGGGAATGGACAGATGGAGTTAACGGAGAATGGCGCGATCACCTTGGAAATCTGCTTGGCGGTCGTAAGAGATTAACTATTGGGTTTGAACGCTTGAATATCTCTCCGGTCATTTACGAGTATTTGAGACAAGAATTCGGCAGTGCCAACCTCGTGGACATTACGGACATTTTGTCCGAGATGCGCATGATAAAAAGCGCAAAAGAGATAGACATTATGCGTCAGGCAGGGCAGGTGGCTGTGGCGATGTGCGAAGGAGGCGTCAACGCCATTGCCGAAGGGGTTCCCGAATACGAGGTCGCCCTGGCGGTCATTGCAGCAGGCACCCGCAAAGCCGCAGAATTCTTGAGTGACGAGGGGTTGGACCGCTTGTTCTCTCCAACCATTTACAATCTGCAAATCCTTCAGTCTGGCCCTGATCTATCTATGGTGCATCGCCGGTCGACGACTCGTAAAATTCAGTGGGGAGATCCCGTTTACATGTGCTTTTGCGGGATAGCGAATTTCAAACAATTCAAGTTGGGGTTTGATCGAGAGTATTTTATGGGCACTGTTACGGACGAGTACGCCAGACTTTACGAGGTTGCTCTTGCGGCACAAAACGCTGCCCTAAAGATGATTCGTCCAGGGGTGTTGGCCGAAGAGGTCCACGCTGCTTCCCTGGAAGCATACCGCGCGGCCGGCTTTGGAATATGCTACCGGACAGGACGAGGCATCGGGTATTCCTTTCTGGAAAAACCCGAATTTAAGGATGGTGACAAGACCCCACTACAACCAGGCATGACGTTCGCAGTAGACGGAGGGATCACCATCCCCGGAGAGTTTGGTGCGCGTGTAGGGGACTCGATTGTCGTTACAGAAAGTGGATTCGAGTACCTGACACCGTATCCCAAGGAATTACGCATTCTTTAAAACAGAGTGTCAGAACCTGCTAGTCGCAAGTTCTGACAAACGAATAACTAGAATGCAGAAAGGTAAACTATGGAATACTATGGAAACACTATTGTAGAGTGGCTCATTGTCTTTGGACTGATACTGGCTTCGTTCGTCGCTGGCAAGGTCATTTATTGGATATTCGGCCGCTGGATCAAATTCCTCACCCGAAAGACCAAGACCCAACTTGATGACCTCATTGTAGACATGGTCGAGGAACCGATCGTAGCAGTGGTCATCCTTTTTGGTATCCGATTTAGTCTGGAGCGTTTGAATTTACCTGATGCTGTAGACCTATGGAGCGAACGTGGTTTCCACATGGTTATCGCCCTCATTATCTCCTGGCTCATTGCCCGGCTGTATGATGCTCTTCACGAAGCATATCTCATCCCAATGGCCGCAAGAACCGAGACCGACCTCGACGATCAAATCCTGGGCGTCAGTAAAGCTGGGATAAGGATAATTGCGTGGGGTTTGGGTATCGTCGTTGGCCTTAACAATGCGGGCTACAACGTAGGCGCGATCTTGGCTGGTCTGGGGGTTGGTGGTTTTGCCTTTGCCTTGGCTGCCCAACATGCATTAGAAAACTTGATCGGTGGCGTGAACATACATCTGGATCAACACATCAAACTTGAAAACAGAATTCAATTGCGCGGCAATAGTGGGAGAATGATTGATGGCATAGTGACAGATATCGGGTTTAGAACACTCAAAGTAAAAACGAGATATGAAGGCCGTATTGTGAGCATACCTAACTCGGTTGTATCCAATCAAGATATTGTAAATGTAGACACCGAAGATGGCCGACAAATGTTTGCCACATACAAATTGGCTCCAGATACGAGCTATGAAAATATCCAACTGGCTCTTGATTTGCTCAAGGGAATTGCAAAGAGTCACGAAAACACCCAAGACTTGGTAGTCACAGGACTGGCTCAAATCACCGATATCTCTAAAGACATCATACTATTATATTGGATCAAACCTGAGGCATCGAATCTCAAAACGCGTACAGCCATCAATCTGGAAATAGTCAAACAGTTCAAGGAGAATGGTATCCGGTTTACTGACAGATCCAGATATGAATACCAGAAAGAAGTCTATCTATAAATCATCTCCGATCATACACACATTGTAGGCGGAGAAGTAAGGAGCAACTCGATGAATTCCCAATATCACGAAACAGTTCAAGTCACTCGTAATTACTATAACAGCGATGATGCCGATCATTTCTACGCCACGATCTGGGGTGGCGAGGATATACATATCGGCATCTACCTAAATGGTGAGTCTATCTTTGACGCCAGCCGGCACACTGTTATGAAAATGGCCTCGTTGCTTGAACTGGACGAATTCTCGCATATGCTCGACATCGGGTCAGGGTATGGCGGGCCGGCACGGTACTTGGCAAAAACTTTTGGCTGTCACGTCAAATGTCTCAATTTGAGCGAAAAGCAAAACAAGAGAAATCAGCACCTAAACCAGGAACAAAATCTCGATCATCTGGTCGAGATCACCCCGGGAAACTTTGAAGAGATGCCTCTTCCAGACTCGACCTTTGACGTGATCTGGTCGCAAGATGCCATATTGCACAGTGGCAACCGGGCCGCAGTTGTGAGGGAAGCATATCGAGTGTTGGCCAACGGCGGCGATTTTATCTTTACAGACATTATGCAAAGCACCCAGTGCTCTATTCAAGTTCTGCAACCTGTCTTGGATCGGATTCACCTGGAATCTCTAGCAGTCTGTCGGAGAGGAATTTGACGGTTCATTTTATGTCCATTTTCGAGGTCCAGATAGAGCTTTCCGTCTCTATTTTGATCAAATACAGGCTTGAACAAGCCATTTTTGCGAGAAAATTGCTTCCTTTGACAGATT
>JAAEPW010001363.1 GCA_024232355.1 Chloroflexota bacterium | reverse complement strand
GGTCAGCCGGTTCGCCACGATCAGGTCGGCGCGCGCCTTGAACGCGGCCAGGTCGCGGATCACCTCGGACCCGAAGAACCGCGCGTCGGGAAGGGCGGGTTCAAAGACCACAACCTCCAGCCCCTTGGCCTTCAGCCGCTTCATGACGCCTTGGACGGCGGATTGGCGGAAATTGTCGGACCCGGCCTTCATCACCAGGCGATGGATGCCCACCACCTGCGGCCTGCGCGCCAGGATGGCATCGGCGATCACGTCCTTGCGGGTCCGGTTCGCCTCGACCACCGCGGCGATCAGGTTCTGGGGCACGTCGTTGTAGTTCGCCAACAGCTGCTTGCTGTCCTTGGGCAGGCAGTAGCCGCCATAGCCGAAGGACGGGTTGTTGTAATGGGCGCCGATGCGCGGATCCAGCCCGACACCTTGGATGATCTGGCGGCTGTCCAAGCCAAGCGACAGGGCATAGCTGTCCAGCTCGTTGAAATAGGCCACGCGCAGGGCAAGATAGGTGTTCGCGAACAGCTTGATCGCCTCTGCCTCGGTCGAGCCGGTCAGCAGGACCGGCACGTCGTCGTCCAGCGCCGCCTCGGCCAGCAGGTCGGCAAAGGCCCGGCCGCGGGCGCTGTCCTCGCCCACCACGATGCGGGAGGGGTGCAGGTTATCGTGCAGCGCGCGCCCTTCACGCAGGAATTCGGGGCTGAAGATCACCTGCTCCGTGCCAAGCCGGGCGCGAACGTCTCGGGTAAATCCCACCGGAACCGTCGACTTGACCACGATCACCGCCTGCGGCGCCAGCCGCGTGACATCCCGGATCACGTCCTCGACGCTGGAGGTGTTGAAGTAGTTGGTGACCGGATCATAATCGGTGGGCGTCGCCACGATCACGAAGTCAGCCCCCGCATAGGCCGCCGCCGGGTCGGTCGTCGCGGTCAGGTCCAGGTCCTGTGTGGCCAGGTGGTGGGCGATGTCCTCGTCGATGATCGGACAGCGCCGGTCGTTCAGCATGGCCACGCGCCCCGCGTCCACGTCCAGCGCGCGAACGGTGTTGCGCGCGGCCAGCAGGACGGCATTGGACAGGCCGACATAGCCGATGCCCGCGACGGCGATGATCTTACCCAACTTCGAATTTCTCGCTCTAGTACAGCACCCTCGGTTCTATATGTGCCCGGACCAACAGCTGCAATCTGGCAGAACCCATAGAACGGACAAACTCTCTTAGGCCATGGTGACCAGTACGACGAGAACGTATGCGCGGACCATGAATGCCGCAGTGCTTGCAGCGACACCACAACTAGCTGTATTGGAACAGCAAAATATTGACTAAATCCCCGCGACGCCGAATCTCAAGTTGCAACATGAAAAAACCTAAAAATAAAAAGGAAACGCAATGGGCACTTTAAATATTATATCCGGGATGGATAGAAGTGGAACTTCGTTGTGCGCCGCGATCTCCCAATTCGTCGGCGTACATTTGGGAAATAATCTTATAGGACCCCGCGATGCGAACCCTAAAGGCTATTTCGAAGATCGTCGCGGAGTGTCCATAAACGAGCAGTTGCTTCGTCATAACAACTATGGCCGTAAACTAGCATCGCCCCTTCCAAATGGGTGGGAGACCGGAATACCCGCAAAACTAGCAGAAATCCGGATTAGAAAAGTCTTGAATGATTTGTCACGAAATAATAGTTTATTTGGGATAAAAGATCCGCGTCTTTGCATAACCTCAAAACTATGGGACGCCGGCGCGAAATCATTAAATCATGACGTTCGGTATACAATGTGCATCCGCAATCCCATAGAAGTATCAGCGTCACTAAACAAACGGGATGGCACTGACAAAGCGTCAGCTTGCTTAATGTGGATGGCCCATACAATGACGTTTCTAAGGAGTTCCCATGGATCTGAAAGATTGTGGGTAGATTATGCAAAGCTCATGGCCGATCCCCTCGAAACTGCGGCATCGATAAAGTTTTTTGTTCAAGGCATTGAAAAACTTACGAACGAAGAGATGGAAAATATAAGTGGTTTTGTAGATGTACGTCTCTGGAGAAATAGAAGCGAGAGCACTGCTAACAATTACATTGAAGAAGCTGCCTTGCAGCTCTACGAATGTATAAAATCCAAGGACCAAGAATTACTGACGAAGTTTCTCGATAATGGCCCAGGGCTTCTAATTGAAAAGCTATCCCACCACGCCGCATTGTCACTATCCAAATGGGTGCCGCCTTACCATGATATAGTTATAGGAGAAGATAGTTGAAAAAGCCTACCCTAGATGTTCTCGTTCCGCATTACCAAGACCCCAACGGGCTTCACCTATCTTTGCTATCAATTATTGACCAAGAATGGAAAGGTCGCCTTCGTGTCATCGTGGCAGATGATGGATCGGATCGCGAAAATTTTGACCAATTGCAATCACACTGCCAGGACTTCCAGAGATTAAGTAAACATCAAGCGTTAATCCTACGAAGGGATAAAAATAAAGGAAGGCCATATACAAGAAATGAACTTCTCGATGCCGCAGATGCATCACATATAGCTTGGTTAGATGCTGGCGACACGTGGGAACGCACAAAGTTGCAATGTCAATTCGATTATCTCTCCCAAATGCATTATGGGGGGCGAAATCTCCAAGAGACGTGGATCACCTGTGATTATACTTGGATAGAAGGGAATCTAGACAGTCGGCGAGTTGTGCAAGACATCTCCGGTGACCAATTTAAAAATCTCATGTCAGGAGAACGGCTTAGAGCCTATCTCTGGACACTACTTGGTACCAGGGAGTCTTTTACTCGTGTTGGATATTTCGATGAGAGATTAACCCGGCTTCAGGATCTTGATTACTTTGTAAGATTCGTGCGTGGAGGTGGAAAAATCCTTAAGCCAAGAACAAACGTGGGCCTAGCGACATATTACAAGAACGATATTGGCAGAAATGCGAATGAGGTATATGCAGCTTACAGTACAATTATAAGGAAGAATACTCCACAGATTATCCAATATCCAAGGACGTTCTCAAAAGACCTAAATTATAAAGCCGCTAAATTAGCAGCGCGGTTTTCGATGAACAATGGGGACAGGAGCCTGAGGATAAAGTACGAACTTTTAGGCTTAACGGTAAAGCCTGTCACAACAAGTAAGCAAATAGTAAGAAAAATCATCGACAGGCTCACTTCATGACTTCCGAACCAGACACACTCATAGTTCACGTTGCCGTTATTTCTGGAAATACCTTCAACGGGAAACCAATTCCTCCAGAATTAATCGCCGAGTCGATTAATTCCAAAACAAAGACATTTTATCTCCCCTGGAAAGATTCGAGTGATCAACACAACCTACAGATAGTGAGTGATCCTAATGAGGCCGCTTCTATAGGACGCGAGTTAGCTGTGGCTTCTGGTTGGGATGATGAGGCACTTATAGTTATTTATCTTAGCGACCGCCATACCCACGGAATTCCGACGCCGTCAGCTGCAAGTAAGTGTCTAAGCCAAATTTCGGCTTATGCTAAAAGCTACGGTGTAAGAATAGTCTACAAAATAACTTCAATTGATTTAGGCGCCGACGTGCATCGCACTACAGAAGCTCTTGCCTTCATTGAGACAATATCTCAAGATAATAATATTGTATATCATGGTCCAATTTCGAGATCTCAGCAATTAGTATCTTTCATTCAAAGGAACAAACTGCTTTGTAACTTATGCAACAAAGTCGCCGCAGCACTTGCGGATGTGGATATTGAGCCAGTTCGGGAAACTTCGTGTGCAGACTTGGTGAACAGTTACATTGAAGGGCTTAGAGACAATGGCTTTGTACTCAGCCCCAAAGATGAAAACAGCCTAAATACCTTAGCACTGCGAATTTCTTTAACGGCTAATGAACGATATGCAGGTAACATCAATGACTAGAAAAAAGAGAATTTCTTTTGTTATAGAGAAATTGGCGCAACGAGGTGGAGGTGCTGAGCGCGTCCTTATAGACGTTGCAAATGCGCTAGTTCGTCGAGGGTATGAGGTAGAGATTATAACTCATGAATATCGAGGCAAAGCCCCTGCGTACCCTTTAGAGCCAGGGCTCATTGTTAATAACTTGCGACCGCATCAAAGAAGTAAATTCAAGAAATCCATCCAACCCATAAGAAAGGCACTTAATACAGCTCATTCATTTCCGGGATTGGCCCGACTATCTTGGTTAAATCGCCATGGCTCCTTTTGGAGACGCCTTGGCCGGCACTTAGAGGCAAACCGCCCGGACGTGGCAATCGCATTCATGCCCCCTGCGATAAAGGCCCTGGCTTATGCGGAAGTTAGCTACAATCTTCTAAAGATCGCATCAACCCACAATGCCCCGTCTCAAGACTATGAGAATGCTCTCCGGTGGGATCCGAGTCGCATCGATCAACAACGTCGGCTCAGCTGCTTATCCAAAATTGATAAAGTGTGCGTGCTTCTTCCCGAATATGCATCATATTATAGCTTCGACCCAGAAAAAATTATCGTTCTTCCAAATGCGGTGACGCCAGCAGATAGAATTGTCCCAACATCAGCTCGCAGAAAAGTCATTTCCGTTTCTGGCCGTTTAGAACATGTCAAAAGACACGATCTCGCCATTCTGGCTTGGAAAGCGGTTCAAGACAAATTTCCCAACTGGTCGTTGGAAATTTTCGGAGAAGGGAGCCTTCGAAAAGAGTTAGAGTTGTTAGTTGCAAAAAACAATGTAGGGCGAGTTCGCTTTATGGGCCATAGAGCAGACGCTGTGGAGCGAGTAGGTACATCTTCTGTTCTATTACATCCCGCCAGCTACGAAGGCTTCCCTCTTTCAGTCTGTGAAGCATTGGCTGCCGGTACACCCGTTGTTGGTTTTGAAGACTGTAGTGGGCTGAACCATTTGGTAACGAATAATATTAACGGCCTTCTTTCTGGAACAAATGATAGGGTACATGATCTAGCGACGTGCTTACATAAGATAATATCAGATTCTTCTCTTAGAGATCGTCTATCGGCTGCTTGCCCTAGCTCCGTTGAGATATACTCACCTGATACGGTAATTAGACAATGGGAGGATATAATAAACTTATCAAAATAGTTATGACATTACAGTAAAATATTTGCTGTAATGTCATAATTTCTTGACTTTATTTCTCCGATAGTGCGAACGCAATTTTTTGACGCAGCCTGTGCAATTAGCCATCTGCTTCAATAACCTGCACTGCCATCCAGCTAGTAATCACTGATTATTTAACTTAATTTAATACCTTGCGGCTGGTTAAGGAGTTAAGTCTGGTTTGATCCGGCAATGAGGTGGGAAGCCGCGCCCTTAGGGAGGCGTGGCCGCCAGCAGACCTACAGCGCTGCAGCCATTTAGATGTGCCGGACGATCAAAGTCCTCTTTGGGATGGCGCTTCGGCATACAACGGCGTTCGTCACAAGCCTGCTGAAGCTGGCTGGGCTCGACTGGTCTGTGCTCGATTTCAGCACGTTGAGCCGCCGCCAGAAGACCCTTTCGGTGAACATTCCCTATTGCGCCGCGCAACGATGGAAATGCTGGCGTGATCCTCCAGCGTCTCCTCGACGATGCGCAGCTTTTCGGCAGCAGTCCAGCGGCGCCCACGGCCGCCATCGGTGATGATCTCAATCTCAGACATAAGCACGTGCTCAGGCATATACCTAAGCCTCCATGGCTATGCCAGAATGTCCGGTCGATGTCCGCAGCATGCTTGAAGCAGCGTCGCCTATTACTTAATTTTGCTCCCTTCAACCTAAACGCAAAGTGGTAAGTTTGAGAGGCCCCTCAATCACCACTCACCACCCATGATCGTCTCCCCTGTCGCGCTCATGGGCACGGCGCTCCTGCTCCTGCACGCGTTTCCGCGCCTCACGCTCAGCAGCCTCGCGCTGCGCCTCCTGCCGGCGCTCGACCTCGAGATCCCGTGCCAGCCCCTCTGCGGCGGCTGAGGCATCGGCAGGCGTGACCCGCTCCACCACGTCCCGCACCTGTTCCGCCGCCCGTTCCGTGACGCGCTCCAGCCAGGTGCGAGCCTTCTCGGCCAGCTCCTGCGCCACGCGTGCCACCTCGACGGCCTGTTCTTTGATCTCGCGCCAGACCTGCACAGCCGCGACCTCGATGCCGCGCTCCTTGAGCTGCCACGCCCCGGCGGAAAGCTGCGGCAGGGGCTGACGGTCCAGCGAGACGGCCCGGACCGTCTCGCGCAGCGCTTCGGCCTCGTCGCCGCGCTCCCGGGCCTCCCGGGCGCGCTCCTGGGCCTCGACGCGCTGCGCCTCCAGCGTCCGGTGATCGACGCGCTCATGAGTGCCACAGCGCTCCAGAGCGTGGTTGGTGTCCCGGGCCCAGGCCTCCCGCCAGCCCTCTAGCAGCTCCTTGGCGTTCCAGTCCCGGTTCTTGGTGGTGAACCCCTCGGGACCGATCTCCCGGGTGGTCAGCAGGATATGGGCATGGTGGTTGCGCTCGTCCCCCTCGCGCCCGGGGGCGTGCAGGGCGATATCCGCCACCATGCCCCGGTCCACGAATTCGCGCTGGCAGAAGTCGCGGACGAGCTGCAGCCGCTGCGTGGCGTCCAGCTCGCAGGGTAAGGCTACCCTGACCTCGCGGGCGACCTGGCTGTTCTTGCGCGTCTCGGCCAGCTCCACCGCGTTCCACAGCGTCGCACGGTCCTGCACCCAGGTCGGGGCATCCGCAGGCGCGAGGGTCTCGACGTGATCGACCCCGCCGCGCGCGCGGTAGTCGAAGGCGAGGCCGGTGCGCTGATCCACGATCAGCTCAGCGCTGCGGTACGCTGCCGCCGCCGTGGCGCTGCGCCCGGCGGAGCGGGAGATCATCGTGGCCCTGAGATGATAGATCGCCATACGCGCGCACTCTTGCCTGGGGTTCAAAGGGGAATGCAGTTGCCCCTTTGCCCACACAAACGCGCAGCGTTTGTATAAGTGGGCACTTCGTGTCTTGCACCCTACGCTCTTGGCATCCAGAATTGCAACCATTGAGCGACCACAGGATTTCAAAATGCCCAGAACCATTGACCAGCAGATCGCCGAGGCGCAGGCCAAGCTGAACCGCCTCAAGACCCGACAGAAGGCCAGCGACACCCGCCGCAAGATCATCGTCGGCGCCATCGTGACGACCGAGGCTCTGAAGGACCCCAAGATCGCCAGATGGATGGCGGCCACTTTGCGCAAGAACGCCACCCGCGAGGTGGATCAGAAAGAGATCGCTGGACTGCTGGCAGAGCTGGACGCGAAGGCGGGCACCGCATGAGCGCTGCAGCCAAATCCCCCGCCGAGCTGATCGCCGATCTGACCGACCAGGTGCGGCTGCTGCGCCAGGACGTGGGCAACCTCACCGCCACCGCAACCACCAAGGCCGAGGCGGCACGGCTCAGGGCCTCGGTGCAGAAGATCACCATCGACGCCTTGGAGCAGAACCGCCAGATCGGCAGCACGGCGGCCGAGATGTCCCGACGCATGCACCGGGACAGCCTCACGGCCGCTCAGGAGGCCGCAGGACAGGCCGTAAGGGGGCTGGAAGACAAGATCAGTGCAGCCGCCAACCACATGCGCCTGGAGGCCATCAAAGGCCGCCAGCAGGCCCTCTACAGCTTCGGAGGGGGTCTGGCCGTCTTCGGGGGGATTGCGGCTCTGGGGGCCGTTCTGGGCATCGTCGTAGCCTTCTGGATCACAGGCAGGGGGGATGCCAATTCCTTCGGACGAAACCCTGGGCTGTTCTGCGGCTCCGCGGGAGGCGAGCGTGGCACCACGTCCAGCACTGGGGAGGGATACTGCGTCTTCTGGCTTGATCGCTGATCGTTGCCTTTTTCGCAACAGCCTGCACAATGATTACAGATACTTAAGTGAGATAGGATCGGTTGAACCGATCCTATCTTTTCTTATTATGGCAGCTGCGACCGAACAGCATTCGCAGGTGACAGGAGTTGGGGCAGATAAGGCAAGGCTGCAGGATCACGCCTGTTAAAGTAGCCTTCCGAATGCTTCGGGATCCAAACGTCTTCAACGAAATCGATGAAAATCGGAAGCATATCAATAGGATACTCCCTGACATCCCCCTCCCATTCGGGGGTCGCATGTCGATAGAGACCATAGCTGTTAGCTAAGGCAGGATGCTTTTCGCGCAGGTATTTAGCAAACAGGGATCCTACACTGTTGTCAGGTCTCAGCTGGCGACCATCTGGCGCAACATCTGCCATGATATGACCCGCACGCTCCAAGCGGCCCCAAAGCCTGATCGTGAGTTCATTGATGACAGAGAAGTGCTTTGGGGAAACGCGATCCCAATTCATGTTTGCGCGGCTGATAAACGCCGGAACGCGCCCGCCATAGCTACCAGTCTTCCTGATCTGCGGAAGAACTTCCGTGGTGACCCACTTTTTAAAAGCTTTGGCCTCAGGTTTCTTAGAACCCAAGATAATGCTGTAAAGCCCAGGTTCGTTGATGATGACAGCCTTACGGCTACGCCCCCGGGTGTCTTCCAGATTGATGGTAGACTTTTCTTCATCATCGAGACGAGTAGCTGCATCGCCCGCATTGGCAATGCCAAGCTTCTTGCAAACTTCTGTCAGGATGAACCAAGGTTCACCATTACGGTCAACTACTCGGAATTTCTCTTTTTCTGCGGTCTCAAAGACCTTCATTGCGTATTGCATGCTGCATTCCTTCTTGTTGCAGCATCGCAAAATCAGGTTGACAGAACAAATTTGTTGATCTAAACCGTCCCTATGTAGCGACCCGATTCTGCGATGGGTTTCTTGTTTGAGTGCATTTGGCCGCACTCAAATGAAAATCTATCATGACTGTAGAGATATTGCAAGCCCCAGTTCCAAAACTGGGGCATTTGTTATTTGAATGTTGCATATAAGCAACACAAGCTGTGCCGACCCGCACTATCGTTTCGGCTGCACTTCATTTCCTTATTAAATCCACAGCGCAGCATAGTGACGCCTGTTTGCATGGCTTACCGCCATTAGCGCGTTTTTGTCGTGCAGCGGTTGCTTTGGCGGCTATCGTAGCCCGACCCCCTACAAGCACTCAGCTGTGCGCCCCTCCAGCGCTTTGTAGCGAATCAACCATATCCGTTGAAGCACGGCGCCTGCACCAGGCACCATTTCATTAGCAAATCCTTCCGTCGCCATACGCACTACGGTCGAAATCCAAACCCTCCCCCTGACCCCCACCCGCCGCGCGCGCAAACGCCCGCGGAGTCGTCCATTCGGCCCACAGGGGGCCTCACGTCCGACGGCAATCAAAAACTCCACAATCCGTCCATCCGGCGGGGGGTCGCCAGCTCCCTGGCGGGCGCTCCCCCCCGGCGCGCAAGCGCGCCCGGACTGTGGATTTTTTGCCTGCCTTAAGATCATTAGAAGGGGGAAAAATAAGTATCTGTTTTATATGTATATATTAGGGGGGGGTGCGTCATGAGCTATGACGCACCCCTGCGTCATGAGCTATGACGCACCCCTGCGTCATTTGTGGCCATTTTTTGTCCTCTTATGTCAAATTTTTGTCCTTTACCTGCAGATATTAATTGGTAGCCTGTGGCCAATTTTCGGTCATAGTTGACGCACCCCTGTGTCAAACCTCATGAGTTTTGACCGATACTTCAAAAGGCCAAAAGCATGACCAAAGCCCTCGCGACCTCACGATCAGCAACAGGCCAGTGGGTCCAAACTGAGAGGGCTGCGCACGAAGCATGGGCGGCCCTAATCGGACGCGCTCCGAAAGCCGCCCAGTTGATGCACATCCTGACAGCCAGAGTTGGTCAGCATAACGCTGTCGTAGTCAGCCAGAAAAACCTGATGAAGCTAATGGGGTGTAGCCGCCGCACGGTTCAGCGCGCCCTTGATACCTTATGTGAGGATCGGTGGGTCGAGGTGCGGCAGATCGGGGAAAATGGCACGGTTAATGCCTACATCATCAATGATCGTGTGGCATGGAGCGGCAAGCGAGACGGTATCCGCTACAGCTTGTTCAGCGCGGCTATCATTCTTTCTTCCGACGAGCAGCCCGACCAATCCTTGCTGGATGAATTAGAACCTCTGCGCCGTGTGCCGTCCTTGTTCCAAGGTGAACGGCAACTGCCTTCGGGAGCGGGGCTGCCGCCCATATCTCAATCGTTTTTCGACGGCATGGAGCCGGACCTGCCCTCGACGGAAGAAGCCGAATGAGGCCGTTCCGAATTCTGGTCAGAACGGCTAAAATGGTGCACCACAGAACGGTTGGCGTTCCATGTCATTTCTGACCCTTTCTCAAGCTGCGAAGGCAATCTCAAAGAGCAAATCTACGCTCAATAGAGCCATAAAATCTGGTCGTTTAAGCGCGGTTAGAAATGAAGATGGCACATTCTCAATTGACCCCTCCGAACTGGCCAGAGCGTTCCCCCAGAACGCACCGGAACGCGCATCAATGGTGCACCATGAACTGGCCGTGGAACGACCCGGAACGGAAGATTCTAGCAAGGTCTTCATGTTGGAACAGCTTCTTGAAAAGGAACGCGAAGCCCTTGCTCGTGAGCGAGAGGTTTCGGCGGACCTGAAAGAGGATCGGGACCGCTGGCGTGCCCAGGCAACTGGCTTGCTATCCGATCTTCGGACAGCACAGGAAAAAGCTGCGCCTGCGGCTTTTTCGGAAGATTTGCCTAGCCCGCAGCGAAAAGGATTTTGGAAGCGTCTTTTTGGTTGAGGATTTTGGAACGTGCGCTTGCCCGCTCCAACCACACTGGCCGATCTCTTCGATCCTGACCTGGTGCCCGCCGACCTGCGCCGTGGACCGCCTCTATCGACGCGCCGCTTTCACCTCGGAAAAAGACCACGTGGCCCATGTGCTTGGCATGTATGAACAGCAGATGGCTGGAATGCAGGCCATGCAAAAGCAAAAGAACCCACGTCGAACGGTGAAGTCTAAAGCGGACAAAGTTTAAGCCCGAAGCAAGCACTGCACCCAGAAAAATGCTTATGCTTGCTTAAAACCAGCAAGCATGATACCATGGCGCAAGCAAGCATTGGGATTCAGATGACAGACACACCACAGCAGAAGGGCGGAGTAGCCCGCTCGCGCGCTCTATCGGCGCAAGAGCGGTCACGGATCGCAAAAGAAGCTGCACAAAAAAGGTGGGGAAATCAGCCTCTGAAAGCGGTCCACGGATCCCCAGATAAACCAATCCGGATCGCTGATATTGAAGTTCCTTGCTATATTCTTGCTGACGAACGCCGTGTCGTCGCAACGAATGGCGTGTTGGACGCTTTTGGCTTGGCTCGTGGCGGAGCGATGATCAAAGGGATGAATCGCCTTGAGCTTTTTGCAGCACAAGACCGTTTCAAACCCTACGTTTCCGACGACCTTCTGGCTCGCATATCAACCCCCATCCGTTTCAAGGTAGGTTCCCAAGAAGCGAATGGTTTCGATTCCGACACGCTGATCGAAATAGCGGAAGCGGTTGTTGCCGCTGACGACGATGGGGTGTTGCAAGCTCAACAGGTTCACATAGCGCACCAATGCCGGGTGATCACACGTAGTCTGACACGCATTGGCTTGATCGCTCTGATCGACGAGGCAACAGGTTACCAGTCCAAACGTGAAGCTGATGAACTCCAGCAAATTCTAACTGCATATATCAGGCCAGAACACCGTCCTTGGGTGCAGACAATTCCCGTAGAATTCACAAACGAACTCTACAGGGTTTATGGATGGAAGCGTCAGGAGCAGAACCGTGGGCCGCGCTATGCGGGGAAGCTGATACGCGAATTGATCTATGAAAAGATGCCAAAGCCCGTCTTGCCCGCGCTTGATGAGGCCAATCCAACGGACGAGAACTATCGCCGGAAACGGAAGCACCATCAGTTTCTGACGGACAAGCAGGGGCTTGATCACTTTCGTAGCCAAGTCATTACTATGATGACCGTCCTTCGCATTTCCAGCACCAAGGAAGAGTTCAGACGAAACCTACAAAAGCTCTATGGCGATCAGCTAGAGTTTGATTTTTGATCTTATACAGTAAGCCTACCAGCCGTGATCGTCGCCTCTGTCGCGCTCATGGGCGCGGCGCTCCTGCTCCTGCACCCGTTCTCGGGCCTCCCTTTCCGTAGCCTCGCGCTGCGCCTCCTGCCGGCGTTCGACCTCGAGATCCCGCGCCAACCCCTCGGCGGCGGCTGACGCGCCGGGGGCTGCGGCGGCGAAGAACTCTCCCCAGGCATCGGCAGGCGCAACGCGTTCCACGACGCCGCGCACCTGTTCCGCCGCCCGTTCCGTGACGCGTTCCAGCCAAGCGCGGCCCTTCTCGGCCAGCTCCTGGGCCACACGGGCCACCTCGACGGCCTGTTCCTTGATCTCCCGCCAGACCTGCACGGCCGCCACCTCGATGCCGCGCTCCTTGAGCTGCCAGGCCCCCGCGGAGAGCTGCGGCAGCGGCTGGCGGTCCAGCGAGACGGCCCGGACCGTCTCGCGCAG
>JAAEPW010001362.1 GCA_024232355.1 Chloroflexota bacterium | reverse complement strand
TTTTCAAGTTTGCCAGACCCTGGATATGGGATTTTCCATTTGAACGCCAGTAGATATGGGGGTGGATAGAATTGAATATGCATTTTAGCAAGTTAAGGACCGACTCCCTGATCAACTGATAGTGTCACCAAATTTTCGCAAAAAGGAACGGGGGATCTGAAGCACTTGGAAAACAATCGAAAGATATGGTAATATTGTGCCAGGAGGTGCCGACGATGCTCAACTTGGTGATGAACTGGCGTACCATCCTATGGATCACTTTCCACGTTTTTCTCATTGCAGGCAGTTTCATACCACAGACTAGCAGGTGGCTACTGGCTGGTTGGTGGAACGAACAACAGGACACCGGTTCTGTTCGCTGGCGCGTGACACGCCAAACCGCTTCCTGCCCTCGGTGGTGGGGGCATGTCCGGTGAGCAGACAGTTGGGTCAGAGCACTGACGGCCCTGAGTGCGAGTCTGTGGCTACTGACATCCCAGCTACCGGTCCCTGGTTGGGTTTGGTTGTACCTGGTGGTCGTCTTGTCCATAGCGGTCACTGATGGTCGCCGTGCGCTATCTGGTCTACTCAACACAAAGGTCTCCGCGAAGATCAACCCCGTCCCGTCCAAGAGCCACGTCGAGGTGACCATCGA
>JAAEPW010001361.1 GCA_024232355.1 Chloroflexota bacterium | reverse complement strand
TTCTCTGCCCTCCACACTGATTTTCCCCAAGAATACGCGAGTTTACCCAGTTAGACAAGTAGTTCGCCTCCAGAATAGATTTATCCCAAGTCTCGGTCTCATTACTATGCTCACTGAGCAGTCACTCATTCACGGGTATTGCTCTTTACGGCGGCCATAAAAGGTGATGCAACTCAAGCCAAGGCTTTGTTGGCAAAAGAACCCGCTCTGGCCGGCGCCACCGGGCGAGTAGAGACCGCGATTTGGCGTGCGGATGCCACGGCCTTGCACGTGGCTGTGATGCACGGTCGCAAAGACATCGTCGATCTCTTGCTGGCTCACGGGGCAGACATCAACGAAAAGGACGAAAAGCACGGGTTCAACGCCCTGCTCCATGCCATCGATCTGGCCGACTTTATGCCCGATTACGCCGAGCTGGGAATGGTCGATTTTCTCATCTCTCGCGGCGCACAAAAGGACATGTTCGCCCTCTTGTGGACGGATGACGACGAGGGAATCAAAGCCCTCCTGGAAAAAGATCCCGCAGCGGTTAATGCTGTCGGCCCCGACAACGGCACTCCTCTTTGTTATGCACATACTATCGAAAGGGCACAGTTCTTGTTGGACCACGGAGCTGATCTGCACGCCAAGCTCGACGCGAAATGGGGCCGTACCACGCCGCTGCGTTGGGTCGCCAGCCACGGGGTGGGCACCTTTAACACCATCAACTTGTTGCGCTTCCTGCTCGATCAAGCTGGTGTCGAAATTGACATTTTTTTGGCCTGTATCCTTGGCGAAACGGAGACCGTGGTGTCTGCGCTCGAATCGGATCCCGCGCTGGCTCGCGCAGTCACGGATGACGATCACACACTCGAACCCGGCTTGACCGCCCTGCACCTGACAGTGCAATTTGGTCGCATTGAAATTGCCGAGCTCTTGCTGGAGCATGGGGCCGACGTCAACGCCAAATTCCCCGTCATCCACAATATGACGCCCCTCCACATGGCCGTATGGCGTGGGCATAAAAAACTCGACGTCAAGCCAATGTCTCAAGTCACACAGGAACACGGCGTATACTATCTTTTGCCAGAGATACCCCGGCTTTTGCTGGAACACGGTGCCGATGTGAACGCCAGAGACAGCAAAAGGAACCTGACGCCCCTCGGTTGGGCCCAAGCCGAGCACGAGGACGAGACGGATCGCAGCAAGGTAGCAACATTGCTGCAAGAGTTTGGAGCACAAGTCTAGAGTAAAACAGTACATCCACAACAAACCTCAAGGAGCGTATCACGATTCAGTGATACGCTCCTTGCAGCTTAACGCTTTTTCTGGTGTTGGAAATCTTTCGTGTCTAACATCTCTGGGTCGCCTTTTCTTCCTATCTACAAGCGGAGCAGGCAACGAGCTATGATCTGGCGATGCCGCGTACAAAGAGTCCAAAGGGTATAAAGCAGATCATACCCATGAGGAGCATCATGACAATTCCGACCACATCGACCGGTAAAGCAGAGTAGCGTGCTTGGAACATCATGATGGGGACCAGTCCGATAAATAGCATGCTGTACAGGAGAAACAGCCCCGCGCCGGCTACGTACCCGAGAGCCTCGCGCCGCCACAGCAGGAACCCACCAACTAGACACGCCGGGACAATCGTCGTAAAGTCGGCGATCCAGATCATGACTTTTAGTGGGCCAATTGTCGCCTGGCTGGTGAGCGCGGCGACAATGTCAGCAATATTTATCACGATGAACAGGCTGGTGAGAACAAAGAGGATGCCCCCGGCGGCTCTCGCTGGCACGATGCCGTCGATCCGTTGGCGTACCGCCTCACCGTCGATGCTCGCGACGAGGCCAATTATCGTATACACGACCAGCACGACCAAGAGGACGTATAGCAAAAACAGCACACCAAACGGCACACCGATGAGATAATTGACATAGCTGTACAACACATAGAGGAGCACGCCCGGCCAGCAGAGCAGGCCAATGAGTTTGCCGCGTCGCGCGAGCCACATCGAGCCAAGCAAGATTGGCAGTCCAATGGCGAGATTGAGTACATCGAGGGGAACAAACGACACGATCACCTCATCCGTCGAATAGATACGAGTTTGGTACAAGAGACCAGCGACAGATGAGACCGTCATAATGAGAGCAACGACGAGAGACAGCACGTATGAGAGCGTGAGGTTGCGCTTGATCGGTAGACGGTCGAACATTTTCATGATACCTCTCCCTATGGATTGAATTGTTTGCACCATGTATCAAACGAGTGAATGGCGCGATTTATTCGGTTCGTGACTGTCCGACTTGTGCATTCTCCGAGTGAAATCACGCAAAAAGTGCCACGTTGTTTCGGAACAATGCCTTATCGCCTGTCACAAAAGCCCACTAGGGGTCCAATACCTATTGGTTCAGTTAAAGAGTAGCACAAGGCCTTGTGCTCGCTAGGAACGCTCACAAGGGGCTAAACTGCGCTAACTAGGGCAATTGCATTATGATCTAGCACCTTGTTTTATGCGCAAAATTGGTTGTTTTGTTAGTAGCATAGGGGGTGGGGAGGGCTTTGAGGTTTAGAGTCACCTTGGGTCTCACAGATGCCTGTTTTATGGTATCCGTGAGACCCATAGTCGGGGCGGGGAGATTTGAACTCCCGGCCTCACGGTCCCGATCCGTGCGCGCTGCCGAGCTGCGCTACGCCCCGAATGGGTGCTATTATACTCGATTCGACTTGTTTGGCAAGGCATCTTGTTCCTGCTTGACACATTGAACTTTTATGATAACATATAAACGGTTTTTTATAAAATTGTTTTTTATGTGTTGTGATTGACGAGAGACAATTATGGTTGTTCAACAACATAAGACACTTGACGGTGAGCTACGAGAGATGGCGCGTTACTTCCACGCGCTCAAGGACATTCTGCGTTTGCGCATTCTGGTAACGTTGGCCAGTAACGGAGAGATGACGGTGACTGAACTGGCGCAAGCACTTCATATCAGCCAACCGTTGGTATCCTTTCACTTGCGTCCGTTGCGCATACTTGAGATGGTTCAAGTGCGACGGGCCGGACGTGAGGTATATTGCTCTATCAATATATCTGGGATTCAACGTTATCAGGACGAGTTTATGGAAATACTGGCCAAAGCAGCAGCTTGACTAGAATCTTACAAAGGGGTATGGATAAAATGATGCCAAGACGGAAAAAGGTACGCGTGGCGATTATTGGAGTAGGCAATTGCGCCTCGGCACTGGTACAAGGGATTTACTTTTACAAGGATGCACCAGATGATGCTTTTGTCCCTGGATTGATGCATGTGAACCTGGGTGGTTACCACGTGAGTGATATCGAGTTCACTGCGGCTTTTGACGTGGACAAGAGCAAGGTAGGGCTTGACCTATCGGAAGCGATCTGGCAGCCGCCCAATAATACCATCAAATTTGCAGACGTTCCCAAGCAGAATGTGCCCGTTCACCGAGGCATGACGCACGATGGGGTAGGCAAGTACTTGTCGCAAGTGATCACCAAGGCGCCAGGCCCTACCGACGATATCGTGCGTATTCTTAAAGAGACAAAAACCGATGTGGTGGTGAGTTTCCTGCCAGTGGGCAGCGAAATGGCGACCAAGTGGTACGTAGAGCAGGTGCTCGATGCTGGTTGTGGTTTTGTCAATTGTATTCCCGTTTTTATCGCCAAGGAAGAATACTGGCAAGGACGTTTTTCGGAGCGAGGGCTTCCCGTCATCGGTGATGACATCAAGAGCCAGGTAGGCGCTACGATTGCCCATCGGGTGATGACGTGGCTGTTTGGCGAGCGGGGAGTGCGGCTCGATCGCACCTATCAGCTGAACTTTGGCGGCAATATGGATTTCTACAACATGTTGGAACGGGAGCGACTCGAATCCAAAAAGATCTCCAAGACGAATGCTGTAACCAGCCAGTTAGACTATGAATTGCCAGCTCAAGACGTCCACGTGGGACCATCGGACTATGTGCCGTGGTTGACGGATCGCAAGTTTTGTTATATCCAGATGGAGGGAACCACGTTTGGCGATGTGCCGCTCAAGCTGGAAATGAAGCTAGAGGTGTGGGACAGTCCCAATTCAGCTGGAGTAGTGATCGATGCCGTGCGCTGCTGCAAGCTGGCACTGGATCGTGGGATCGGTGGAGCGATCATTGAACCATCGTCCTACTTTATGAAATCACCGCCTGTCCAGTTTACCGACGAAGAGGCTCGGAGGCGACTGGAAACGTATATCGATGAGGTGGTGACAGACGATGAATAGTACCCAACGAGCCGAACTCAAAAAAGGCGCGTCACGAAAGCAACAGCGGCGGCAACAACGCGAGCGCAAGCGCTGGGACTCGTTCACCGATTGGGCGCGCGTTCAAGCCAGTGTGATCACAATGCCTATCGCGCGTGCTGTGGGCCGACTGGGTGTGCATCCCAATACACTCACAGTGATCGGTATGCTGCTGCAAGTTGGCGTGGCGGTTGTGTTCGGCTTTGGGTATATCAGGTTGGGTGGCTGGGCGTTGCTAATCGTCGCGCCGATAGACGCGCTGGACGGAGCACTAGCCAGGGCGCTGGGAAAGCAGAGTCGTTTTGGAGCTTTTCTCGATTCTACCCTGGATCGAATTGCCGATGCGGTATTGATCTTGGGTCTCACGGCGCACTATATGAGCCAAGAAATGTACGTAATGGTCGTGCTGCTTCTCACCTCTTTGGTGGCAGCGATGATGGTCAGTTATATACGCGCTCGAGCCGAGGCACTGGGTTTTTCTTGCAAGGTTGGCGTGTTGACCCGCCTGGAGCGTATCGTGCTCATCGCTGTATTAACGGCGTTGGGACTGCCTTTGATAATGGTATGGGCGTTGGCCGCGTTATCTGTATTCACAGTAGTGCAGCGGATTCTGCATATCTATGCGATCTCTATGCAAGAGGAACCGAGCAGTTAGATTCAATAAAAAATCGCCAGAAATGTGAAACTGCCGAGCCATATGTGGCTCGGCAGTTTGTTTTCAAGGATACTGACTTTAGCAGACTATCGAACGAGCTGTCGAGGGCTCTGCCAGCGGCATACGGCCCAAGAGCGAGAGGGTAGCCACCTGCGCCAGGGTAAAAAAGCTATAGACTTGGCCCTTTGCCTGGGTTTGGCCTGTCTGGATAGCGCGGCGAAAATCTGCCCCGGTGCGGCCAGGGAAAAGCGTATAGGCCTGACCGGTGGTGGGCAAATAGTGGGCGTCAGAGCCGCCGACCTCGGGCAGCGCCCGGCGGCGGTTGATCCACTCGGTGAAATAGTTACTGAAGAATTCCGTGGGTGTGCCGTTGCGAATCTCCACGCCATCAAAGGACACCGAGTGAATGTGCCCCTTGACACCTTTGATGATCATCGGGAGAAGAAACGAGTACGGATGCACGGCAATGGCTATGCCTCCTTGTGCGTGGATCGCGTGCACTGTCTCGGCTGCACTCATCCCAGCAGGCACATCATCATTGAGAAAAAGCCCCACAATGTCGCCATCGCGGGAAGTGATCTCGGAGCCAATGATAACGTCCAGATGGCCAAAGTCATCTTGATAGCAACGCCAATAACGCTGGGCAGCCACTGCCCCCGCAATAGTATCGTGATCGGTGATGGCGATGACACTGAGTTGCGTCTCGGTCGCCGCATATTCGACGACTGCTTCTGGCGTCATCAATCCGTCCGAAAAGGTTGTGTGAATGTGAGTATCTGCTTTGCTTAACGTCATATTTCTGATTCCTTTGTGACCCCGACAGACTCGAGGTCTACTTGCCGATTCTACTTTATTATACGATCTGTTGGTGCACGGAATATGAAGGAAGGACTAAAAGAAAGTAAAAACCTCTTTGGTTAGCCCATTGTCAGGAGAGTCCAACGTTGGTATAATGAGCCACAATATGACGATAACGAATATGATTGAACTGGTCAATCTGACCAAACAATTCGATGATTTTACGGCTGTTGATCAGGTGACGCTTTCCGTGGCGGCGGGTGAGATTCTGGCACTGCTGGGGCCGAATGGTGCTGGCAAGACGACGACCGTGCGGATGTTGGCCGCAATCTTGAACCCGACGGCAGGGCAGGTATTTGTGGCTGGGTACGACGTCACACAAAATCCACAAGCGATCCGACGACAAGTGGGGCTGTTGACCGAGCATCCGGGGCTTTACCTCCGCATGAAGGGCAAAGAGTATTTGAGTTTTTTTGGTCGCCTGATGTGCCTGGATGCCGGTGAGAGTGAACGCCGTGCCAGAGACTTGTTGACGCGCTTTGGAATGCCCGAAGCGTGGAATCGCCGTATGGGGACATACTCCAAGGGGATGCGGCAAAAGATGGCTCTGGTACGCGCCATGTTGCACGATCCCTCTGTTCTGCTATTGGACGAGCCGACCTCGGCAATGGACCCCCAAAGCGCCAAACTGGTCCGCGACGCCGTCCTGGGCCTGCGCCATCATCAGCGGACCATTATCATTTGCACACATAATCTGGCTGAGGCCGAGGCGCTGGCCGACCGCATTGCCATCATCCGGCGGGGACAGATCATCGCACTGGGGACACCGGCAGAACTCAAGTCGAGCCTGCTGGGTCCGCCTCTGATGGAGTTACACCTGAGCCATTCGATTGGTGACCCCCATTCTAATGGGGCAGTAAAAATCGTCTCTGACCTGGTTGACATTGAGACACAGGGCGAAAATTGGTTGCGTTATTTCACCCCAAATCCCCACGAGATCAATCCCCTCTTGCTCCAAACGCTGGCATCACACCAGGTGGGAGTGGTCACGTTGAGTGCGGTGCCGCGCAGCTTGGAGGATGTTTATCTGCGAGTGGTGGAGGAGTAGGGGATGACGACAGCAACCGACCAATCACAACCATTGCGCACCGAGACACGCGAGCAGCTACGGATGGTGTTCGCCCTGGTAGAGCGCGAAATCCGGGACACCTTGCGAGATTGGCGCATCGTCGTGCCCATCGTGATCTTGACGGTTTTCTTTCCCGTCCTAATGAGCATTGTGGCCGATTTGGCTCTGAGTTGGGTTGCCAGGTACGGTGATCCCATTATCGGTGAGCGGCTGATCCCCTTCCTATTAATGATCGTCGGGTTTTTCCCAATCACGTTCTCGTTGGTGATCGCGCTGGAAACGTTTGTGGGGGAAAAGGAACGTAACAGTCTCGAGCCGCTTTTGGCAACACCCATGACGGATGCTCAACTCTACCTGGGCAAGACGTTGGCCGCAATGATCCCTCCTCTGATGGCCGCTTATTTGGGTATCACCGTCTACCTGCTGGGATTGTTCTTTTTCGAGGGTTGGACGCCATCACTGACTTTATTGCTGCTGATTATCGTACTGACGACGGCGGAGGGAGTGGTGATGGTCTCTGGCGCGGTAGTGCTCTCCAGCCAGACGACGAGTGTCCGAGCGGCCAACCTTTTGGCCAGCTTTATCATCATTCCGATGGCGCTCCTGGTGCAAGGTGAGGCCATCATCATGTTCTACGCCAACTATGGCGTGCTGTGGTGGGTCGCGCTTTTCCTGATCGTTGTGGACGTGATCTTGGTGCGAATGGGCATCCGCATCTTTAACCGCGAGGAATTATTGGGGCATGAAATCGACGAGTTGAACGTGGCTTCTCTGTGGCGCACGTTCCGCGAGCATCTATCCTGGGAACCCTGGTTCTTTGGACGAGACGTTCAAAAGATGCCACCCCGCTTGCGTTGGCTAAGTACTCTGGTCGGCCTTTACGTGCGTGACATTCCAGCCATTCTACGTCACTCGCGGCTGGCGATTTTGATGGTCGCAGTAGGATTGTTGTCCACAATCTACATTGGCTACAACTTTGCCGCTCGCTTCCAACTTCCGCCAGACGTGCTGCGTCTGGACAACATATCTTTTGAGACCTTTGCCGAAATGCCCGCCGTGGACTGGGTGCCAGCACTGACCTTTGGGTGGGTACTGAGTAATAACGTGCGGGCCCTGCTCTTGGCGACGCTGTTGGCGGTCTTTTCCTTTGGCACCTTGGCGGTGGCATTGTTGATGGCACCAATGAGTATCGTGTTCTTTTTCGCCGCTCAGGTTGGGAGTGCGGGGTACAGCCCATGGCTATTTCTCGCCGCTTTTATTCTCCCCCACGGAATATTGGAACTCCCCGCCGCGATCATCGCGACCGGGATGGCCGTCCGGCTGGGAGCTACCTTTATGTCTCCACCCCAAGGAACGACGGTGGGCAAGGGGTGGCTGTGGGCGCTGGCTGATACGGTCAAGGTCTTTGTGGCCCTCGTTCTGCCGATGTTGGCATTGGCAGCCGCTATCGAGGTCTATGTGACCCCCACCATCGTCGTGTGGACTTTTGGGGGGTAGTGGGGGCATCTCTGCCCTTACGGTAATGGAATACGTAAAGCCGATCTCCTGGGAATTAGACTCGCCGTTGTCGCATACACTTCCAGTGCGTCATCAATCGTCTGCGTTCCCCACAATTGTGACAAGAGATAATTGTGTTGCGCCACGATGGGCACATTGAAAAACCAGTAGATTGGCATCAGGGGCGAAATCCATAATTTGCTCCCGTGCGTCTTTTCTGTCAGATGATAGTCACCATAATGCCCACGCACTGCCGATATGATGGATGAATTGATAACGCTTGGGTCTTGAAAGGGTTGGCCCTGGACATACAGCACCGCATCCTCATACCTCTGATACACCTCCATTTGAGGTATCAACGAACATGATCCCAGAAATCCATTGGTCCTGGTCAATGTTGCGATATTCTCGAAAACGTGAGCATACGTGATGTCGCGTTCCGCGCCAAAAGCGGTAGCGGCCATCAACCGGACGGGAATTTCGTCCAGTTGGTTGACTATGTGCAATGATATCCCATCCTCAAGCACCGTGCCCATTTCTGCCTCGTCGCCTCTCATCAAACTATCCACGCCGCCGTCGACGAGCAGAATGCCATCGATCGAGAGATGCTCTATCAACCTGCGATAGTTTTTCAGCAATGGATCAGCCCCTGTTTTGTGAAAACACCATACCGTCGTGGTTTGATTCTGTTTTTCTTTGAACCAACGAGTTAAATACAATTCAGGGAAATACAGACTTGATCCTTCAAACTCGTCTGTCACTCCTACGAGTGTATCGGTTAGGCGAATACCCTGGCGGAGCGCTGCGACGTTCACAAAACTAAAGTTCGCTAAATGTACGGTCTGACCACGTTTCCGCAATTCACAGTAGATCGGCAGACCACACAGGACGTCAAATCCACCTCCCATACCGGCAACGAGCAGATTTTGGCAATCGGCGATTTGCTCCAAGATAGGCAAGTTCAATTTCATTAGATTTCCTTTCGGCCCGCCCTCTCAGTTTTGCTCAAACTTTTAATTTCATTGTACTGAATAGCATGGAGAGTGTCAAGACTTGACATATAACCGATGCAGCGTGCTGCCACCCTTGACAGATCGTGGCGGGGGTGTAAAATAAGGCCACTGCACACTTGTTTTCCTACCAGTTAATCGGATCAGCCTTGATGCCTGTCAATGTGTAAAGGAAACATCTGTTGTTATCACATCTTTTCCGTTGGGCTATGCAAACTTATGAGCACAGGGCATGGATGAAACATAGATGACTTTTGTGTGCATGCTTCCCCCTTTTTGCCAACGAACCGATCTCCGATTTATGGTAGGCATTGATACGTCTGAGAGGATGAACGTCTGTTGAAGGATAACATAAGGAGTCCACATTATGGAAGAACCTCGAATCGGCGTCTATATCTGTGAATGCGGCGTCAACATCGCAGCGACGGTCGATGTGCCCGCCGTGGTAGAGATGGCCGCCAAACTACCCGGCGTCGTGATCGCCCGGCAGCACAAGTACACGTGTTCCGAGCCGGGCCAAGTACTGATCCAGGAGGATATTCGTGACCTGGGCATTAACCGGGTCGTCGTTGCATCCTGCACGCCCCGGATGCACGAGCCTACGTTCCGGCGGGCGGTCGCTGGGGCCGGGCTTAACCCCTACTTTTTCGAGATGGCCAACATCCGCGAGCACGTCTCTTGGGTAATCCGCGACAAAGAAGCAGGGACGGAAAAGGCCAAGCGGCTGGTGCGTTCGGCGGTGGCGCGTGTGGCCTATCACGTGCCACTGGAGGCGCGTCAGGAGCCGGTCACCCAGGCCGCACTGGTTGTCGGTGGTGGCATCGCGGGCATTCAGGCCGCACTCTCCATCGCCGACTCTGGCTACCAGGTCTACCTGGTGGAAAAGAAGCCGACCATCGGCGGCCATATGGCCCAGTTGGACAAAACGTTTCCCACGTTGGACTGTAGTATATGAATTCTCGGCCCCAAAATGATGGATGCCGGTCGGCATCCCAACATCACACTGCTAGACTATAGCGAGGTGGTCGAGGTACAGGGATACGTGGGCAATTTCGACGTACGGGTGCGGCGCGAGTCTCGCTACGTCGATGTGGAAAAATGCACCGGCTGCGGTCAGTGCCAAGAAGCTTGCATACTCCGAAGAGGCAAGGGCAAGCTGATGGTGCCGTCCGAATTCGAAGCCGGTATGGGCAAGCGCGCGGCCGCTTATATCCCCTTTGCCCAGGCGATACCGTTCAAAGCCGTCATTGACCCTAACAGTTGTCTCCAATTGACCAAGGGCAAATGCACCCAAAAGTGCGTCGATGCTTGCGGGCCTGGGGCGATCGATTTCGAAATGGAAGAGACCTTCGTCGATCTCCAGGTCGGGGCCATCGTCGTCGCCACGGGCTTTGAGATGTGGGATCCCACGCAACTGCCCGATTATGGCTTTGGCAAATCGCCCAACATTCTCACCGGCCTCGAGTTCGAGCGGCTCACCAGCGCTGTTGGCCCTACCGACGGCGAGATTTTAACCAGCGAGGGAAAAAATCCGGAAAAGGTGGCCATCATCCATTGCGTCGGCAGTCGAGATGAACGGGCGCACGCTTACTGTTCCCGCTTTTGCTGCATGTACTCTCTCAAACAGGCGCACCAGATCAAGGAAAAGACCGGGGCCGAGGTCTATAGCATTTACATGGACATGCGGACCTTTGGCAAGGATTACGAAGAGTTCTACCGGCGGAATCGGAGCGAGGACATCCAGTTTATCCAAGGGCGTCCATCTCAGGTCACGGTAGACCCGGTCACCAACAAGCTCTATATCGAGGTTGAGGACATCCAACTGGGCCGGGTGCTGGTACTGGACGTGGATATGGTGGTCCTGGCAACGGCCATCGAGCCGCCGCCGGACGCCGACCGGATCGCATTCACCTTTGGCCTCGGTCGCACGCCCGATGGTTGGTTTGCTGAGGCTCATCCCAAGCTGCGTCCGGTAGAGACGGCCACGGCGGGAGTTTTTTTGGCCGGATGCGCCCAGGGGCCACGAGACGTGCCCGACACGGTGGCTCACGCCGGTGCGGCGGCGTTGGAGGCAGTCCGCCTGTTCAACCAAGGGGAAGTCACCATCTCGCCCACCATTGCCGAGGTGATCCCTGAGCGGTGCGTGGGCTGCGGCGAGTGTATTGTGTCCTGCCCGTACACCGCCATCGCGCGCGGCGTCGAAGGAAAGGCAGAGATCAACCCAGCGCTGTGTCATGGCTGCGGTACGTGCATTGCCACTTGCCCGTCTGGAGCCATTACGGCTCTTCATTTTACCGACGAGCAGATCGTGGCCCAGATCGACGCGCTGCTGAAACTGGCGGTGTAGAAAGCGAGGATGCCTAATGAGCGAATTATTTGAACCCAAAGTTGTAGCTTTTCTATGTAACTGGTGCTCCTATGCTGGAGCAGACAACGCAGGCATCGCACGCATGCCGTCCCCGCCCAACGTCCTGCCCATCCGCGTGATGTGCTCGGGGCGGGTATCGCCAGAGATGGTCCTGCGGGCCTTTCGATCCGGCGCCGACGGCGTGATGGTGCTGGGCTGCCACATCGGCGATTGCCATTATATCGACGGTAATCACCGGACGATCAAACGCATGCCGCTGTTGCACAATCTGTTGACCTATGTGGGTATCCATCCTGACCGGTTCCGGCTGGACTGGGTATCGTCGGCAGAGGCCCCCAAGTTTGCCAAAGTGACGAATGAATTTGTCGAGGTGGTACGGGCGCTGGGACCGATTGCAAAAGAGGCGGATGAACTACATCCGGTGGAGGCGGATAAACGACATCCGGTGGAGGCAGGCGCATGATAAAAGAACTCAAAACCCACATAGCTGATAAATTACAGGAACTGGACGGCGTGGTCGCGCTGCGACGGACAACAGAAGGCGTTGCGCCGCACCTTTTCCGAGCGGGAGATGATCTTGAGCAATTGGTGCTGGGCCCTCGCTACCCGCTGGCTTCCACGGTCTCTCTGCTGCAAAAGCGATACCCTGAGGCACGCTTTGGCATCGTGGCGCGGGGGTGTGATGCCCGCGCGATGGTAGAGATGTCCAAGCGAAATCAAATAGACCCCGACCGGCTATACCTCCTGGGAATGGCCTGCACTGTCGAGGAGGCCGAGGCGTGCTATTGCGCTGATCCCGCGCCTGACGTCGACGTCTGGCCGCAGGGAAAAGCCTTCGGAACGCCAGTGAAGGGCGCGCCGCCCAATCCACTCGTCGTTGAGTACGAAGAGATGTCGTTGGATGAACGGCGCGAATTCTGGCAACAGCAATTCCTCAAATGCATAAAGTGCTATGGCTGCCGCAACTTTTGCCCGGTCTGCTTTTGCGAGGCTTGCGCGCTGGAGGACCCGCTGTGGGTAGAGCCGGGGGTACTGGCCCCGCCTTTCCCCATGTTCCACTTGATCAAGGCGATGCACATGTCGAGCCGTTGCGTGGCCTGCCGCCAGTGCGAGTTGACCTGCCCCTCCCACATCCCGCTGACCGTCCTCTACGACCTGATCCGGCGGGATATAGGGGATCTGTTGGGGTATATTCCGGGAGCGGACATTGCAATCGAACCCCCGGTTTCTCTCACACTGAGCGACGCGCCGTTGCAGGTAGAGTCAGAATTGCTTTGAAATCAGATTTAAAGAGATAGGGCACAGATAAACACCGATTTTTGATTTGTCTAAAAAGATCGTAATATATCTTTAGGCAAGTATGCAGATTTGACGAAAAAGATAGTCCGTGTCCCAATCAAAATCAGGAGATAGTTATGCAAAGTCACGGTAAATTAACAGAAACTTTTGCCGATAGAGTCCGGGCCATCCCTGGCGGCGAACACCTGGCGGTGTGCTATGCTTGCGGGACGTGCGTCAGCAAGTGCATGATCCAGCAAAAGGTCGAGCCAGAGTACAACCCGCGCCGCCTGCTGCGACTGGTGATGCTGGGGCTGGAGGAGGAGGCGTTCAAGAGCCCAACCACATGGCAGTGCTCGGCGTGCGACCTGTGCTACCCAGCCTGCCCGCAAGAGATTTACATCTCGGGCGTCATCGGCGCGGTCAAGCAATTGGCCGTCGAGGCGGGGTACGAGTCACCGCTAGAGACCGTCATGGTGGACGAGACGCTCTGTTCCGGCTGTTCCGTTTGCGTGATGGCCTGCCCCTACGAAGCCCTTCACCTGGTCGGGAAAGAGATCGATGGTGAGATGGACAGCGTCTCTGAGGTGGACGCCAACAAGTGTATGGGCTGCGGCATATGCGTCGCGGCCTGCCCGCCGGGCGCGATCTCGCGTCCGGGGTTGAGCAATGATGAGATCGTCGCTCAGCTCGATATCAAGCAGAACGGCGCGCCGCGCTTGCTCGTTTTTGTTTGCGACTGGTGCTTGCGCGCTGCCGATGATGTATCCTTGCTAGAGAGCTACCCGGAGAACGTGCGCGTTGTCCACATTCCTTGTTCCGGACGAAATGACCCACAGATGGCGCTGTTGGCGCTGCGCTCTGGCATCGACGGCGTGCTCATCTGCGGCTGCAAGCCGGGCGAGTGTCACTATCAGCGGGGTACCTATGTCAGCGCCTGCAAGATCGGGCTGCTGAACCAAATGTTTGACCAGATCAACGTGAACGATGGCCGCGTCCGCTTTGTACAGATCGGCACGCAGGACCGCGGCGCTATCCGCAACGAGGTAGACGGCATGTTGGAACACCTGACAGCCCAAGAGGAGGTGCAGCAATGACGGCAAAACCAAAGCTTGCGTTCTATTGGGCTGCCAGTTGCGGAGGTTGTGAGATCAGTGTCGTGGAACTGGGTTTAAATTTGATCAAAGTCGGTGACCTGGTAGACATTGTCTTTTGGCCGTGCCTTATGGACTTTAAATACAGCGACGTCGAGGCGCTGGCGGACCAAGAGATTGCGGCTTGCTTTTTCAACGGCGCGATCCGCTCCAACGAGAATGAGCACGTCGCCAATCTGTTGCGTCAGAAATCTCAGATCATGATCTCTTTTGGATCGTGCTCCCACACGGGCGGTATCCCTGGCCTGGCAAACTGTTACGATGCCGAGTCGATCCTGGAACGCGTCTATGATACCGTGCCGTCTTTGGATGACTCGCGCGGCGTCCGCCCGCAGACGACGACCCGTGTGCCCGAAGGCGAGATCAAGCTGCCAAACTTTTACGAGCAGGTCAAGACCCTGGCCCAGACGGTAGACGTGGATTACTTTGTGCCTGGCTGTCCGCCGGTGGCGGATCAGATATGGACCGTGTTGCAGGTGCTGTTGAGTGGCGAACTTCCGCCCAAGGGCAGCGTCGTCGGTGTGGACCCCAAGACTAATTGCGACGTCTGCCCGCGAGAAAAGGGCGAGAGCGGCTTTCGTGTTCAGGAATGGAAGCGCCCGCACGAGGTGTCGCTCGATCCGGATTTGTGTTTCCTGGCGCAGGGCATCGTTTGCTGCGGCCCGGCGACTCGCGCCGGTTGCGGCTTGCCGTGCATCAGTGGCAATATGCCGTGCCGCGGCTGCTACGGCCCACCTGAAGGTGTGGTCGATCAGGGAGCCAAGTTGATGAGCGCCATCGGTGCGCTGATCGATACCGACGAGCCGGAAAAGCTACAAGAGATTCTGAGCACCATCGTCGACCCGACGGGACTGAGTTATCGCTTTGGACTGGCAAACTCTGTCTTGAGCGAGCTAAAGTATAGGTAGGTTATAGTTATGAAAAAAATTAGCATTGATCCGATCACGCGTCTCGAAGGGCACGGCCGCATCGATCTGTTTCTGAATGAGGCTGGTGGGTTGGAAAACGCCTACCTGATCATCCCCGAGTTGCGAGGTTTTGAAAAGTTTTGCGAGGGCCGCCCCGTAGAAGAGATGCCGCGCATCACGCAGCGCATCTGCGGTGTTTGCCCCCTGGCACACCACATGGCGGCGGCCAAGGCGGGCGACGCCGTGTATCACGTAGACCCGCCACCGGCGGCCAAAAAGCTCCGCGAGTTGGTCTATTCGTCTTTCTTTGTCGCCGATCACGCGACCCACTTTTACGCGCTGGGCGGGCCAGACTTTGTCGTCGGGCCTGACGCGCCCAAGGAGGAACGCAATCTCTTGGGCGTCGTCAAAAAGGTCGGTCTGGAGATTGGCGGCAAGGTAGTACAGCTCTTGCAAGAGAACCACGAGGTCGCCGCCATCATCGCCGGACGCTACATTCACTCGGTGAGCTGCATCGTCGGTGGAATGAGCAAGCCTATCGACAAGGAGCAGCGGGACCGCATCCTCGAGATCTCCAAGAACTCGATCGAGATCGCCCAGTTCTCGCTGCAACTCTTTAACGACGTGGTGCTGGGGAACCAGGCCTACGTCGATCTGATTCTGAGCGACATGTTCAACCACCAGACCTATTATATGGGCCTGATGGACGAGAACAATCACGTCAACTTTTACGATGGCAACGTGCGCGTCGTGGGGCCAGACGGCAAAGAGTTGGTCAAGTACAGCCCTGAGCAGTATCTGGACGTGGTGGCCGAGCACGTCGAGCCGTGGACGTACCTCAAGTTCCCCTACCTCAAAGAAGTCGGTTGGAAGGGGTTCGTGGATGGCCCCGACAGCGGCGTCTATCGCGCCAGCCCGCTCAGCCGCCTCAACGCCGCCGACGGAATGGCGACGCCGCTGGCCCAGGCCGAGTACGAGCGTTTCTACGACACGCTGGGCGGCAAGCCCGTCCACGCCACGCTGGCCACGCACTGGGCGCGCCTTATCGAGTTGCTCTACGCCGCCGAACGGATGCTGGAATTGGTGCAAGACCCAGAGATCACCAGCCCGGACGTACATACGATCCCGACCGAGACACCGACCGAGGGTGTGGGCATCGTCGAGGCACCGCGCGGCACGTTGACGCATCACTATGTCACAGACGAGCGCGGCCTGCTCACAAAGGTCAACCTCATCGTTGGCACGACGAACAATTATGCCGCGATGAACATGTCGGTTAAAAAAGCCGCCGAGGGCCTGGTACAGCCTGGCCAACCGGTGAGCGACGGAATCCTCAACACGATCGAGATGGCCTTCCGCGCCTACGACCCCTGTCTTGGATGCGCCACGCACGCGCTGCCGGGGCAAATGCCGATGATCGTCAACATCTACAACCACGAGCGCGAGTTGGTACAAGAGATCCGTCGAGATTGAGGAGCTTTTCGTTTGGGGCAAGGAGGAGACTGATGGGTACACAACGCTATACTATCCAGGCAATGATTTATCCTGGAGACAAGGCCGGATATGTGGCCGAATGCTTGGATTTGGCTGTGGTCACCCAGGGCAAGACACTGGACGAGACAGTTCAGAACTTGAGAGAGGCGATTCTACTTCATTTGGAGGGGGAGGACTTGAAAGAGATGGGACTGGCGCCTAACCCTCCTGTGCTGGTTACTATGGAGATGGAACCTGTCTATGCCTAAATTGCGCCGTCTCTCAGGGGCTCAGGTTATCCGTATCTTGGAGCATTTTGGTTTCACCGTGCATTCTCAACGGGGAAGCCACGTCAAGTTACGGCGCATTGCCCCTGATGGTGTGAAACAGACCCTCACCATTCCACAACACCGAGAACTCGACACTGGTACCTTGCGGGCCATTTTCCGACAGGCAAGCCGCTATATCTTGGCTGAGGAACTGAGGCCCCATTTCTATGCAGAGTGATGACCAGAAAGGTTGAATAGGGAGACAACAACTTATGGAATATAAAAATGTACTCACCACTTGCATCTATTGCGGAGCCGGTTGCAGGCTCTATCTTCAGGTGCTCGACGGGGAAATCGTGGGCGTCCTCCCAGACAAGGAGCATCCCATTAGCCGGGGGAGTTTGTGCATCAAGGGTTGGAACGCAGGATCATTTGTCAACCATCCCGAGCGGCTCAAGACCCCCCTCGTCCGAAAAGATGGCAAATTGGAAAAGGCAACGTGGGACGAGGCGTTGTCGCTAGTGGCCGAGAAATTGGGCGCCGCCCGCGACGAGTCCGGCCCGGACAGCGTCGGTTTTTTGACCTCGGCCAAGTGCACCAACGAGGAAAACTATCTCTTGCAAAAGTTCGCCCGCGCGGTGATAAAGACGAACAACGTCGATCACTGCGCCCGTCTCTGACACGCTCCCACGGTGGCCGGTTTGGTCGCCGCGTTTGGGAGTGGGGCGATGACCAACTCTGTCCCAGAGTTTGGCACGCACACCGAGTGCTTCCTTATCACTGGGTCCAATACCACCGAGGCTCATCCGTTGGTCGCCAGCCACATTATGGAGGCGAAGGAGCGAGGGGCCAAGATCGTCGTCGTGGACCCCCGAGAGGTGCAGATCAGCCGCCTGGCCAACCTCTACCTGTCCTTCCGGCCCGGCGCCGATGTGGCCTGGATCAACGGGATGATGAACGTCATCATCAGTGAGGGACTGGAGGACAAGACCTTTGTCGAGGAACGGACCGAGGGGTACGAGGAACTAAAAGCGGTGGTAGCGGAATATACCCCGGAGCGGGTGGAAGAGATCAGCGGTATCCCAGCCGACGACCTGCGAGAAGCGGCCCGGATGTACGCGACAAGCAAACCCGCCGCCATCCTCTATGCGATGGGCATCACCCAGCACACCACCGGCACCGACAACGTCAAATCATGCGCCAACCTGGCGATGCTGACCGGTAATATGGGCATTGCCGGAGGCGGGGTCAATCCCCTGCGCGGGCAGAACAACGTCCAGGGCGCGTGTGACCTGGGCGGCCTGCCCAACGTCTACCCTGGCTACCAAGCGGTCACGCTGCCGCCGGTGAAGGAAAAATTCGAGCAAGCGTGGGGCGTGGATGGTTTGTCTGACCAAGTCGGACTGACGGTGACCGAGATGATGGCCGCCGCCGGAGATGGCCGTCTAAAAGCCCTCTACGTGATGGGCGAGAACCCAATGCTGTCTGACGCCGACGTCAATCACATCCGCCATTGCCTGGAAGAACTGAACTTTTTGGTGGTGCAGGATATTTTCCTCACCGAGACGGCGGAACTGGCCGACGTAGTCCTGCCGGGGGTTTCGTATGCGGAAAAAGACGGCACATTCACCGGCACCGACCGGCGTGTCCAACTGGTGCACAAGGCAGTCGAGTTGGATGGAGACGCCCAGGCCGATTGGCAGATCATCCGCCAACTGGCGCAGCAGATGGGAGCCGCCGGGTTCGATTTCGACTCGCCATCAAAGGTGACGGACGAGATCGCGCAGGTGTCCCCCATTTATGGTGGGGTTTCCTACGAACGGCTGGAAAAAGAAGGTTCTCTCCAATGGCCAGTGGCAGGCTCCGACCATCCCGGCACGCCATTCCTGCACAAGGGCAAGTTTAGCCGCGGCCTGGGCAAGTTCCACGCGATCCAATTCAAGGAAGCGGTAGAGCTGCCGGACGAGGAATATCCCTTTATCCTGACCACCGGACGGATCATGTTCCACTTTCACACCGGCACGATGACGCGCCGCACGGAAAAACTGGATCAAGAGGTGCCGGAAGCCTACGTAGAGATCCATCCCGACGACGCAGCCCAAATCGGGCTGAACGGCCACCAGCGGGTGCGGGTTGCCAGCCGCCGGGGAGAGATCGAATTGGTGGCGCGGGTCACGCCCTACATCCGACCCGGTGTGGTCTTTATCCCGTTCCACTTTGCCGAGGCAGCCGCCAACGCGCTGACCAATCCCGCGATGGACCCCATCGCCAAGATTCCAGAATTCAAGGTTTGCGCGGTAAGCGTCAAACCGGTGGTTTGATCCGTCAAACCGGTGGTTTGATTCGTCAATCCTGCGGCTTGATTCGTCAAACCGGTGTAGCGATGTGAGGAGGACAGAGATGGATATTCGCAAAGTCTACAAGTATGCGCTTCAACGAGAGCACGAAGGTAAGAAATTTTTCGAACAGAACGCCGCGCGCTTGAGTCACGCGGCAGCAGTAGGGGCATTCGAGCGTCTGGTAGAAGAAGAACAAAAACATATCGAGTTCATCCAGGATTTGCTCGACGCCCTGGGAGAGGATAAAGCGTCGGACGTCATGGTAGGCGTTGGGTTCGAAGACGAAGGATTCTTCTCTCAACGTGCTGCTTCCGAATTTCTGGATCAGACTGTGCTGGAAGCGATGGTGCCCGATTTGCCTGTGTTGCGCACGGCCTATCTGATCGAGCGGGATTTGGCCGAGTTCTATGCCAGGGCGGCGAGCGAGGCCGAGGGCGAGGCAAAAGCAGCGCTAGAGATGCTTGCCCGATGGGAACGGGGCCACGAAGCATTCTTTAAACAAATCCACGATACGGCATTTGAGGAATACACGCAGATGCCGTGGGGAGGATAGCGGTAAAGGATCGGAGATCGGAGATTAGATGTCGCCCTGGCCAACCAAAAGTGGTCAGGGCGATTTGCGTTTAGCGAGGCAGACAGTTTGCGGGGAAAAGCCGACAAGTTCAAATCTACGAGGAGGTGAAAAATGTAAAACCATACCCATAATCGCATAGCCGCATAATCCCAAACTAAAAATTCAACTCAAAAATAGGAGGTATCCTCGTGAAAAAGCAAATCGCATATCCAACATTGTTATTCGTTTTGTGTATCCTCGTTCTAAATAGCTCCGCCCTGGCCCAACCAGGCGCGCAGACCGATGAGGATGCAAAGGGCACCACTATCTACCCGGACGCCATCGTCTGGAATCTAGGAATTGTCTACAGCCAGGCCACACTCACCATCTCTGGCCCGGGCGACCTCATACTCGGACAAGAATTCCCAACCGGCGTCACGCCCCGCTTTGACGTGCAAGACCAGACCTATCCTGACGGGTCATACAACTATGAACTGCGTTTCAGTCCGCTCCTATCGCCCGAAACCCAGGCTGCCCTGGCTGCCGTTGCCCAAAGCGAACAGCGCGAACAAACGATCGAATCGCTGCGCCAGGCTGACGAATTGCCAGAAATGCCTCTCATAAGCGGGCACTTTACCATCACTGATGGTGCCATTGTCACCGGTAGTGGCCCGAAACCAGACGCCGAGGGAGCCGAAGCCACCAAGGATGGTCGTGCCCCGGACCAGGTCATCAGCGAAGACCTGTACGTAATAGGCAGCCAATGCCTTGGTACTCAGTGTACTGGCACTGAATCTTTCGGCTATGACACCTTGCGCCTCAAAGAAGACAACTTGCGTATCATGTTCCACGATACCAGCGGCACCTTGAGCTATCCAAACAACGATTGGCAGATCCGCGTCAACGAATTCTTTGATGGCGGGCAAAATGCCTTTTACATCGACGATCTAGGCCCTGACGCAGACAACGGCTACACCATCCAATCCACGCCCTTTGTGATCGAGTCCGGCACGCCCACCAACACCCTCTATCTCGAGGAGAATGGCCGTGTTGGCCTGGGGACCTCCGCACCGGTCGTCGAATTGCACGTCGTCGATGCAGACAGCCCCAGCGTCCGCCTGGAACAGACCAATGAGCATGGATGGGAACCCCAGACGTGGGACATAGTCGGCAACGAAACCAACTTTTACATCCGCGACGTCACCAACGGCAGTCGTCTGCCTTTCCGCATCCAGCCAAACGCTCCCAACAACAGCTTGTGCATCAGGGATGGCGGCAACGTGGGCATAGGCACCTGGACGCCCGCCGCTCCCCTGGAACTGGAAACGACCGGGGAGAGCGCCACCTTTATCGCCGAGCGGACAGACGGCGCGACAGCCATAGTCAGTGCAATGACGGACACAGTCCACCTTGGCTCCCAGTCCGACGACCCCGTGAGCTTGGTCGTGAACGACGAACCCATCGTCACGATTGCGGCTAACGGCCAGATGACCGTCGGCTTGGGCACAACTGTCACACTCATCCTCGACGCCAGCGGCAACCTCGTCATCGCCGGAGCACTCACAGAAGCCTCAGATGTTGCCCTCAAAGAGGGATTCGAGTCGGTAGACGCGCAAACTGTTCTCGCTCGCATCCTGCAACTGCCCATCACCACCTGGAACTATATCGCCGATGGCTCATCCGTCCGTCATATGGGGCCGATGGCCCAAGACTTTTACGCCGCCTTTGGCCTCGGTGCCGACGATACCCACATCGCCCCCCTAGACGTCAACGGCGTCACTCTGGCCGGTTTGCAGGAATTGACCCGTTTGCTCCAGACCCAAGAGACCCAGATCGAAAAGCTCGAACGAGAGAACCAGGAACTTGAGCAGCGGCTAGAGGTTATCGAGGCCCAAATCGACGCATTGCTGGCAGCCCAGGAGTAGGAGGATATGATGCCTAGAAGAAAACTAACCCTGTATCCATTACTTTGCTTCATAGGCGTGTGCATCCTGGGGGCGATCTTGATCAGGCGGATACCCCGCTTGGCCGGAGCTGCGCCCGCGCCCGCCGGATCGAGTATCACCGCGCCCCAACTGATCGGCCAAGATTTCCGCATCAGCAATATGGGACCAGACGCGGACACCCGTTTCTTTGCCCTCGACCCGGCCATAGCCTACAACAGCAGTGCAAACGAACACCTGATCGTCTGGGCAGCCGACGACGAGAGCGGGGATTTAGCAAACGACGAGTTCGAAATCTATGCCCAGCGCGTGAACGCTGCTACCGGTGCCCCCACCGGTTCCAGGCTCCGCATCAGCAACGTCGGGAGCGATGGCGATTCCACTCTTGACGCCTACGACCCCGCCGTCGCTTACAACAGCATTGATGACGAATATCTGGTCGTCTGGCAAGCGGACGCCGGAGTGGATGACGAAATAGAGATCTATGGTCAACGATTGGACGCCGGTGGCAGCCCTGTCGGCACTGACGATTTTCGCATCAGCACGATGGGAACCGACGGCGACCCTGCTTTCGACGCCTTTAACCCGTCCTTGGCCTACAATCCCACCCAGAACGAATACCTGGTTGTCTGGCACGGCGACAACGCGCTCGACAACGTGATCGAAATCTACGGCCAGCGCTTGAACGCTGCCACCGGTGCCGAGATCGGCACTGATGATTTTTTCATCAGCAACATGGGCACCTCCGATACGGACAAGCGTTTTAGAGCCCAAGACGTTGCCGTCGCCTACAACTCGACCGACGACGAATACCTGGTGGTGTGGGAAGGGGACGACGACACCCTGCCCCTGGTAAACGACGAGTTGGAAATCTTTGGCCAACGCTTGGCCGACGATGGCAGCCCCGTCGGCGATAACGACTTTCGCATCAGCGATATGGGGCCAAACGGAAATACCGCCTACGCCGCCGACAACCCCGCCGTAGCCTACAACCGCGACACCAACACCTACCTGGTCGTCTGGTCAGGTGACGACGACCGTGACTTTGGCAGTGGTCCTCTGTCCAACGATGAGCTAGAAGTCTTTGGCCAACACTTGGCCGCCGACGGCACCGAAACCGGTGATAACGACTTTCGCATCAGCGATATGGGGCCAGACGGAAACCCGACCTTTAAAACCTTTGGCGCCGAGGCGCTTTACATCCCTGCGTTGGACGAGTACCTGGTCGTCTGGCGGGGCGACGACGACCGTGACTTTGGTGACGGCCCCTTGGTTAACGACGAGATGGAGATCTTTGGCCAATGGCTGGATGGAAGCACCGGCGCCGCGCTCGGCGAAGACGATTTCCGCATCAGCGACGCGGGGAACAACGACGGCGACCCCGCCTTTGACGCCGACCGGGTCGCTATAGCGGCGCACATCAGTGACGCTGTCGGCATCGTCCTGGCTGTGTGGCAGGGAGATGACGAGACCGGAACCCTCGCACCCGACGAGATCGAGATATTGGGACAGCAGTTTGCCAACCCCAGACTGGTCGAGCCCTCACTCATCTATCTGCCGCTTGTAAAGAGGAACGACTAGTCGAGCCTGACCGAAAAAGTTCCAACTGCTCGTCGGCTTGATTTTGATAAATACTTTTCCTGTGGTAAACTGCGGTAGCAACTGTATCTTGGATGAGAACATTGGAAACTATCAGATAGTCCAGATTCAGAAAGGAGAGAAAAATGTCGAGCTATTCAGTAGAAGAATTCATAAAGTCTGCGGCGCAGAGCGATGCGGCGAACAATCCCTTTGAGATTGAAAATCCTTATCTGTTGGAAGTCAATCTCAAGGGACGGGTGTGGGCAAAACTTGGCAGCATGATCGGATACGTGGGCCAGGTCAAGTTCACGCGAGAGGGTGCGTTGGAGCACGGGGTGGGTAAACTCGTGAAAAAGATGGTCTCTGGAGAAGGAACAAAGTTGATGAAGGTTGAGGGCCAGGGACGAGTCTATCTGGCCGACAAAGGAAAAAAGGTCCAGGTCCTGAATCTACAAAACGAGGCCATCCACGTGAACGGCAACGACCTGCTGGCGTTTGAGGACAAGGTCAAGTGGGACATCAAAATGATGCGGCGCATGGCAGGAATGATGGCGGGGGGACTGTTCAACGTGCGGCTGGAGGGGCCGGGGATGGTCGCCATCACAACACACTATGATCCCCTGGCGCTGCAGGTTCGACGGGGACAGCCGGTCTACACCGACCCCAACGCGACGGTGGCGTGGGCGGGGACGTTGAACCCAGGTATTCGCACCGATCTATCATTCAAGTCCTTTCTTGGGCGGGGAAGCGGCGAGTCATTTCAACTAGAGTTCAAGGGCGAGGGGTGGGTGCTATTGCAGCCCTTTGAAGAAGTGTACATGCAGGCTCGGTAGATTTGTTTACGTTTGTAGTACGCACTTTGGTGTGCTGAAGCGCCTACTACGAACAGAGGAGATATCTCGTGACAACTGTAGACTTGCAACGAGCCAACGAGAAAACTCGCGACGCCTGGGAACAGAACGCCGCGTATTGGGACGATCACATCGGCGAGGGCAACGATTTCGTCAACGTACTGATCTGGCCTGCGACGCAGCGACTGCTCCAACTGCATCCGGGCAAGCGGGTGCTCGACGCCGGGTGCGGCAACGGTCTCTACGCTCGACGGTTGGCTGCCATAGGCGGTGACGTCGTCGCCTTTGACTTTTCATCCCAGTTGATCGAGCGTGCCCGTGCTCGCACGACCGAGCACGCGGAGCGCATTGAATACCGGGTGATGGACGCCACCGACGAGGCCACGTTGCTGACCCTCGGCGAGCAGCAATTTGACGCCGCCATCTGCCAGATGGCGCTCTTTGACATCGCCGACATCCAGCCGTTGATGCGCGCCCTTGTCCGGCTGCTTCGGCCTGGCGGACGTTTTGTTTTTTCGGTGATCCATCCCTGTTTCAACAGCCCAGATATGAAATTCGTGGCCGAGATGGAGGACCGGGACGGCGACATTGTCACCGTCTACTCGGTCAAGGTATTTCACTATCTTACCCCCAAGATATCCCAGGCCGCCGCGATACGGGGCCAACCCAAGCCGCAACTCGTATTCCATCGGCCGTTGGAGGCGTTGCTAGGTGCAGGATTCGACGCGGGGTTTGTACTCGACGGCCTCGAAGAGCGGGCATTTCCCCCGGACCATCCGAGTGGTCGAAATCCACTGTCGTGGAGTGGGAATTTTAGCGAGATTCCGCCCGTGCTCGTCGCGCGGATGCGGTTACCAGAGTAATGATCAGCATTCGATCATTCACTACCGGACACTTTTTTCTTCAGCCACGAATTACCACGAATGTGGAGAGAGAAATTTGTGAAAATTCGTGCAATTCGTGGCAGAAAAAATCAACATCTCTCGCTTATATGTGAAAAGTGTCCGGTAGCAAATTCGATCAAAGGTGCTTTGAATGGGAAAAGTTGGGATTGTCGGGACCGGACCAGCCGGAATGATGGCAGCGTTGGAAGCGGCCAAACGCGGAGCGCGGGTGCTGCTGTTTGACTCGAACCCGATGGTGGGCCGCAAGCTATTGGTGACGGGCAATGGTCGCTGCAACCTGAGCAATGCCAATGCCGCCGCCGACCGTTACACCTGCGCCGATCCGGCCTTTTTGGAACAGGCCCTGGCGAAATTCGGCCACGAGCACCTGAGCGTCACACTACGCGAACTAGGCATCCTCACCTACGCTACCCACGACGGTTGGTGCTACCCGCTGTCCAACTCGGCCGCCACCGTGGTGGATACTTTTGCCGCCGCGTTAGAGTTGGCGGGGGTAGAGATTCATTTGTGGCACAAGATCGTCCACATCCGGCGGTCGAAAGGGAAATTCGTCCTGGAGGCCGATGTCCCCGATGGCGCCCGCACCTATACCGTCGAGCGGGTGATCGTGGCGGCTGGCGGCAAGGCGCACCCGGTGCTGGGCTCCAAGGGGGAGTGCTTTCCGCTGCTGAAGGAACTGGGGCATACTGTCGTGCCCATTCATCCGGCGTTGGTGCCCATCCGTGCTGACGTCAAGCGTTTTCACAAACTCCAGGGGGTGCGGCTGGACGTGGGATTGGCTCTCTTTCAAGGGGACAACAAGTTGCACGAGACGGTGGGCAACATGCTGTTTACTCGATTCGGTTTCAGTGGCCCGGCCTCGATGAACTTGAGCCATCTGGTCAGCACCCACGAGGGACCGCCCCTGCGATTGACGCTTAACCTGATCCCCCATCACCTGGAAGAACTGCGCCAACTCATCGCCCGCAAGCGAGCCGATCCAATCTCGATGCGCGTCATCTTGGGCGCGGTCTTGCCGGTCAAAATCCCGCCAGTCTTTTTGTGGTTGGCGGGATTAGGGCCGGACGTTTGCCTGAATCAGATATCAAACCGGAGCTTGGAAAAGTTGTTGGGCTTGCTCATCAGCATCTCGGTCAAGGTCAAAGGAACACGCGAATTCAAATTCAGCCAATTGTCTACCGGCGGCGTGCCGGTGACCGAGGTGGTTCCGCACAGCATGGCATCTCGCCGGGTAAAGGGACTTTACCTGGCGGGCGAGGTGCTGGACGTGGTGGGGCCGTGTGGAGGGTACAACTTGCAGTATGCGTTTACCAGCGGCGCCATTGCGGGGATGGCGGCCGGAGGAGAGTAGGGATGGAAGCAATCTGGTACATTGTGAACATCGAAGGCATAGTCGTCCGGCCTACGGACGGACGCTATTTGATGGTCGTCCGGGGCGCGGGAGAAAGCTATATGCCCGGCGCACTGTCATTCCCTGGCGGCAAGGTCGAAGGGGTCGAAAACGAGGACAATGTGTTGGAAGAGACACTGCGCCGCGAGATACGGGAGGAAACGGGGGTCGAGGTCGCCGACGAGATGGTGTACGTGGAGAGCCATTCCTTCGTCGCCGAGGGCGATCCGGTCGTTGACGTTGTCTTTTTGTGCCGCTACCAAAGTGGCAAAGCAATTGCTGCCGATCCAGATGAGGTAGCCGAGGTTCACTGGATGACGGCACGCGAAATCCTGGATCGTCCAGAGACACCGCCGTGGACGTGCCAGAGCATTGAATTGGCAGAGGAAAAACGGGCGGAAAAGGGGTGGTGACGATGAAGGGGCCTTTTTTCTACGTGCTGGTGCCCTCCGGTTTTGGCGATTTGAGCATCGTCTGGCGCAAGAAAAAAACGGGGCCAAGAGTGTGTCAAATCTTTCTCCCCAGCAAGCACGTGCCTGTGCAAAACGTCGTCCACGTGGTCTTTCCCGACGCCAAGCTGCTATCGCGCCCGGCAATCACAGAGCTGAGCGAACAAATGAACCGTTTCCTCCTGGGAGATGCCGTTGATTTTGGTCTAACTCTCCTAGAGCTTGATAGGTGTTCCGAGTTTCAACAGCGGGTGCTTTTGGCCAAGCACAAGATTCCCCGAGGGTGGGTGAGCACCTATGGGAGAATCGCCAAAAGCTTGGAAAGTCCGGGAGGTGCCAGAGCCGTGGGCAATGCCCTGGCACGTAATCCTTTTCCCATCATCATCCCTTGCCATCGAGCGGTCAAGGCTGACGGGGAATTGGGCGGATACCAGGGCGGTCTCAAGATGAAGCGGGCTTTGCTCGAAATGGAAGGGATAGAGGTCTCACCAGCGGGCAAGGTGTTGGTGGATCGATTCTACTATTGATAGGAAAATATGACCAGCAAAATTCTGATTGTTGACGACGATCTTGGCCTACTGACGGCCTTGCAGCATACCTTTGCAATTGAGAGTTATGAGGTTGTGATTGCCAGTAATGGGCAAGAGGCGATAAACCAGGCCCATTCAGAGCGCCCCGACTTGGTAATTTTGGACATTATGATGCCCCGGATGGATGGCTACCAGGTCTGCGAGCAACTGAAAGCGGACGAACAGACCCGTGATATTCCCGTGATCTTTCTCAGCGCGGCGGGGCAGGTGATCAACAAGACAAAGGCGTTTTCCGTCGGCGGCATAGACTATGTCACCAAACCGTTTCATATCGAAGAGATGCTGGCTCGCGTGGAAACGCACCTGGCCCTACGAGCCATGCAAAAACAACTCGAGCACGAAATCGCCGAACGCAAGCAAGCAGAGGTAGCAGCATTAGAAGTGAATCGCCTACTGGCGACGGTTTTCGACCACACCCACATACTGGTTGCTTATTTGGATCCCGAATTCGACTTTATCCAGGTCAATCTTGCCTATGCCCAAGCTGATGAACGTGAACCTTCTTTTTTTCCTGGCAAGAATCATTTTGATCTGTATCCTGACGCAGAAAACGAGGATATCTTTCGACGTGTGGTAGAGACCGGTGAGCCTTATTGGGCATATGCCAAGCCATTCGAGTATGCAGAACATCCAGAACGCGGCATCTCTTACTGGGACTGGAGCCTGATACCGATCAAGGATGTGGAGGGAGTGACCACAGGATTGATTCTGACGCTGGCGAACGTGACTGAGCAGGCCCAACTCCAAGAAGAGTTACAGGGTCACCGTGAGCATCTGGAAGAACTGGTGGAAAAGCGTACGGCAGAACTGAGGGCGAGTGAGGAAAGATTCCGCACAGTCGCCGACTTTACCTACGATTGGGAGTATTGGATCGATCTCAATGGGCATTTTGTCTACGTTTCACCCGCCTGCGAACGCATCACCGGATACAGGCCTGATGAGTTTGTTAAAGTTCCCAAACTTTTGATCCAGATTACCCATCCCGACGATCTGGACTTGATTACCCAGCACGCGCGAGTCGAGTTGGAGAAAGAACAAGTTTGCAACGTCGAATTTCGAGTGATCGCCCGGAATGGAGAGGAACGCTGGATCAACCACATCTGCCAACCGGTGTGCAGCAGTGCCGGAGAGTACCTGGGCCGGCGCGCCAGCAACCGTGACATCACCAAACGCAAGCGGGCAGAGAATGCGTTGCGGCAGCGACATCGTGAGTTGGCGCTGCTCAATCAAGCGGGGCAGGCGTTCAGTTCAACCCTCGACCTGGATCAGGTGTTTCTCACCATTCTGGAAGAGGTACGCCGCTTGATGCGAGTGATTGCCTGTTCGATCTGGTTGATCGACAGCGAGACGGGCGAGTTGGTTTGCCAACAGGCCACCGGCCCCAAAAACGAAATCGTGCGCGGATGGCGGCTGCCGCCGGGAGACGGAATCGCCGGTTGGGTAGCCCTCAACGGTGTGAGTCTGATCGTGCCAGACACGCTGGCCGACAAGCGCTATTTCGAGACCATAGACCAACAAACCGAGCTGTGGCTGCGATCTATTGCTACGATCCCGCTACGAGTTAAACAAGATGTGATCGGCGTGCTTCAGGTGGTAGACACAGAGGTTGGTCGTTTTGACACACAGGACCTGGCGCTGCTAGAACCATTGGTCGCCGCTGCATCCATTGCCATCGAAAATGCCCGGCTGTACGCAGCCGAGCGTGCCGCCCGCGAACAGTTGCGCGCACTGACCGTCCGTCTGACCGAGACCGAGGAGGCCGAACGACAACGGCTGGCGCGCGAATTGCACGATCAGGCAGGGCAAAACCTGACCGCCCTCAGCATCAACCTAAAAATCTTGCAAACACAAATTCCCTCTGCTGTACACGATCAGGAGCTTGCCGACCGGTTATTCACACGCCTGGTGGATACATCGAACCTGGTCAACGACATTACCACCCGTATCCGCAATGTGATGGACAACCTGCGTCCTCCTGCACTGGAAGAGTACGGCTTGGTCGCCGCCCTACGTTGGTATGTAGACGAATTTACTACCCGAACGCACATCGTCGCGACCGTGCATGATCCAGAACCAGTCTCTCGACTATCCTTGTTCGTAGAAACGGCCCTGTTTCGGATTACCCAGGAAGCATTGACCAACGTAGCCCGTCATGCCAAGGCCACATGGGTCAAAATAACGGTAAAAGAAGGTATGGAGGAAAAAGGCCAAGTTGTGCGTATGATCATCGCCGACAATGGTATCGGCTTTACCCATCAGTGCCCGGCACAGCCCGGCGAACATCAACGCTGGGGATTGCAGACGATGACCGAGCGAGCCGAGGCGGTAGGAGGCACTTGCCACATCGAGTCCGCCCCTGGTAAAGGAACAAACGTTATCGTGGAGGTAGTGTTATGACTATTACCATTTTTCTAGCCGACGATCACACCGTGCTGCGCGATAGCTTGCGGTTTTTATTGGATGCACAACCCGATTTTCAAGTCATCGGCGTGGCAAACAACGGGCGCGATGCAGCCCAACAGATCGAACGCCTCCGTCCCAATGTGGCGATTCTCGATATCAGTATGCCTCATATGAACGGCATCCAGGTGACGGAGCGCATTTATCGTGTGTGTCCGGTCACCCGGGTGATCATCCTCTCTATGCACCGCACCCCCGAACACATCACTCAGGCGTTACAAGCTGGAGCGAGAGGTTACTTGTTGAAAGAATCGGCCAGCGATGAAGTAATTGAGGCCATTAGCATCGTTCATGCCGAAAAGCGCTACCTGAGCCAGTCGATTTCGGACATGGTCCTCGACTATTACGTGGACCTGCACCGGGGTGAAACTGATCCGGATCCACTGGAGAGCCTGACCCAACGCGAGCGAGAGGTCCTACAACTGCTCGTGGAAGGCAAATCATCGGCCGAGATCGGCAATTTTGTCTCTCTTTCCCCCAGAACGGTAGATACCTACCGCAGCCGCATTATGCAAAAGCTGAGCATTCCTCATTTGCCCGGTTTGGTCAGATTTGCTATCCAGTGTGGGCTGATCTCGCTAGAATAGATTGACCGCTATTGTGCCAACCCGATTCCTTGCCCCCCTCAATACGTAGTTTCACCACAAAAAGTCACGTAGTTTCACCACAAAAAGTCACGTAGTTTCACCACAAAAAGTGTTGAGATTTCACTACAGACAAACCCCCAGTTGTGTGGTATTCTGGATATGGCGATTTGGATTTTTAGTATCTCGCGTCGCGTTCATTTGGAGGTATCTAGAAAATGACCACAATTCTACTTGTTGCACATCATGAATCCTTGCGCCAGTCACTGCGTGATTGGCTGGCAATCGACATGTCTCAATGTCACGTCGTTGAAGCGCGCGATACCCCAACAGCCCTCGTGTTGGCCGGGGATAATGAGCCACAAGTGATTATCGTAGACATTGATACGCCATACGCCAGCGGCCTCCAAGCCATTCACAGCATCCGAGACGCCGTGCCGAACGCGCAAATGGTGGCTTTTGGCCTCGAAGAGACCCATATCTGGCGCGCGGGGATCACAAATGCGGGAGCCACGGCCTATTTGCCAAAAGGCACACTGCCCACCGAACTGATCCCGACACTGAGAAATGTACTTGGAATCGCAGCAGACTAGTTGACGTCCCTTGTACTGTTCATTTGTTGGATATTCGCAAACTGCCATGACTACAATTCTACTCATTGCACATCATGACCCCCTACGCCAGTCACTGCGCGATTGGCTGGCAATAGATCTGCCTCAATGCCACGTGATCGAAGCAACAGACATGACGGCAGCCATCGATTTGGCCCAGAACACAACATTGCATATCATCATCATAGACACGGATATCCCCCAAGAAAATGACTTTGAAGCACTGCGCCGTATCCATACAAGCGCGCCAGATGTGCAGATCGTCGCCTTTGGCCTCGACGAAACCGAGGTTCGACGTGCAAGCATCATCGAGGCAGGGGCCACGGCTTATCTGCCGAAAAGCCGGGTGCAAACCGACCTGATCCCCACGTTGCAAGCTGCATTTGGAACTGTGAAGGATAAACATGTGTCACGGACAACCAATAAAGAGTGCAGAGAATAATCATTTGGAGAGGTACAATGAATAATAACCCAATTTATGTTTGCTTTATCCTGACCATAGCTGTGGCCAGCCTGTTGCTGCTGGGAGCGGGGCTGTCACTGCCATCACAGGCCGCTCCGTCTCCCCCGACGTCTTTACCCGACGAGACCTCGGCTTTTGTGCGGGAATCAACCTCCCCTGCACCCGCCGGAGGTTTGATCGAGTTGCGAGTTGAATTCTCCGAGACGTGGTCCCAGGTCCATTGTCAAGAGTTGTGGACTGTGGTCGAGTGGCGAGACGAAAAAGGTGTATGGCGCACCGTCCAAGGGTGGCAGGGTATCCTGGATAGCGTTTCGACAGACGCGAACAACCTGGTTATCGGCAAAAAGATGTGGTGGGTTGCTACTGACGACTTGGGGAGAGGACCGTTCCGTTGGGCCGTCTACCGGACCAAAAATGGTAGATTGCTTGGCCGGAGCGAGTTGTTCTATCTGCCCGACTCGGCGAATGCGACCGAGATCGTTGACGTAACACCAAGATTGCCATAGGCGGTCTTTTCATTCAATGCTTTATTGCCAAATACTTTTAGCCACGAATTGCACAAATTTTCACGAATAAAGCCTAGTGTAAATTCGGTACGATCTACAGTTGCCTTAATTCGGGGCAAGAGAAAAGTATCCGGCTTAAATATAGAGTCCAGCACGGCCAATTGCCCATTGGTCGCGCTGCTCGAATTCCTCCTTTTGGTGCCCGCTGGCGGGGGAGCCGGTCACTCCCCTGTCAGCGGGAAGGGGTGTGGACATCACAGCGTTGGAATTGCGAGTTCACAAAAACCCAGACGAGTCAACCGTGCCCCAGAGAGATGGAAGGGAACAAAAATAATTGAGACACTGGGTGAATTGTTCAGGGCACCATAATTTCAAAGGCCAAAATGAAAATCAAGCAGGAGGTGAAAAAGATCGCAAATACAACAAGCTGTACAGGGACTCAGTCCTACAATTCCAAAATATCATTTTCAAGTTTGCCAGACCCTGGATATGGGATTTTCCATTTGAACGCCAGTAGATATGGGGGTGGATAGAATTGAATATGCATTTTAGCAAGTAAAGAACCGAGTCCCTGCTGTAACAACAGAAGTAGAATTTGAATGCTGATTTTACACAAGAAAAAAGAAATAGAATAATGCAGGAGGAGAAAATAAGCAGAAAAAAGGCAGTTTTTCGGTTTG
>JAAEPW010001360.1 GCA_024232355.1 Chloroflexota bacterium | reverse complement strand
TCGGCATCCCCATCTGGTCGAGCACCACTTCGTCATGCTTCTGAGACGCCACCGACGATACGACGGCTGATGCATCATTGGCCAGCTCACCTGCTTCCAATTCTCGCGGCGTCTCCGGCATCACTTCAGCAGTGCTGACTGACGCCCCGTCCGGTTCGTCTTGCAATATTGTCCACTCGGTCCATTCCTTCCGAGTCATCTGCAGCTGTGTCATCTGGTTACAGGTTGACTCTCTTTCGGAAGTCCCTGGATACAGCTGCGGATCTCCGGCCTCCTTCAGCTTGTATTCGCCCATTGACTTGCCCACCGCGTCGCAAAGATTCAAGGGCACTTGGAATGGTATCATCAAGGGCAACGGCTTCACAGTCTTGTCCGTATCCGACAATCTGGGCGGCATGGTCACTGACTGCAGATTGGCCCGCAGTTGCATCCAGGACATCTCACTCCAGGCCGATATCCAACACGCCATGAAGAATGCCTCATCAGCCGTTTTGGCCACCTGCCATCCCAACATGATGACGCTGATTTCAAGCATCGTCACGTTCTCCCTGTACTGTCGGTA
>JAAEPW010001359.1 GCA_024232355.1 Chloroflexota bacterium | reverse complement strand
GAGCGTTCGTGCCGAAGAAGCCGCACGTCGCAATGGTATTCGTTGGGGCGGCTCCGATGCCGTCCCGGACGCCGAGTGTTGACTTCTCGGCATGGGCATTTCTAATTGTCATCGATGTCCACTTCTAATTGTCGCTTGACAGGCATCACACTGGGGTTAACCGGCATAATTGTCGGGATTATTCTTCCCTATCATCTACGCAGGACTGGGGTGATTTCTTTTCCCTTTATTCCTGAAAAATCTGGAATTCGGCGTACCGTCGTAACGGGTTTAGGCTTTGCGGCGTTCTATCTCTTGGTTTTTCCTTCCGGGTTTCTGGGCAGCAAAACCACGTTCCGTTTCTTTGCATCTCCTCCTCCGCTTGTGGAAGGTGGCGCGACGTTTGTGTTCTTGCTTCTTTCCGCCATTGCGTACGCTCTGATCTTTTGGGGTGGGTTGCTCCCCGCGATTACAAAGGTCAGCAACAAGCCGGTGGCGGTCATTATAACGAGCGCACTCTTTAGCATCTATCACATTTCGCAATTTCCGTTTTGCCCAATGACTTTTTCGTTCTTTGCAGAGATGTTCGTGTGTGCTGTATTGTTGAATGCGTTCACAGCCTGGGCGGGTTGTGTCCTGCCAGCTTTGGTCGTTGCCCAAGTCGAGCAATTCTTTTACTTTGCGGCCCGACAGAACAATCCATTTTCTGAACCGGCACAGGCGTTTTCTGGGATGGTTCTCTTGTTTTTTGTCTTGGGAATATACACATTTGTTTCTCAAAAATTAGTAAAGGAGTGAATTATGAAAACTGAAAAGAATCGTCAATTGGTTATCGCTTTATCCATCTATTTGGCTTTTACGTTGCTTATCGGCGCCGCCAATGCACTCAATTACGTCGGCGAGCGGGATGGTACAGTGGAGACGTTGGAGCCCATTGCCGGAATGTTGATGGGCTTTGTGGCGTTTCCTATCTTTTGCATCGGCCTGCCGCTTTGGCTGGCACGGCGTTGGGGGTTGGAATTCTCCTTCTGGTCGCGCCGCAAGAGCTGGGTTTTGTCTGTGGTCATCATTGTCTTGTACGTGCTTTTAACGCAGGAGCGGTCGCTGGGCCAGATCGCGGCTATGACCATATCGCCGTTTGATTTTTTCATCCACTTTGTCTCATCTTCCCTATTCCATATCTCGTACTATCCGCTCTTTGCTGTTTTGCTACTCCCAGTGATCCGCAAGAATTTTGGCTTGACGGCTGGTCTGGTAGTGACGGCGGCCCTGTTCGCCCTATATCATCTAGCAAGCTTTTACTATTTTCCAGCAGGGTTAACGTTACAGCTTCAAGTCTTTCTTTTCGCCTCTTTTCTCGTCAATCTGTTATTGTATTTGTGGACAGAGAACTTGATCCTGGTGGCACTGGTCCATACCATCGGTGGCAGCGTGGGGCTGGCGGTGAACGGCGCGCTCTTTAACCAGGTAGATGAACTGCTTATCATTACGGCCATCATTATGATTGGCCTGTTCGCTTACATGATCACCTATGAAATCCGCCACCGCGAGCGGCCGTATCGGGCCGGATGGTGGTTGCAGACGGAGGTGAAAGAGCAGTAGGCAAGTCCAAAAGGCATCCCTTTATGCCGCTAAACTTGTGACATAAGGTATCGTTTGTGGGCCATCCGACAGGACGCAGATACGGGCGTCAGGGCCGTATCGGATGAGTAATTCGGCTAGCGTCTCCTCAATTTGGTGACAGGGTTGGAGCAACGCACCGCGCACCTCATCATCCGAAAGATAACGGCTTTTGACGTACACGTCGGCCCGGCACTGGATCAGGGCTTGCAACTGGGCCTGCCATTGGTCTATCATCAGGAAATCTGGCTGCTGGAGCAGATCTAGCAATCCCTGGAGGCTGCCTGCCCTGTGCAGGATATTTTTGTACTCGCCGTGGTCCGGTATTCCGTCCCAACATTCTGCCGCGACGATGATGCTCCCACCCTGGCGCACGACCTGCGCCGCCGCCGACATCCCTTTGACCGCCTGGTAGAGGTTCATGTCGAGCGGATAGCCCGAGTTGGACGTGATGACGACGTCGAAAGGCTTCTCCACCGGCACCATCGCCGTTTGGCGGACGGCGGCGGTCCCGGCCTGGTGAGCGGCCTGTAGATCGCCTGCATAGACGCCAGTGATGGCCCGCTCGCGATTGAGGGTTATGTTGAGCAAGAACGTAGGATCTGTCTTGAGGGCTACTTCCAGCATCTCGGCCCACACCGGATTGCCGTCGATGATGCCCCACGTAGCGTTGGGATCTGTGAGCATCGCCGTGCTGTGATTTTCCAATATCAATTGAGCACCAGCCACGCCGGGCAGAACGGCCTTGGGACCACCACTGAATCCGGCAAAGAGGTGCGGCTCAATGAAACCAGTCAGTATCTTGACCGTGGCCTCTATGTAGGCGCGATTAACCAGAATCTCGCGGCCAAAGCGCGTGTGCCCCAAGTTAACCATGCTGTTCTGCTCCCGACCATCGTGTTGCACGATGCGATAATTGTCGACGATCTCGTCCCCCAACATACGGCGTAGCTCCTCATCCGTGTTAAAGCGGTGCAGACCTAACGCATTGATGAGCGTGATTTGCTCACGGGGGACATCGCTCAACTCTGCCAGCAGTGGCGGCAGGAGACGGTCGTTGGGCGTGGGGCGGGTGAGGTCGCTAAAGACAATGACGACGGTATCGTCCGGCGTGACCAACTCACGCAACGGGGGGCTATCTAACGGCTGTCGCAACGCATGAGTGATGGCAGTTTGCTCATCAGGCAAACCCGCCACGAAACGCGGTTCTACCACGGTCACATTTTGATCGGGCAGGTCTATCCATAGTCCCTCGCGCCCATAAGCCAGCTTTACGCGCATCTCGCCTCCCACTACTCGACACCGTCAAAAAAGGAAGGATATTGAGCTTTTAATTCTTCCCGCAGATCGCCAAAGACAGCCGGGGCGATGGGGTGAACGAGTTCCAACATCCGCACACACATATCTCGAATTTCCCACTGCGCCGCGCGCGAGATACGAATCTTGAACAAGTGCAATAGCTCGCGAAAGTTCATTGTGACGATGATGCGGGTGACGGCGGCGTTCGGCAGCGCGAATCTGGCGTCTTCTTTGCGCACCCCCAGTTCCCGCAGTGCTTGATAGGTCGTCTTGACCTGCTCGGAAAATTCATCCCAGATCGCTTTGGCCTCTGGGTTGTCCGCGACGGCGGGGGGCAGCACCCACTCTGGGTCAGACATTGAGACGTAGCGCTGACTTTCCTGGCTGTAGCTGGCGAGACGATGCCTCACTAACTGATGAGTCGCCGCCCTCGAAATCCCGTTGATCTCGAACGTCGCTGATGCGTGCTCGATCAAGCTCTCGTGACCTTCACGAATGCGTGCCTTGAGAAATTTGGCCGGGTCACCTCGGGTCTTGCTGTGATAACAAATGCGCCCAGCGTGTTCCAATAATTCTTCGGGTGTACCATCGCCCCGCAGATATTGAGTAATGGCGATCAATTCAACGTCCATCTCAAACCCTCCAACCTCTAGTTTATGTGGGGCCGGCCCACACCCTCGGCGGCGAACTCGCGCGCACCGGTATCCACATAGCCAACCCTTTTAGCCAGTGCGACGCTGGGCTCATTTTTCTCATTGACGATGTAGATCGGCTGCTTGCCCGAACGAACAACCCACGATGTGCTAGCCTCCAACACCGCCCGCCCCCATCCACGTCCCTGGGCATTAGGCACGGTGCGTACAAATACCTCGGCAAAGTGGGGCGAATTCCAACTGACTCCCGACTCGGCCGCGGTCTCTCCCTGCGAGCGAATGACAAAACGAGGCAGTCCCCCAATGCCCTGTTCGGCCACGACGAGCACGTTGATAGAGTGTTGCAATCGTGACAGCTCGAGCCGGTAGACGTGATTAACTTCTGGCTCTCCAACGTCCATCACTCTTGTCACCGCATTTCGCAGGTCTGGTGTGGTGATCACATAGTAAGGGCGGTTTGGCATGATCGCCTGGCGCAACAATTCGACGGCCGCTTCCTCGCTGGGCGTGCGCAATACGACGGTCGGTTGAAACAAGCGCTGCCCGGTCTGACAAACGGCAGAAAAACCATCCGTTCGTCCCTTGACATCCTCATGCACGTAGAGTTGGGTGCGCTGAGGATCGTGGTAGAGGGCATAGTAGACAAACAGGGCATCAGACGGAGCAGAAAAGTGCAACAGTGATTGTATTTTCAAACGCAATTTTTCAAGACTGGTCATAGTTGTTCTCCCCGATGGCATAATCAAGATTATAACAGAACTGTTCACTTTGCCCAATGTGTCACATCATGGGTTTTCGAAGCAGAACAGGGGCGAAAAATCAACCCCAAAAAACAGGCTGCGAATGTTAACAAAATGAGCGTAAAATAGGGCATCTCAAACAAGGAGGTGCCCTATGAGCACACAAACACACGAAATGGGTGGCCCCAG
>JAAEPW010001358.1 GCA_024232355.1 Chloroflexota bacterium | reverse complement strand
TGTCATTAAGTTAAGGAATAGCCAGGTTGTGAAAGCCTCAAAACAATCAAGGAAAGGGCAGTTTGAGCCAGTTTCGGGCCAATATATTCGACAAAATTGCCTAGTTGAAGACACTCAAATCCTTAACTTAATGACATTGGGCGGCGTATTATTACGGGAAAAGCCGGGAAAGTCTCCTTGATTCACCAGGGGGATGAAAGGTCAAGTTCTATATCCGTACCAACGCTCAACCGGGCTTTTCCTTTAAGCAACGCGACAAAGACCCCAGGTTGAGCACTCAGAAGCCCTGGATGTTTGCGCTGGGGTTTTTCACGATGGAGGTAATGTATAGTGAGAAAGACTGTTGAGGTTAGAGGGGCCAGGGAAAACAATCTGAAAAACATCGACGTCGAGATTCCGCGGGAGACGTTGACCGTCATCACCGGGGTGAGTGGGTCCGGGAAATCGTCCCTGGCTTACGACGTCATTTACGGGGAGGGACAGCGGCGTCTCTTGGACTCGCTCTCTGTCTTTGCGAAACGCTTTATCCCACAGCCGAAACGGGCCGACGTCGATTTTGTGTTCGGGCTGTCGCCCGTCGTCGCCATCATGCAGAAAAAGGGGATGAACAACCCCCGCTCGACGGTCGGCACGATGACGGACATCTATGACTATTTGCGTTTGCTGTTCTGCGTGGTGGGTACGGCTGAATGCGTCTACTGCCGGAGCGCGCTCTCCATCAAGACGGTGGATCAGGTGATCGAGCGCATCCAGACGCTGCCGGAAGGGACGGTGGTCGAGATACGTGCCCCGGTGGTCAAGGTCTATGGGGAAGACTATGCCTACCTGTTCAACGAACTGCGGCAGCAAGGCCATCGCACTCTGATCATTGACGGTCAGCGCTACGATTCTGGCGACAAGATCGACCTGGACGAGCACCGGGGTTATGCGATAGAAGTCGTGCTCGATAAGGTGATCGTCAAAGCAGACATCCGCAACCAGACGCAGACGACGCTCGAGCACGGGATGAGGATCGGGGAAGGGTTTTTGCGTTTCGAGTTGTCGAACCAGGAGATGGCTCCCGAGCGCTTTGCCGAGTCTTGCGCCGCCTTTTACGATGGCTTTGCCTGCCCCGAGCACCACGTGGCGATGCGCGAACTAGAGCCATATTATTTTTCGTTCAACGACCCCGACAGCGCTTGCCGGACTTGCGGCGGGCTGGGTATGTATCTCAAGGCGGACCCGCGCCTGATCGTCGCCAAGCCGCAAAAGAGCATTCGCCAGGGGGCGCTGACCAACACGTTTCTCAGTGTCAAACATCCCTACAAGTACATGTTGCTGTACAGCCTGGCGCAGCGCTATGATTTCAGCCTGGACGTACCTTTTGAGGATTTGTCCGAGCGCGCAAAAGACGTTATCTTGAACGGCACGCGCGGCGAGCGCTTTGAATTGGTCGAGCCGCCGGACGCGACGAAACGCGCCCCGCAGGTCGGGCAGCACATTGTCTACGAGGGGATCGTCAACCAGTTGGACCGCCGGTTCAAGCAACTGCGCGAGCAGGGCGTGCCGGTTTCGTCGGACTCGTACTTTTCGAAACAGGTGATGACCGAGCGGGCGTGCCCCGACTGCGGCGGCACGCGTCTCAAGCCCCAGCGGCTATGTGTGACCGTCGGCGGCAAGACGATCCACGAGCTGGGCCGTATGCCGCTCACCGACCTGAAAGCGTTCCTCGAAACCATCACAGTCCCGGCGGACAAGCGCACGGTGGGCGATGCCGTCGTGCAGGAACTGGTCACGCGGGTGACGCTGCTGGTCGATATCGGCGTCGGCTATCTGAATCTGAGCCGCAACGCGTCGACGATTTCGGGCGGGGAGGCGCAGCGCGTGCGCCTCTCGACGCAGATCGGTTCCGGGTTGATGGGCATGATGTACATCCTGGACGAGCCGAGCATCGGCCTGCACCCTCGGGATGGCTATCGCATCATCGACACGATGAAAAAGCTGCGCGACATCGGCAACACTGTCATCGTGGTGGAACACGACGTCGAGACGATGCGGGCCGCCGACCACGTCATCGAGATGGGGCCGGGGCCGGGCGTGCACGGAGGGCAGGTGGTGACCCAGGGCACCGTCGAGGAGATGATGCGGTCGCCCACCTCGATCACCGGGCAGTACCTGAGCGGCAAGCGGCGGATCGCGCTGCCCGCTGCCCGCCGTTCGCCGAACGGTCACGCGCTCAGGATCGTCGGCGCCCGGCAGCACAACCTCAAGAATCTCACCGTCGAGATACCGTTGGGCGTGTTTGTCTGTGTGAGCGGGGTGTCCGGTTCGGGCAAGAGCAGCCTGGTGCACGACGTGCTCTACAAGACGCTGCACGCGCGCTTTCACGACCGGCGCACGATCCCCGGCGAGGCGGACCGGGTGGAGGGCGTCGAGCACATCGACAGTGTGATCAGCATCGACCAGTCCTACATCGGGCGCACGTCCACCTCGAATCCCGCGACGTACATTGGGATTTTCGACCGCATCCGCAAGATGTTTGCGGCGACACCGGCGGCGCAAGCCCTTGGGTATACGCACGCCGCGTTTAGTTTCAACGGTAATCTGGGCGGGCGCTGCGAGGAATGTCGCGGCAGGGGCACCATCGTCACACCGCTCCAGTTCATGCCGGACGTCGAGTCGGTCTGCCCGGTGTGCAAGGGCAAACGGTACCGCAAAGACGTCCTGGAGGTCACGTACCGGGGCAAGAATATCGCCGAGGTGCTCGACATGTCGTTTGAAGAGGCGGCGGGCTTTTTCCAGGCGAACGGCGAGGCGCACGCCAGAGATCGGGCGTACATCGCGCGCAAGATCGGGCTGCTGGACCAGTTGGGCCTGGGTTATCTGAAATTGGGCCAGTCATCGAGCACGCTTTCCGGCGGCGAGATCCAGCGCGTCAAGCTGGCGACCGAGCTGTCCAAGGTCAAGCGCGGGCACAAGCTCTACATCCTCGACGAGCCGACGACGGGCCTGCACCTGGCGGACATTCAACGGCTGCTCGATTGTCTGAATCGCTTGGTGGATGCCGGGCACACGGTCCTGGTGATCGAGCATCATCTGGAAGTGATAAAGTCGGCGGATTATGTGATTGATCTGGGGCCGGACGGTGGCAATGAGGGAGGATGCGTGGTTGCGCAGGGTACGCCAGAGGAGGTGGTGGGGGTTGGGAGGTCGCATACGGGGCGGTATTTGAGGGCTTGTCTGGATGGGAGTTTATGACACACTCAATCTGATTGTACTGGATGATGTTCATCCCACATCAGAAGAGGTACATCAAGTCTGTAATGAGGCCATCATACACTCGCGTGTTTTAACAGAAACCCTCTGGTCACTTTTATGCTTGGGTGAGCTAACGTGTGATTTACAAAATTGGCTCCATCTTTGGCATATGTAACACACGCCCTTGGATAGATTCTACAATCGTATCACGAATAAAGTGACTTGCAGTCAAGATTTCGATACCGATGAGTTCCCCCGCAGCATTCAGTTCCACGGTGATGTTCGGAGCAAGTTCCACACTCCCTGCTTCAGGTTCGTCCGAAATCACGATATGTAATATGTCATCCTGCTCAAAATATACCATCCGTGTTTCACTCATATCCCAACCTCCCTGTTTTGAGCCGCAAGTTAATTTGCTGACGAGTAGTCGTATGAACGGTTACGGGAACAAACTGTTGGGCTTTGATCTCGTAAGGAACCAGCACCAAAATACCTTTATGCTGTCCTATTGCTACCCAACGCCCGGTTACCCGATCTACATATCGCTCATCAGTGTAGCGCACAATACGCTCTATCTCGTCTAGCTCGAATCCACGCAACTTGGCTCGATACTGCATATACTCTGTCCAGATTATCTCCAAGTGCGGTGTCTCCATTAAGAACTCGTCCGATTATATGACTTGGGAGTTATGGCTTGGTCGATTTATCGTGTGAGCTTTTCGGTGTACGAACTATTGAATAGATGGGGCCTGCCCACCAGCCTATCAAAAAACAACGCGCTACATTTCAATTATACCCCGCAACCGCCATCGCGCAACCGCTCGTGACGATCTCATACAGTTCGTATACCAGCGCGTCAAGCTGGCGACCGAGTTGTCCAAGGTCAAGCGCGGGCACAAGCTCTACATCCTCGACGAACCGACGACGGGCCTGCATCTGCCGGACATCCAGCGGCTGCTCGATTGTCTGAATCGCTTGGTAGACGCCGGGCACACGGTCTTGGTGATCGAGCACCATCTGGAAGTGATAAAGTCGGCGGGTTATGTGATTGACCTGGGGCCGGATGGTGGGAATGAGGGGGGATGCGTGGTTGCGCAGGGCACGCCGGAGGAGGTGGTGGGGGTGGAGGGATCGCATACGGGGCAGTATCTTGTGGAGGTTTTAGGTGAGGCTGGGGCTTAAACGGGTTCTGTTTAATTCAAGAATCGGTTGTTGGGTGAAATGGTCAGGTGTCTAGCCGCAGGCATTTCGGGCCTAACGCCCGCCCATCACACGATTGCGGGTCAGCAAGAATACTCCCGATGCCAATGTGACATCGCAGGCGTAACCATTTTCTAAAAAACGAAGATTAGCAATTCGTGTGCATGGGCATTATTAGGTGCGGCTTGGATAAGTAAGACGGTTGTTTTCCGATACTACCCCCAAATAAACGCTACACTTTGCGAGTAGTAATGAAAAGGCATCCTTAGATATTTCAAATCATTTTGGGCTAAATGCCAATGCCCATTTCATTGGTCTCAAAGGTAAGGGGTTTTAAGTTACCTTCCATACGTAGATAATATACCTGTGCGCATTTCCGGAGACTGTCAGAATATTGTGAATTGGTGGAGGCTCTTTCTAATAAAGTCATTAACTCGACTGCCTCCTCGCTTTGTAAATCTACCCTCAAAGTTGCCCAGTAAAAAGCTTGTTGTGCTATTTCTTCTTCAATATCTGTTTCGTATTTAAGGTGTACTTAAACAATGCTTTAGCTACTCGCACAGAACCAAAAAATCGGCAGGCAACTCCAATAAAATTTTCAGGATAATCGAGCAAAGCAGTTTGAACAAGAACAGGCAAGAATTCATTTGGTAGGCGCTCGGTTTGAGCAACAAGAATTAAGGCAAACTGTTTGCGTTTTTCATCCATTAACGCATTAAGAAACCATTGAATATCTTTATTGCTTGTCTGCGTAAATTTAGGCACAATATTTGGTTCTGTATCTATCAAATTGAGCATATAGTGGCTTGTAAATGACTCAATGCCGTGAAAACTCCCACCCCATTTGCGGTTGTGTTTTTCTAAAGCATCCAGATACTTGTCGCAATACTCGTCCCAATTCACTATCTTGCCCTCTTTATCTTACAAGCACCTAACCATTGAATCTGCGAAGCATTTTGCTGACCACTCATCTAGTGCGTGATATGCGAAATGTTTGTATATCATGCACAATTCCATGTATATGATAACCTTGATGCATGATTTGAGCAAACCGAGTTGTTCAAGCACTTGTCCGAATTATACGCTAGCAATGGCTCTTATAGTAACGACCAAAGCAAAGCCAAAACAAAAAGCCCAATGAAACCGGCGATCATAAGCCCCAGGGCCTTGGAATAGCCGGCGGGAGTGATATGTCCGGCTGCGTCCAGGGTTCTGATGATGGGGAACAAGCGCCAGAAAAAGGACAGGATGGACGCGATCAGGGCCACGACCGTCAGCAGTTTGGTCGATTCGTCCGTGGTCAGCAGGATGACCAATAGCAGGGCGATGAAAATGAGCTTTGTTCCCGCGACCCAGAACACCAGGTAGCGGACAAACTGGTGCAGTTCCGGGTCAGCCTTGGACTTTTCCCAGGCGTTAAAGACCCCCACACCGTTGGCCAAACGTGATCCGGGCCAAAAATACAGGGTTAGCACGTTCATCGTTTCGAGAGCCATAAAAATGATGATGGCGATAGATAGGATGCTCATCTTGTTGCTCCTTTTTCATATTATGGGAAAGTACATGTAGCCACGGTTTCCGTCGCAACAAGTTGCGCACGCGCGCTATGGAAAGCGCGGCTACGGTTGCAAAGCTTTTTGGGACAACAGAATGTCACCGGCGGCAGGGAATCAGGCCGTTAGCCGTTCACTGACTTCCCACAAGCGCGCGGCAACTTTTTCGTCATAGGAGAGCGGGGAGGATGGCACCGCTTCTCGTTTGACAAAATATTTCCCCGTTATGCCCTCTACCTCAGGAGAAGACGCCAAGTATATCGAATTATCTGCGCCTTGCTCTGGCGTAAGGGCGAACAATCCCATAAACCATTTAAAGATGGGACTCAAGATAGAAGAATTGGTACCAAAGATGTTGGTGGCGACCTGGCCTGGATGCAGCGCATTGACGGTTGTAGGGCGGTCTGCCAACCGTCGGGACAGTTCATAGGTAAACATGATGTTTGCCAGTTTGGAACGCGCATACGCCTTCATCCCCGAGAAAGCGCGCTCAAAACCCAGGTCATCGAAATCCATCTTGTCGTATTTATGCGCAGCGGACGAAACATTGACAATGCGGGCTGGTGCAGTGTCTAGCAGCAGTAGATTGGTCAACAGAAAAGGCGCCAGATGGTTGACGAGAAAGGTCATCTCGACGCCGTAGGCTGTCTGCTGGCGGCGGTTAAAAAAGGCTCCCGCATTATTCACCAGAACATCAAGCTGTGCATACTGCGCTTTGAACGCCGTCGCCAGCTCTCTGACCTGTTGTAGATCAGAATAGTCAGCCAAAAGAGAGCCCAGTTTATCATTGCCGGTTTCTGATCGTATTTCCTGGACAACCTGTTCTGTTTTTGGCTCATTGCGCCCCACAATTACAACTTTGGCACCTTGTGCAGCCAAAGCGGTAGCGGTGGCTTTGCCAATGCCGGAAGTAGCTCCGGTAACCAAGCAGACCTTACCCTTTAAAATTTGGTTGTTTGCCGATACATTTATCATTAACTATCTCCATTACTGTTTGTTTGGTTTCACATCGAAAAACACGTATCAAAAGAGTTGTTCTCGTACTTTCGTTATTTTTACTCTGCCCGCCACACGTGCACCAGCGATCTTTCCTCGTCGGCCAGCGGCTCTAGCACGTAGAGCAGACCCCGCTCGCGGTCAAAGGCCGCCGCGCCGAGATGATTCAGCAGTACGAAATCGGCGTTGTACAGCACGTCTTCGATGTCCAGCACTGCGTAGGGCTGCGGTTCCCCGGGCGCCATCGTTCCTGTGGCGACGGCCGCCAGGTCGGCGGGATCGTAAAAGATGATCTGGGCCGCGAATTGAGTAGACCACCAGCCCCGATCATCACATTCGGGCGGATAGGGCGGCTCTTCCGGCCACACGGTGCCGTCGGGGCAGCCGTACCAGGTCTCCCCCAGCCCCTTGCTGCCGACGAACACGACGGCAGATTTATCCCCAGCAGTGAGCCACGCGCCACCCGACCAGTGGTCAGAATGGGCATAGCCGTCCATCGCAGGGGAACCTTGTTCAAAAAAGTTACCGTACAGGAGGAGGGGTATGGCTAAGAGCGTCGCGCCCGGCTGTGGCGGGATGCCGTCGTTCCACGGGCCGATGGCAAACAGGCTGGGGCCCAGCGATCCTTGGCCGCCGTCGCGGTAGCGGCCTGTCGCCAAGCGCATCCCTGGCGTATGGGCGTCAGCCCACGCTGGCGGGATGGCAAACATGTAGTCGGTCGTGACGTAATTCCAGTACTCGTCGATGCGCCAGAGCCCGGCCGGTTGCGGGCTGGAAAGGTCCAACTCGGCCCAGCCATGGGATGGATTGGTGGCTCCCTCGTCCAGGTGCGGCGCCCAGCAAAAGTAGAGCTTGGCCCTCTCTTGTTCACCTTGCGGTGGTAGGTACTCGAGCCCGACACGGGGCTGCTCTAGCGGCCAGTCGAACAATCCTCCGCGGATGTCCTGGAACGGCTGCAGGGTGGTGGCGGTGTTTAATTCTTCCAGGTTCTTGCCGGAAGAGACCAGCGGCGCGGGGATGCTGACCTCAGAGATGTACTGGTTCCAGTTGTGGCCGCTGCCAAAGAGGGAACCGGGAAAGCCGTCGTCGGGGCCACCGGGGTCGCCGTCGGGGTAGTAGGTTAGCGCCTCGCCACTCCACATCCAGCCGACCTCGTCAGGCGCGTCGCCCGGCAAACGGAACGCGCCCAAGTAGACCAGGTCGGCGGGTTGGATGAGGTCGCCGGACGGGGGAGGTGGAGCGGGGCTGGGTTCTGCTACCTCCGTGGGCGTTGGGGCGGCTGACGGGGGGAGAGTGGGGTTCGGCTCCGGCTCTCCAGGCGTTACCGTACTCTCCGGCACGTCAGGCTGGTTGCAGGCCAAGACGCTCGCCAAAACTAGGCTGAACACGAAAATCAAACGCTTGCGGGATTTGATCTTTATCATTGGTTTCTCCTCGTTTGCATTCAGGCTCCGCAGGATACTGCGGGGGTAAATGTGTCTGCATTGCTAGGGAGGATATCGGTCAGATGGGGGAACCAGAACGCTTTCAACCCAAGCAACCTCCATCTGCTAAAGCGATAAAAAAGTGAGCAAGAATGGTTACTTGCAAATTATACTTTAACAAAGACCCTGGCACAAACCCAAAGCGCCCGCTGCCCCCATCGTCTCTACGAACGGCGTCACCAAGCGAAAATTGACATCCAAAGAAACCAAAGGGCTAGTTGGCAAGCGGGCAAACCACATGATTGATATAGAGTCGGATGATGGGAACGAAAGGATTGAAACTTGGCTGGCGGCACAGCCTCTGATATGGATCGTATCATTGGAGCATTCAGCAACTCGACCACGTGAGGCTTCCGATCTGCTGACGTGCTGTGTGAATAGAACTAGCAAGGTTATGTTGAATCTCGCAAAATCGCACCTCTCCCCTGCACCTTGACAAAGTCTCATAAAACCGCACCCGTTTTCACTACCGGACACTTTTTTCTTTAGCCACGAATTGCACGAATTACCACGAATGTGGGAGAGAAATTTGTGAAAATTCGTGCAATTCGTGGCAAAAAATTAACATATCCCACTCGTATGTGAAAAGTGTCCGGTAGCAAACACCCGTTATTGCTTGTTGAATCGTGATATCGGGCCAAGTTTATACATCGAATGACAGACGTTGTTGATAGCACCCAAAACCCCTTTAGCGTTCTTCATTTTGCGAGAAACAGCGGGGGCAGGGTTTTGGGCCATTTCAATAAGCTGTTTCGTGGTAGCTGGGCAACTGGTGCCAGGTCGGTCCTCCGCCAGACAACTCGTGCGGCGATAGGCCACGAATCGGCATAGGCAATAGTCAAATTGAACTGGCTGCTGCCCAATCCTCAAAGATAGCACAAAGTTGGTCAACACGGCTGTTTTTTTATTATCCAACTTTTGATGGATAGCAAAATCGATCGGGAGTCGGATGACACGTCAGGGAAAATACTATATACTTGGCTTATCTCATTCATTCCTGGAGGAAATATGACTATCCCTGAAATCAATAGTAACACTGTTTGGCGCCGCCTGGCAATCGTGATCGTTCTCTTGTTTCTACTTGTTGGACCGAACTTTGGCCCCATCCCAACCCTGCTGAATCAGCGTCTATCCATCGAGGCTTCAGTTATCGCTTTGCTAGTGTCGTTTTGGATTGGTTTTTGCATCATCATCGCCGTGATCTTGCGTATGAGCGATGGAATGTCTTTGCGTGAGATGGTGCGCTCGCTGGGACTCGGCGCCCCCTCCCGCACGGCTGCGAATATTGCAGGATTGGCGTTGGGCCTGCTGTGGGGGTTTTTATTTTTGACCAGCATTTTCCAGTTTGACCCCGACGCCAATATCACTCAGATAAACGGCTTGCGCGTCTTGGCCGCGCTGTTGGCCGCTGGGGGCGCGCTGCTCGAAGACTTTGTGACGCGCGGCTTTTTGATGAATCAATTGCAGCGAATAAAAATACCTAATTGGGTGCAGATACTAATCTCGGCTCTTGTTTTCGCCCTGTATCACACGGTTTGGGCCGGGTTCAACGTCTTTTCATTCGCCTTTAGCATGGTTTACGGTTTGATGCTTGGCGGTCTGTTTGTATGGGGCAAGCGCAGTCTCACCCCCGTTATTTTGGGGCACAGCTTGGCCGTGCTCATCAGCGAACCATTTGCCACGATGATGATTTTTATGGCGGCAAATATGTAAATATCAGTGTATCTCGTTACTACTCGGGCTGCTGCAAAATTGGATGTTTTAGGCTCACCGCCCTCGTCCCGAGGGCGGTTCTGGCAAAAGTGTCACATTTTGAGCAATTATTTGCCGCACAAGCTGTCCCCGGGACGGGGACTAGGAGCATTGGCTGAGCTGTAACTGTATCTCTTGCTAATTTGTGACCTCTGGGTTCTTTGGGGACCCAGAGGTCATGGTATAATATTCACATGGCAAATCATCAGACGAACCACAAGCGCAACGTATGGGAACAGTGGGATTGGGTTTGGCATATATCCGCCTACACTTTTCTCGGACTGAATATTGCTTTTGATCTCGGCAACACCCCACCCATTAGCCCCCCGCTGCTCTTTCTGGGACTTTCGGCGTTGTTGGCATTGTGGTACATCCCTTTCATTGCAACCCCCATTATGCGCTGGCGGAATGCGCCCAGGCGTGGTGTGCTGTATTTTTTCTTTGGCTGGGCGCTGTGGGGAGGATTGCTCGCCCTAAATGCTCAATCCCTGCTACTGGCGGCAATGTTCTATCCTTTGATATTCACCCGCTTTCCCGTTCGCTGGGCGATTGCTGTAGTATTTTCCCAGACCATGAGCCTGTACCTGCTCTACGTGCTTTACCACCCCACTGAGAATTGGTTCGTCACCCTGATGATTACTCTGGGGTCTCTAATAGCCGCAACCCTGATTGGCGTTTTTATTGCTTTCCTGATTAACCAAAGTGCAGACCGCCAACGACTTTTAGATGAATTCACCCAAACCCGCGCCAGTCTACTCAAAGCTGAGCGCGAGACGGGCATATTAGCCGAGCGTCAACGCCTGGCCCGCGAAATCCACGACACGCTCGCACAGCAATTTACCTCTATCATTATGCACTTGGCCGCCGCACGTCTAAGCGACCCGACTACCATCCATGCGCGTCTGCAACAGGCCGAGCAGTCTGCCCGTGAGGGCCTCGACGAAGCCCGCCGCATGATCTGGGATATGCGGCCCGAACAACTCGAACACGCTTCCCTCGTTGAAAGCATCGAAGGAGTGGCAGCGCGCTGGTCGGTTGAAAACGCTGTCAATGTGGCTGTAGCCGTCACCGGTACCCCGCACCCTCTCGACTCGTCCACAGATGTCGCACTGCTGCGTATATCCCAGGAAGCACTACACAATGTCAAAAAACACGCCTGTGCGCACAATGTCAATATCACTATCTCGTACATGCCCGACATCCTCGCACTAGACGTGGCAGATGATGGACAGGGTTTTGACCCTGCACTGAATGGGCACGGCTTTGGCCTAAAGTCTATGCGTGAGCGTGCAGAAGAACTTGGCGGCGAGTTAACCATCGAAAGTGAGCCAGGCAAAGGCACGAAAATAGCTGTATTGATACCCATTTTGGAAGTGATATGACAATTCGAATATTGATTGCTGACGATCACCCCGTTGTCCGCAGCGGATTACGCGCCCTTTTGACCTCCCAACCGGATTTTAAAGTGGTTGCCGATGCCGAAAATGGAGAGGTAGCTACAACCCTATCAGCTTTTCACACACCGGATGTGATTTTGATGGATTTGCAAATGCCCGTGTTGGATGGTCTGGCTGCCATCCGACGCATCCACACTCGGCAGCCAAAAGTGAGGATTTTAGTGCTCACCACTTTTGACACAGATGCCGATATTATGCCCGCCATCCAAGCAGGTGCCACAGGCTATCTGCTTAAAGACGCGCCCCCTGAGGCATTGTTTCGTGCGGTGCGCAGCGCGGCGCGGGGCGAAGTGACCTTTGCCCCCAGCGTGGCCGAGAAAATAACTCGCCGTCTGACCAAGACATCCAAGAACTCGCTGAGTATGCGCGAAATACAAGTATTGGAACTTGCATCCCGTGGCAACTCGAATAAAGGGATCGCGGACAAATTGTACATCACCGAAGCGACGGTGAAATCACACTTTGTCCACATCTTTGCCAAATTGGAGGTCGGCGATCGCACCGCCGCCGTAACTGTTGCACTAAAGAGAAAAATCATCCGTCTGGACAATTGAGTCCAGACGCTGATCGGAATAAGGTTTCACTGAACAAGATTTGGGAAAAACCCAGACCAGAATCAGGGAAGATAATGGTCGGACACGTTGGTATCCATCCGCGATTTTCGATATGATTGGAGACGATACGCTTATTATCGAGCGTGTTTGGATTTCAGTTGAGACCTAGGCTCCAGGCCAATGAGAACACAGATGTGATAATGACCCATAACACGTCTTGTGCAGCGAGGCGCCCTCCAAAAGGAGGGCGCCTCGTTGTTTCTTGTCGCTGTGCTACTTGGCGTTTAGACGTTGTTCAGAAGCAACGTTGTACCATTACCACCATCTTCTCAGAACGTACGTCCAGGCGTCGGGTACCGGCGACCAGTCCTCGACGTTACCCGCGTTGTCTACGGCCTGGGAGCGGAATCTATACAGGTGACCCCGCTCGCCAGAGAACATGGTAGACTTGTCTGTCGTACACGTTTGCCAGTCTTGCCAGGGGCCACGCCCGTCCCTGAACTGCACGTTGTAACAATGAATGCCCGATCCGCCGGGGTCGTTGCCCTTCCACCGCACTCTAAAGGTGGGGCCAAAACGAATGGGCCTCAAACGTTTGACCCAGGAAACGGGCGCCAAGTCGTCAAGTTCACAGGCGTCACCGACACCGTTTCCGTCGGTATCCTCCTGGCCGGGGTTGGGAACACTAGGACAGTTGTCCACGTCGTCGCAGACGGTGTCCTGGTCCACGTCCTGGCAGTCGTCGCAGGCATCGCCGATGCCGTCGTTGTCGGTGTCTTCCTGGCCGGGATTGGGGGCGTCGGGGCAGTTGTCTACGTCGTCGCAGACGGTGTCCTGGTCCACGTCCTGGCAGTCGTCGCAGGCGTCGCCGATGCCGTCGTTGTCGATGTCCTCCTGGCCGGGGTTCGGGGTATCGGGGCAGTTGTCCACGTCGTCACAGACAGTGTCCTGGTCCACGTCCTGACAGTCATCGCAAGCGTCGCCGATGCCGTCGTTGTCGATGTCCTCCTGGCCGGGGTTCGGGGTATCGGGGCAGTTGTCTGCATCGTCTGGTATGCCGTCGCCGTCGCTGTCCGTTAACAGGTTCAGGCCAACGATCACGGGGTCGTGGTCAGAGGCGCGGTACTGATCTGGATTGTAGAGTCCGGCGAGCTGATTATAGTCGTTGTAATCCAGTGCGGGCGGCTCGTCAGCGTTAATGTGCCATGCGACTACGCCCGTTACCTGAGTCGTCAGATCGGCGTTAGCCAGCGCGTGGTCGAGATAGCCAGACTGCCCCATAAAGACGTACGAGTAGGTGCTGGCATCCACAAAGCTCTCCAACAAGTCGGTATAGCCTCCGTCCTTGATGACCGTGATGGGGTCTTCCATAGCGTAAGCGTTCAGGTCGCCGATGATCAGCAAGTCGGGGTCACCACTTCCGGTGGGATCTGTCGCCAGCCAGTTCACCAACGCCGCGGCGGCGGCAGTGCGGGTCATGTTACAGTTGCCCTGGCCGTCGCCCATGTCCGGGTCGTTCAGGTCGTTGCAGTCAGAGCCTTTGGATTTGAGGTGATTGACCGCGACGGTAAAGGCCTCGCCGGTGGCGTTTTCCACAAAGGTCTGAGCCAGCGCAGGCCGGTTCTTGGTATCAATGAACGTTGGGTCCACCGACGAGTCCAAGACGGCATATGCACCAACCGGCGCGACCGTGCCAGGCTGGTAGATAAAGGCCACCTTGATGGCGTCCGTGCCGACAGGGCCGGTGTTGACGTACGCATACGTCCCTGCCCCGGCAACGGCGTTCAGACCGTTCACCAGGTCTTGCAGCGCCGCGTCTGTAGCATGGTTTTCCAACTCCATCAGGCCGATCACGTCGGCGTCCATCGCAACGATGGCGGCGATGATCTTGGCACGCTGGCGGGCAAACTCGTCGGCGTCATCCGCACCTCGACAGCCCATACCACCCGTAGGCCCGCAGATAGCCCCGTTATCGTCAAGAGTGCTAAAATAGTTCAGCACGTTAAAACTGGCGATCTGGAGCGTCCCGCCGGTATCAGGCGGTGTGGCGTCGCGGGCGTTTTCGCGGCCAAAGTTCACAGCTCCCACGGGATGGACTTCATAGTAATCGAAACTATAGTGCAAAACACCTGTCAGTTCGGGGATAGTGTCTCCCGCGCGCAGGGTACCGCCGTCTCCTATGTAGGGAGCGGGCACGGGGTTCTGAATCGTACGGCCGTCTTCCAGTTGGATGCGGCTGCGGTCGTTGAGGTCTTGCAAAGCGATAGCCGCTGCACCCGGCAAAACGACGTTGGTCGGGATATCCAGCCGTTCGTTGACCGAGAGATCCACCTCGCCATAACGGCCCTGGTAATAGTTGCCGGTGGCGTACAGGGTTTGCGGGATGTTGATCAGCATGCCCTCGTATTGCTCCCAGTCGTCCAAGCTTGCCACGGGCAAGGTGACCGTCGCAGGCGAAGCACTGCTGCCGGAGGAACAAATCACAACGTCGCTGATGTTGGTCAATTCTGTGAGGTCATAGAACTCGGTCACCTCGCCCATCACGCGCACCACATCGCCCACGTTCACGTCCACGGCGGGTGTAGAGCCATCGTAGACAAAGATGCCGTCCGAGGTCGCGGTATCGCCGTCGGCGTCGGCGTCCTCTTCCTGGAGAAAGAAACCACGCAGATTCGAACTGGTCTGAAAGTCGCCCACGACCACACCTTCGATGACGACGTCAGTTGCGCCGTCCATTGGGCTGGCCAGGCCATTGCCCTGGATGTCGTGGATAAAGGTGGCCGGATCGCCGCAGTTGCCAAATACAGTACCACAACCGGCAAACGATGAACCATCAATCCGAGTACCTGGCGAGAAAAGGGAACCGCCGGAACCAGTAGCCTCCGAGTGTTTCACGAATGTGCTACCAGTGATATCAGGATCGAGAGTGAGCGATTGGTTGTCGCTGCCCTCAGAACCATAAGCGACCACTTGGATGGTCGAGTCAACGCTGAGGGTGATCACATCACCGCCGTTGTTCAAGCCGAGCGCGTCGGTGCTGGCCGTCTGCACAACTGTTCCGCCGAACGCTCCCGTAGGTGTGCCGCCGCCAAAGACGACGATGGCGCAATTGGCGGGAACGATTGTGTTTGCCGGGAAAGTATGACGCACAGAGAAGCCATCTTCTAACGTCCCGCCAGAAATGTCCAGGTCAGCATCCGAGTTGTTCACGATCTCGATGAATTCATCCTGCGAACTATCGCGGGTGCCATCGCCGTTGGCATCGCCTGCCAAGCCACTGGCCGGGTCAGCGAGAAACTCGTTGATGACCAGTGCGGGCGGCGGTACTGGCAAGCCAATGTCGCCATCGTCGCGAGGCTCGATCTTGAAAGCGCTATAGCCATAGTTCAGTGGCCCCTGGACATAGTCCAGCGTGTCGTCGAGGAGAGGGGCGTAGGTATAGTTGCCCATATCGTCGATCACCGCGGGGCCGCTTCCGTCGTCGACTTGCCACTCGCCATTGCCCAGATCAGGGTTGGTGACAGTCAGGCCCTCGACGCGGACGAATACGCTCTCCCACATCTCTTGGTTGAGATCGAGAGTAGTAACTACCGAGGGATCGGGCAAAGGATTGCCGCTGCTGAGGACGGTGACAGTGCCGCCATTAAGCTGGGTCAGCCCATGATACTCTTGAATGGGTCCTGAAACCTCGACCAAGTCACCGACAGCGGGAGCCGGGCTAGG
>JAAEPW010001357.1 GCA_024232355.1 Chloroflexota bacterium | reverse complement strand
CAGATGTCAGAAAAACGATCAAAAATGGTAAAACGTCAACTTTTTCAAGATTTGTGTACTGATCCTGGCATCACCCACACTGTTGGCTATATCGCTAAAATTTACTCGGAGCGTCCCCAAGTGACTTTTGCGGCATTGCGAAAAAAGTGTCCGGTAGCAAAATCTAGTGTAGAGACTAAAAGAACACTTCCATCTCACAAGCAGCACAATCAAAGCGCAACTCGTACTCGTGCCCATCCTCGTCGACCAGGTAGAGTGGTTCGCGGAGGCGCGGGACGTCGCCCTCACGGTGGCAATAGCCAAGCTGATGCTTGATGCAATACCGGGTGCGCATCACCCGCTCGCCGTGCATCATCAAGCCAGACTCGGCGGCCGGCGCGATCTGTGTCACTCCGTGCCGCTGGTAAAAAGCAGTGGCCTGTTGGTTCAGGACATTTCCCAAGTAGGTGAGTGTTTTTTCGGGATACGGCACGTTGTTGCCCGAGAGCGCGTGCTCGAGCACGGGCCGGTTATTCGCCCGTGCGGCGGCCAGCTTGTCTAACGTGCGGCGGCGCAGTGCGTTCAGATCCGAGAGCGGTACAAAGTAGACGTCCTGCCAATCAATTTCTATCTCTGTACAGACGAACTCTGTTCCCCCCATTTTCCGCAACTGTTTTCGGACGCGGGTCAATACCTTTTCTGGCTTTTCGGCTTTGGCTTTGTCGTTCACCAACACGCCCATGGTCATGTTGCCATCCTCGTCCACGGCTGAGAGGATAAAGCCCTTAGGCGTCTCTCCCAGTTTGAGGCTCACCCCGATCTTGCGCTCGATGCGGCTCTTTTTCAAATGGGTCAAAAAGACGTGATCGTGATTCCGGTAGAACCGTGTGCCCTCTTGTATCCCTCCGAGCTTGTGAGGAAAGATCGTTTGCCCCCGCACCCCGTTGACCGTGGTGCCGCGTAGCGTACCAGACAAGTCGAAAAAGCACAAGCCATCCCCATTGTGGAGCGACGCATAGCCCGGCTCTAGCTCGAACGAGCGCTTGTTCATCCGCACCACCTGCCCGACAAACTCGCCAACCATTTTGGGCGTATCAATCGAGCCGGGCGACTCGGCGCGACCGTGCAGGAAATGGGTTGTGAACGTCCGGTTGAACGTCTTGATCGGGTCGGGTTCGAAATCGATCTGGCTCTGGCCGGACGAACTCTTGGACAGTCCCCTGGCGCGCAACACATCGTCGAGCTGGCGGCGATAGTGGCTGACCACATTCACGATGTAGGCCCGGTCCTTTAACCGCCCTTCGATCTTGAAAGAAGTGACGCCCACGTCGATCAGATCACCCAAATGTTCCGAGAGGTTGAGGTCCCGCAGCGAGAGCAAATGACGATTCTTCACCAACGTCTTGCCGTCCTGATCTACCAGACGATAGCTCCTGCGGCAGGGTTGGGCGCACTCGCCCCGGTTGCCGCTCCGCCCACCGATGGCATAGCTCATATAGCACTGCCCGCTGTAGCCGACGCACAGCGCGCCGTGGGCGAAAAATTCGAGCTCGATGCTCGTCTGTTGGCGGATGGCCTTGATCTGTTCTAGGTCGAGTTCGCGCGCCAGGATCACGCGCTGAAATCCGACCTGTTCGAGAAACGCCACCCGGGCCGGGGTCGCGTTGTGCATCTGCGTGCTGGCGATCAACGGCAGCGGCGGCAGATCACATTCTAGCAGCCCCACATCTTGCACGATCAACGCATCCACGCCAGCCTCGTAGAGTTGGTGGGCCAGGTTCACGGCTGACGGCAACTCGTCGTCGTGGAGCAGCGTGTTCAGCGTGACGTACACCTTGGCCCAGTATTTGTGGGCGTGACGGGCCAGCGCTTTGATGTCCGCCACCGAGTTGCCCGCTTTGGCACGCGCGCCAAAGCGCGTCGCGCCGATATAGACCGCATCCGCGCCGCAGTCTATGGCGGCCAAACCGCATTCCAGGTCTCGTGCTGGGGCTAAAAGTTCGATTTTATCTATCATGGACTTGCCTCCAGCAGCTTTTCTGGCACCCACTCTACTCCCGGATGCTCGACTCGCTTCAGCTCAGCGATTACCTCCGACCGGTCATAGACCACGCGATGTCCGGTGATCTCACACTGATCACCCTTGAAATCGACCAAGGTGTAGGATGGAAGAGGAGTACCGTCCAGCGGTATGCCCACGCTGCCGTCGTTGACGATGCGGACGCCGTCCACGGTGCGGTCCAGCGGGCGGTGGGTGTGGCCGTAGAGCAGCAAGCGGGCATCGAGACCAGCCAGGTGCGGGCGGATCTCGTCGTCGGGTGTGTCGGGCAGAATGACGGTTTCGTCGTCGGTGGGGGTGGCGTGGACGGCGACGACGCGTCCATAGCCGGGGACGTCCATCTCTAGCCGTGGGGGTAGGTCGCGCAGGAACTCGTAATCGGCGTATGAGAGTCGGTCCACTGTCCAGAGAAAGTTGGCTTCGCGTTCGGCCAGCCGGGTGGGCATTGCGGTCCAATCCTCCGGTGAGCAAACTGGATGGACGGGCCGCTGACCGGTGACCAAGTATCGGTCGGTGTTGCCCTGCAAAAAGCTGACGTTAGGCAGTGCTCTCAGCTTGTCCAATGTTTCGGTCGGCCAGGGACAAAAGACGGCCAGGTCGCCCAAGACCAAGTAGGTATCGGGCGCGCCCTGGGCCTGAATGTCGGTCAGGACGGCTTTTAATGCTGGCAGATTGCCGTGAATATCAGAAAGAACAGCGATACGCATCATTTTATCTTTCTCCGTAAAACTATGGGTTGGACATATCTATGACTTGAATACCTTTCGTATCTCGGCCAAGTTCAGTGGCCCGCAAATGAAGATCAATAAAAGCAAAGTGAGCGCCAGGTCTCGTGGCCTGGTTTGGAGCGCATAGTCGTTGGCAGCGAACAAAAGATGATTGATCCATACGTGGACCTCGTAAAGAATCGTCGCCACCAGTGTCCCCCACCGCCCCCAGCGGCGAAAGCGCACCAGCCCCACCGTGCAGATCACAAAGACCAAACCCCAAAAGCTGCCCATCGCTGTCAGGTAGGTTAGCGGCACCGTCATTGGCAGATCAGGTAAAAGAACGTCGTAGCGCCAGGCCAACACGGCTCGCGCCAGGTTTACCAGTCCCAACGTCAGCACCAATAGGCTCAAGACGATCACCCACCTTTGAGCAGGCGTGAGTTTCGCGCGCGAACGATGGCGCAAAGCGCCGACAGTGTTGTTGGCTTGTTTCATTTTACTCCTCTTGGCTCTTTGTGACTGAGCCCGCGAAATCCCAAAGAGCTATCAGATCAAGATATTCGAGCATCAGTGAGCAAAGCGGTATCTTTTTTCAATGCCCGTGCCACTACTTTAGCCAGTTGGTCCAGGTCGAGAGGCTTGAGCAGCCAATCTATTGTCCCCGGTGTTCCAAGATCAAGTTTTTTCTCCAAAGGATAGTTGGTCAACAGCACCACGGCCACCGTCGACCCACGTTTTTTCAAGGTATGCAACAATGCGGTGCCTTCCACATTTGGCATTCCCACGTCGTTCAACACCAATGCGATCTGCTCTTGGTACTGCTCCAACAGTGTCAGTGCCTCTTGGTCGTTCGCGGCCTCTAGTGTTTGATAGTCGAGCATTTCCAAACTTTCTACCAACACTTGGCGTATATTTGCGTCATCTGCGACCACCAGGATAGTCTCTTTTTGCCCCTTGTCCAGGGCGGGTAAATCAAGTGTTGCACCCCCATCTATCGATCCTGAAGGATGGTCGGGTAGAATAGGCAGATAGATGGTAAAAGTTGTTCCCTCCCCTATTTGACTTTCCACGTCGATGTGCCCCTCGTGCTGCGCCACGATGCCGTGCACTTGTGCTAACCCCAGCCCGCTGCCCAGCGGTGCTCGAGTGGTAAAGAAAGGCTCGTAAATGCGCGACAATACGTCGGGTGCGATCCCTACCCCTGTGTCCGACACGATCATCCGCACCCAATCTCCGGCTTCCATTTCTGGCAGAGGGGCCGTCTCATCTCCCTCGATCCACATCCGCTCCAGTCCAATGTGCAGGTTGCCGCCTTGTGGCATTGCGTCTCGCGCGTTGACGGCCAGATTGGTCACCATTTGCTGCATGCGCGTCGGATCGGCGTGGACCAAAAGTGGAGCGGCGTATTCTTCCATATCGTAGGTTAACTCGATCTCGATGCTTTCTGGCAAGGTGCGTTGTAGCAAATTGACCTGATCCTTGAGGAGCGTCAACAAATCTAGCGGTTGCCGTTGGAGCATCGCCTGCCGGCCAAAATCGAGAATCTGTTGGATCAGATTGGTGGCATGTTCGGCTTGCTGGTTTATGGTCGCCATCCGCTCCCGAATCGTGTCAGACACGTCTTCTGCTTGCGCCGTCATCTGGGCGTATAGAACGACGGTGGCCATAATGTTGTTAAAATCGTGGGCGATGCCGGCGGCCAGTTGGCCCACAGCGGCCAACCGTGCTTGTTGTTGGACGCGTTGTTGGATTTCCCGCTCCCGAGTCACGTCGTTGATGACCATTACCCAATTTTCCGGCTCAGAGCCATACTTTACCGGCTGGGCATTGATCTCGAAAGTTTTGCCATCGGTCTCGATCTCGTGCCACGGCCCCTCGTGAGGTGAGGCCAACAATTCCTCCAGCAGACGGTCACCCAGATGTGTGAGAGTATCGCCTATTTGCGCATCGGTCAAGAGAGACAAAGCCTTTTCTGCTACGGGGTTGGCCAACAATGTCTGGCCATCGATATTCAGCAAGAGCACTCCTTCTGGCACTGTGTCTATGATTTGCTGTACCTGGTGGGCCTGCTCGCGGATCTGCACCAGCAACCGCTCTCGCTCTTTTTCCGCCCGCTTGCGCTCGGCGATTTCTCGTTGAGATTCTTGGTACAGCCGCGCATTTTCGAGGGCGATGGCTGCCTGGCCGGCAAAGGCGCTCATAGCTGGCACATCGGTCTCGGTCAAATCACGGCCCAAAACTGCCAGCAAACAGCAAGGCCCATTACCACCTCTCATCGGGGCATAGATAGCCTGTTCCAGTCCAAGTAGGTTGGCTAACCGGCCTGCCAGCGGGTGTGCGATTTTGGGCAAGGCTTCAGTTATGGGTTCGGTTCCTGGGTTGGTAAAAATGGCTTTGCCCCCAGAGAGAACACGATAGTAAAAGCCGCCCGGTTTTAGGGGGAAACGATAGTTATGTGCCGAAAGACCGGTCAGTTTCTCAGCCATCTGCACCAGAGTCGGTGCGAATGACAGGTAGGAAACGACCAAATGTGTGCGGCCATCAGTTACGGTAAAGATGGTAGCATAGTAGCCCAGCTTGGCGATCTCATCCCCGATGTTCTGATACACCTCTTTAGGCGTGCGGGCGCGTTGTACGGCCTGGGCAGCGTGGCTGAGAGCCAACAACAAACGTTGGCCGCGAGCCGTTTCCTCCGCCGAACGATGCAGTGATTCTTCTGTTTGCTTGCGTTCGGTGATGTCGATAAAGCTTTCAAGCAGATGCTTGCGACCATTCAGCATCACAGAGGTCACCGTTTTGAGAACTGGCACACGCTTACCGTCGGCGGTCAATAGCACGCGTTCCGAATTGTCTATCGTTTGTCCAAGATCGGTGATCGGGCACTTTGTTTCTCCTACCGGACAGATGTAGGTATGACACACCGAACCAATGACCTGATCTGGTGACGCGCCAAACATTTCGAGGGCGGCAGCATTGGCCTGGACAATCACGTGCGTTTCAGTATCGATGACGACGATTCCGGCCGGTGTCAAATCCAACAATGTCCATAAACGTTCCTCGCTCTCTTGCAGTGCCTCGTGCAGATTGGCGTTTCGGAGCGCTTGAGCCAATCGTGGCGCCAATAGAACCAACAGTTGGCGATCCCATTCAGAAATGCCGTCCACTTTTGACGCTCCGTTGTTCAGAGTCCCGATGCACTCTCCCTCAACAATCAAGGGCACCACGTAATCGGACCTCATCCCCGCAGCGACGAATCGGTCATCCATTTCAAACTTGGGTTCGTGTTGCTGGATATCGGGACGATACCTTGGCTTGCCGCTCTGCACGACCTCACTGATAGAAATGGACGCAAAGGGCACAGAGCGCCCTTCCTCCAAGTCTTGGACGTCAAAGGTGACATCCCGCAGTCGAAACCCGCTCCGGTCGGGTTCGAGGAGCGCGATGGATGATCGCAAAAGCTCGAGTTCATCAGTGATGAAACAAAGCGTCTCGCTGACGACCCGGACCGTATCAAGATGTGAGATTCTTTCGTCAAAATCGGTGATGAATGTGACAATGTCTTGGCTTGCATTCATATCACCCTCCTGCTGATCTTACTGCCGGACACTTTTCTTTTGTCACGAATTGCACGAATTATCACGAACGAACACAAGCAGAGCGACAAAATTGGTGAAAAAATATTCAATCAAGCTGAGAAGAATCGCTCACGGTACCAACACGATCTTTCCGAACTGCTCTCCCCGCTCCAGTACCTCGAATGCCGCTTTTCCTTCGCAGAGTGGCATCACGCGATCTACCACGGTCTCGAGTTTCCCCGCCCACACCAATTTCATCACATCCCGAAAATCCTGGTGGGTGCCCATCGTAGAGCCAATGATGCTGATCTGCTTGCCAAAGATAAAGCGGAGGTCGATCTCTGTTTTGGGGCCAGAAGTGTTGCCGACGATGACGATGCGCCCGCCCTGGGTCACGGCTCGCAAACTCTGCGCCAGCGTCGCTTGGCCAACGTTGTCGACCACCACGTCCACCCCGCGCCGGTCGGTCATCTTGTAGAGGGTCTTGCTCCACTTGGGATCCTCCCGGTAGTTGAGCACCACGTCGGCTCCCAATTCGCGGGCCCGGGCCATTTTTTCCTCGGTGCTGGTGAGGGCATAGACAGTGGCGCCAGCCAGTTTGGCGATCTGGATAGCCATCGAGTTGACGCCCCCACCCGCTCCAATGACGAGCACCGATTCGCCAGCCCGCAGCTTGGCGCGGTGGATGAGCATACGCCAGGCGGTGAGGCTCACCAATAGCGGCGCGGTGGCTTGCGGGAAATCCCACCCTTCAGGAATGGGCATCAGATTGACGGCGGGAACAGTTATATACTCGGCCTGCCCGCCCCGCACGTGCTCTCCCAGAATAACGTAGCCAGGGCTGAGGGAATGTTCCCCCCGGCGGGTAAACGTGTCCTCATGGGTGCTGACGCCGGGGTCCACCACCACCCGCTGCCCGACCTCCCAGCCGCTAACTCCCTCGCCCAGCCCGGCCACATCCCCGGCCACATCCGCCCCGGTCCAATGAGGCTTTTCCAGGTTTAGGCCAGGCCAGCCTCGCCGCACCCAAATATCCAGGTGATTGAGGGCACAAGCCCGCACGCGCACCAACACCTGGCCGGGGCCGGGTTCGAGATCGGGTACGTCGGTATACTGCAAAACGTCCGATTCACCGTGTTCGTAGAAACAGAGTGCTTTCATCCGAGTCTCCTTCTATGCCGTTTTCCAGAGCGGCGGTGCGGCTACAATTCACCGCACCGCCGCATTTGCAGAAACACAAAGGTTATGTGACCGCCAGAATGTATCAGGTCATTTCACTACATAGTACAACCACCGGGGCGGGCATGGGCTCGCCCCGGTGGCAAGTCGTCATCAAGAACTGCGCAAAACGAGAGGTAGATAGATATACAGTTTGGCCGTTGACAGTCTGACGAAAAAGGCATCGTGATTGCCATTGTCAAAGGTTCTATCGAATGCGCCCACGGAGGTGGGAAAGTCGTCAGCGGTAGTCTCGCCGGTGACGTAGATGTTGCCCTCACCATCGGCGACGAGGGCGTAACCGGTCTCGGTGCCATTGTCCCCACCCAAGAAAGCGCCATACAAGAGATCGGCCTGTCCGTTGCCTGCCGGGTTCAACTTGACGACAAAGGCATCGGTGGTGCTGCCGAGGGAAGTGTCATAGCTACCAGGTGTGGTGGGAAAGTTGCTCGAGTTGGTGGTTCCAACGGCGTACGCGTGATTATTCTCGTCTACGGCAACGTCAAAGCCTTTGTCAGTCGGCCCGCTGCCGCCGAGGTAGGTGGAGTAAAGCAGGTCGCTGCTGCCGCCTCCGGCGGGGTTCAGCTTGAGCAGGAAGGCATCGCCCCAGCCGCCGTTGTGGCTTTCGCTGTAAGCGCCAGGGGTGGTGGGAAAGCTGGTGGATGAGGTCTGGCCGGTGAGGTAGGCGTTGCCGGAGCCGTCCACAGCCACGCCACCGCCATTCTCCTGACCATCGTGTCCGATAAAGGTCGAGTAGAGCAGGTCAGACGCGCCGCCTCCGGCGGGGTTCAGTTTAGCCAGAAAGACGTCACGACTACTGTCGCAACTGCCATCGGTGCCACATGTAGAGTCATAGGCGTTCTGGGTGGGAAAGTTGGCCGACTCGGTGTCTCCGGCGAGGTAGACGTTGTCGCTGCTGTCCAGATCGAGGGTACAGCCGCTCGTCGAGCCTATGCACTCGTCGTCGTTCCCACCCAGGTAGGTGGCGTAGGTCAGGGTGACGCCATCGGTAGACACGATGGCGAGGAAAGCATCAAAGACACCGCCACCGTAGGTCTCCTGATAGGCCCCGGACGTGGTGAGAAAAGTGTTGCCAGTCTTGCCAGAGACGTAGGCTTGCCCTGTGCTATCCAAGGTGATGTCTTGTCCCTCGGCGTTGATCCCGGCGAGGCAGCCAGAGTAGAGCAAGGCAGTGCCGGTGTCGTTCAGCTTGGTCACAAAAGCCCCACCATCGTCGCAGGAGGCGAAGGAACCCGGGGTATCTGGGAAGAAATTGTTGCTCCAACCGGTGATGTAGACGTTTTCGGCCCCATCCACGGTGATGCCACCGGCAGAGTCGCCCGCGCTGCCGCCGATGTAGGTGGCGTACACCCGATCGTTTGTGCCATCACCGGCAGGGTGAATCTTGAAAACAAAGTCATCCTGTCCACCAATGAGGGTGTCGCTGAAAATGCCCACAGAGACAGGAAAATCGGCGGAAGTGGTCGTACCAAAGACGTAGGCATCTCCATCTCCGTCCACCGCGACGTCGTCGCCAGTATCGTCCCCACTCCCTCCCAAGAAAGTAGAGTAGAATGGAAGGCGCTCGCCGGAGGGCGGATCGTCATTGTCGATGATAGTCAATGTCGCTGGGTTGTTGTCACCAATGTTCGCGTTGACGGCGTTTGACAGGGTCAGGATGAGTGTCTCGTTGTTTTCGACCAGTTCATCGTCGTTAATTGCAACAGTGAACGTCGTTTCGGTCAAGCCTGGCATAAATGTCAGTGTGCTGCCGGCCGTGGTATAGTCGCCTGGCGCCGTCGCCGTGCCATCACTGGTGGCATAATCCACCGTGACGGTCAGGGCCGAAGGAACACCGAGTGTTACGGCAACCGTCGCCAGACCATCACCTTCACCCACGCTGTAGGTGAATGCGTCAAAATCCACGGTGGCTGTGAGCGTGACCGTATCGCTTATTTCTAACCTGACGAAAAAGGCGTCGTGCGTTCCGCTGTTGAAGGAGGTGTCGAATGCTCCCACGGAGGTGCGAAAGTCGTCAGATTCGGTCTCGCCGGTGATGTAGACGTTGTCCACACCATCGACGACGAGGCCGTAACCGGTCTCGGTGCCATTGTCCCCACCCAGGAAGGCGCCATACAAGAGGTCGGCCTGTCCGTTGCCCGCCGGGTCCAGTTTGACGATGAAGGCATCGGCACTGCCGCCGAGGGAAGTATCGTAGCTACCTGCTGTGGTAGTAAAGTTGCTCGAGTTGGTGGTTCCAACGGCGTAAGCGTGACCATTCTCGTCTACGTCAATGTCAAAGCCTTTGTCACCCGGCCCGCTGCCGCCGAGGTAGGTGGAGTAAAGCAGGTCGCTGCTGCCGCCTCCGGCGGGATTGAGCTTGAGCAGGAAGGCATCGCCCCATCCACCGTTGTGGTTCCCACTAAAGGCGCCAGGGGTAGTAGGAAAACTGGTGGAGGAGGTCTGGCCGGTGAGATAGGCGTTGCCGGAGCCATCCACGGCCACGCCGCCGCTATTCTCCTGACCATCGTG
>JAAEPW010001356.1 GCA_024232355.1 Chloroflexota bacterium | reverse complement strand
GTCCCCACCATCACGACCAGTCCCTTGGCCCGCGTGATCGCGGTGTAGAGTAGGTTTCGCTGCAACATCCGGTAGTGCTGCGAGTGCAGTGCCACGACCACCGCGTCATACTCGGAGCCCTGGGCCTTGTGGATGGTCACGGCAAAGGCGTGCATCAATTCGTCTATGTCGTCCCAGCGGTAGGTCACGGGGCGACCGTCTATCTTGACCACTAGCTCGCGTTTTTGTGTATCGATCCGCGTTAGCTGTCCGATGTCTCCATTGAACACGTTCTTTTTATAGTTGTTTTGTACTTGCATCATCTTGTCGCCCACACGAAAGATACGCCCGCCGATTTGCTGCTCTGCCCTGAATATCGAATGCGGGTTGAGCGCTTCCTGCAAACAGACGTTGAGGTTGGCGACGCCAAACACGCCCTTGTGCATCGGAGCCAACACCTGGACCTGATTCACGGGATCGAGGCCGAACTTTTCAGGGATGCGGCGCTGCACGACGTCCACCAGCAGGTCGGCAGCTCCTTGTGGATCTTGTTTGGGTACCATCACCAATTTTTCGCAAAATGGAGGCCAGTCAAGGGCAAGAAAGAGTCCAAAAAGCCTCCAGAGAG
>JAAEPW010001355.1 GCA_024232355.1 Chloroflexota bacterium | reverse complement strand
TGGGGCTTCAAGCGCCCGTTTTGCAAAGGACTCTGAACCAGTGGGGCTACCGCCCTTCTTGGGTAATCTTCCGGGCGGTCAAAGAAGAAGGGTGCCGAGCAAGGATATGCGTGAGCGCCAAGTCTATCCGGGACCGCACACGCGCAGACAATCGAGTCATCACCATCAGTTTGACGCAAATGTGCCTACCTATCAGAGTGCCGCTAGTAGTCTTATGCATGGCCCGGTTCGAAGGGGTCCGACTACTATTTTTGGAGGTTGGGGTCAAAAACCCCAGTGCAACTCCTCGCTGCAGCAGGCAGGACATATGCCGCTGCCGAGTCAGTTGCCATTCCGTTTCCAACCACAGACGTCTAGCCTGCTGCCCAGACCTAGTAGATCTGCAGGCCAAGTGACTACCGAAATGCCGTTGGCTGGAGTTCCGCCGAGCCCTCAGATGCCGCCTCCGGTGTTGAAGATGAGTCCACCTACTGTACATGGCTGGGCTGCTCGACCACCGGGAGTGCTGGCCCCGCGAGGGTCGGATGCTGAATCAATTGCTGGATCGGCTGGGAGTGAAGGCTGTAGAGCACAATGACCGGAACTGGCTATT
>JAAEPW010001354.1 GCA_024232355.1 Chloroflexota bacterium | reverse complement strand
CTTGCCCCGCCAGAGCAGGACCTTGCCCCGCCAGAGCAGGACCTTGCAAAAGACATCACCTGGATAGACAGCGAGGGAGCGCTAGCTCAACCAGGGCTCTATATGAAAGACCTGGTGCGACACGCGCTGGATTCTGGCGAGCCCCAGTGGAGGCAAGACACCGCTCCATCAGACAATGGCTCTGCTTATCTGGCCGTGCCTTTTCAATACATGGGTGAAACCCTGGGCGCCATCGGGCTGCAAACCCACACCGCCTTGCCCCCGCACCATGATTGGCGCGGCAGCATATTGGTGCAACAAGACCTTCATTTCCTGACTGACCTGGCTGACCGTATCGTCGGCCGGCTTTATCGTATGCGCTTGCTGGCCGAGGTTTCGGCGACTCATCACAAGACCGATCTAGTTTTACAAAATATTGTCGAGGGCGTCTGTACAGTCAGTGATGACTTGCACATCACGTCGGCCAATCCGGCTATGGAGCATATCACAGGCTGGCAAGAGAGCGAATTGCTGGGGCGGCGTTATGACGAGATTTTCGCGCCAAAAGCAAACAAGCGCCGGCTGCTCCCGGAGCAAACCCTGCCAGGCCAGGCGCTGTGTGCCTCGGGCACAATGGTCTCGGCCCGGCACACTATTCTATGCCAAGATGGGCGTCGCATCCCAGTAACCGGTAAAGCGACCTTGTTGAGAAACGCCGATGCGTCGGTGAGAGGCGTGGTAACGACAATGCACGACTTGACACCAGAGATAGAACTAGAACAACTACGGCACGCGTTCAAGACCATTATCGCCCACGCACTATGCACACCACTGACCCACATCAATGCGTCGATAGAGGCCCTGCTCCAGACTGACCTGCCCGACGATGTGCGGCATGAGATCCTGGATGTGCTCCAGACTCAGAGCATTCAACTCGACCAATTGGCCGGAGGAGTGCCAAACGTCCGGCGTCCAGAATCAGAGAAAACGTCTCCCCACTACCACCCGGTGACACTAAAGCCTATCATTGAACAAGTTGTCAAATATTTTCAAACAGCAGCGACCAACCATGCACTCAAGGTCAAGCTAACGCCAGACTTGCCCTTTGTAATCGGCGATGAGAACAAAATCGAACTGGCCCTGGCCAACATCATTGACAATGCCCTCATACAGAATGACTCACAACAGTCGATCGTGATCTCGGCAGACACCAGCCATGACAATGTCATCGTCACCGTAGAGGGGATAGGTCAAGCTACCTCAACCGGGAAGACTGTATCATCTCCCCCTTTG
>JAAEPW010001353.1 GCA_024232355.1 Chloroflexota bacterium | reverse complement strand
GGATGGTCCGTTTCCGCGCTGTGTGTATTCAGTCAAGACCCATCAAGCGTATTGCTTGCTTGGCGCTCGGTCTGTAAACAAAACACACCTCCATTTGACCAGGCGGTGCGCTCGTGGTAGGATGGCATTGTTGTAGGGGGCGGTGTTTGATCTACCTGGCAAAATCTCAAGACCCTCGAATCAACAAGGGCGATTAGCTTTCTGTGAGTATAGCATATTCGTCCAGCGTTGACAAACTACCTGGAACTAAAGCGACGGAGGACGAATTGATGCGTTGCGGGTGATTGATTTTTGTTGGCTCTTTGGGAGTTTGCGTGGATGACGGATCGGAGTCCCGAACTTGTTCGGGTTCTTCGCGCCAAACCCCCAACAAGTTGGCGAGTCCAACACCATGACCGCGCGAAATCCTAAAGAGCCGAAATTTTTAAACCATAAGCATAAAATAAGGAAAAAAACATGAAACGCACCATTTTATACTTGCTGTTGATCGTAATATTGCCCCTATGTGCTGCGGCTTGCAGCGCCGCATCAGCGTCGGAACCAACCGATGCACCTGCAGTAGAACTAACCGTTGCACCTACGATAGAACCAACCGCTGCACCCACCGCAGAGCCAACCGCTACAATGGAACCGGCGGACAAGCCAGAGGTGGTGAATTCGTTTGACGCCTCGCGGGGCGAACTTCCCGAAGGTATCGCCATCGACAAGACGGGCAATATCTATGTCAGCCTGGGGCCGCCCCTCTTTGTCGGCGGCGGCTTTGGGGAGATTTGGAAGATCAGTCCCGATGGCGCTGAAACGATGCTCGCTCAATTCGATGGCGGCCCGCCGGCTGCGGGATTGGCTGTTGACGCAGACGCCAACTTGTACTATGCCTACCCCGTGGACGAGGGGGACGACCAGGGTGGTGTTTACCGCCTGACCGCCGGCGGCGACACAGAACGACTACCCGGAACGGAGAGCATCATCCTACCCAACGGTCTCGCCTTTGATGATGATGCTAATCTCTATGTGAGCGACTCTATCCTCGGCGCCATCTGGCGCATCCCGCCTGGTGGATCGGCGGAACTATGGCTGCAGCACGAGCTGCTGGCGGGCTGCCTGCCGGATGACCCGTTTGGAGCCAACGGCGTTGCCTTGTGGGAAGGAAACCTCTACGCGGCAAACACCGGCAAGGGCATCCTCGTGAGCATCCCCATTCTGGCTGATGGAGCCGCTGGCGAGCCGGACTTGGTTGCCGGAGCAGGCGATTGCGATGCGCAAGTCAAAGAGCTGTACGGCATGGACGGGATTGCCCTGGACG
>JAAEPW010001352.1 GCA_024232355.1 Chloroflexota bacterium | reverse complement strand
TCGCTGTCGTTCCCAAAGAAGCCGAACAGGTGATACCGGTTGCACTTACGATCGATGTTTCCGGCCGAATCCTTGGTATGACCGCGATGGATGTAGTCGATTCGGCATATTTGAATCGGTATGGTGTGTTTCTGGAGCAATACGTATTCGAGCCGGGGCTTATCGATGGGGCCGTATCCCCGATGTCATTGTTGGTGGAACTTCAGATTGGCAGTGTGACAGCTAAGCCGATCATACGCTTTCCGGTCGACCCCAACCGCGACATTCGTGACGGCGACCTGTACTGGCGGGCGTTGGCGGTACTTGGGGTGGATGTCCCCACGCTGGTTCGCTTCCCATCCTATAACTACGAATTCAAGACCGTGTATCGCTGGCGACGTTACCCTTTCAAGGTGTATCGAGTCGATTTGGATAGTACCGGAAAGGTGCTGGGCAATGAGATTGTGCTCGAAACCGGTCCAGAGTTCAGCCGGCAAATCCAGTCGGCTATTCACTGGGGTGAATACGCACCGCTGAGAGTCAATGGTCGGGCGGTCGCGTCGAGCAGCTTCCTCGTTGTTTCGCTCTACCCGATGGTTGACTACCCGTCAGCT
>JAAEPW010001351.1 GCA_024232355.1 Chloroflexota bacterium | reverse complement strand
TCCGGGCTTCAGATGCACAAGGTTGCCACAGACAACGAATTCACATCGGGCGAGGATCAGACTTATCTGATCACGGTCTGCAACACCGGGAACGACACTTTAAGCAACGTTGTGGTGGCCGACACTCTTGACGCTCGCTTAGATTTTGTCATGGCCGATCCACAGCCGACCACTGGTTTGAGCGACACCATCAGCTGGACTCTGCCGACCCTTCCGCCTGGCGACTGCCTGATGATCCAGTTGAGCGTGATGGTGGCGGCCGACGCGGTGGACTCCACTTTGACCAACTGGGCTTATGTTGGTGTCATTACCGACACAGGCGATACTTTGAGCCAGGGCGACAGCACGCAGGTTCTGATTCGCGAACCTCGTGAAGACATCGACATTGAGATTGCGGCCACAGAGACTCATTTTGTATCGGGCGAGACCGGGACGTTCCTTATCACGGTGACCAATCCTGGCGAGGACAGCTTATTTAATGTAGTAATAGTAGATACTTTGCCGGGTCGGGTGGTGGATTTTGACGACGGCTATCCGCAGCCGGACAGCATTATCAGTGTTGGCGGCGACACTCTGGTTTACTGGAGCATCGATGTTCTTCCTCCGGGCGAGATCGAATATTATCAGCTGAGCGTTGTGGTTTATGACAGCGTCTCGGCTCCCGACAGCGTATTAAATATTGTTTATATCGAGGCTTATGACGAACAGGGCGAGTTGGTGACCTCGGTTGACAGCACTGTTGTCCAGGTGCTCGAGCCGGTCGAAGGTCTTGACATCGAAGTCGTTGCCGGGGAGTCTTATTTTGAGAGCGGGGACATCGGGACATTTATTATCACGGTCATGAACAGCGGGATGGACAGCCTGTTCAACCTGGTGATCGTGGACACCTTAGACGGCTCGCTGGCCGATTATGCCGACGGCTATCCTCCCATAGACAGCATCGGGACATCGGCTTCGGGCGACACTCTGATTTATTGGAGCATCTCCAGCCTGCCTCCGGGCGAGTTCGAGCAGTTCCAGTTGAGCGTGGCCGTGTACGACTCTGTTCAGGCCTCGAGCCTGACCAATATCGTTTATGTGGAAGGC
>JAAEPW010001350.1 GCA_024232355.1 Chloroflexota bacterium | reverse complement strand
TTTCTGGCGCTTTTTGGGCGTGTCTCCCAGCGCCAAGTAGGCGGGCGGCAGTGTCAGGTGAACCGTGTGTTCGTTGGTCTCTCCGTAGGCGTAGAACCGGTGGCTCGAGTGGCGATATCTGGACGGGTGACTCACCAAGCCGGCCCTGACCGGATTGGCATCTCCATAAAACATAACCCTGAGGATGCTCTCTTCGTCTTTGACCTCGATGGTCTTGGGTCGGTCATAGGCCACCTTGCCTTGGCGCTTGTGCCTCCGGTTGTACTCTGCGCCGAACCGAGAGTGTCCATTTCGCATCCAATTTCCCAGCGTTCGTATGCCTGCCCTGAGCCCGAATTTAGTGTCAACACCGAGGACGCGATTCCCCTCATGTGTATGATTGCTCATAAGGCAGTAGGAGTACCAATGAACCTGTTTCTTTATTCCATCGGTAAACGTGTTTCCCAGATTGCGTAGGTAGGCAGCCTTTTCCACATCGGTCTCAAGAACAGGCTCACGGTTGTGCCCGCGCCACATCTTATGGATGATGCCGGTCACGCCGATGGAATCTCTTCGTGCTCTCCTCATAGTACCGTTCTCTATCAAGAACCCTGCCAAAAACGGCCCCAAGTAAAATAGCGATGTTACGCGACAAGGAACGGCGGCGAGACCCGTAATAGGCGGCGACTACCACAAGCGCCGCCGCTCGATGAACA
>JAAEPW010001349.1 GCA_024232355.1 Chloroflexota bacterium | reverse complement strand
TTCATTCAGATCGGCTCGGTAGTTTTTGAGCTTAAAAAACAGCAAAGACTTTCTGTCCAGTCGCCTTCTTTTACGACTTTGACTTTTGCACACTCTAGTAGTAGGTACCCTTCCTTCTAATCTTTCATTACACAAGCATAGCAACAGAAACGAGCATGCGCGCTACCTCTAGTTCCATGCGATTCGGGTCCCACTGTGCCTTCACTCATATGATCGATTCCACGAAACTCGGCCCCTCGCCGCCCATCTTCGGTGCGCCCCCAGGTCCGCCTCCGCCTCTGCCACTCATCCGAGCGCCACTCGGCCGCACATCCATCAGCGGCGTCGGCACCTGACTCCCTCCCGAGCCCAGACCACCACCCCCACCGCCACCGCCACCCATCACGTCTTCCGGAGCGCGGCTTTTTTGGTCGAGCACCACGAACGCACCCTCTTTCCATGGGGACAGTCCATACTGCTGCGTGGTGGCGACAACCGCTCGCTCGCTCGTGGTGGCGACAACCGCTGTACCGATTATTGTGGCGCCTGGGCGCTTTGGTTCGAGTGCATGTTGGCCATGGCGGCCACCCCGAGGCCCAGGCCGAGTCCCATGATGTTGTACTTGGCCAGCACCTAAACAGACGTACGTGTGAACAAGGAAATTCTTTTTAACAAGGAAATGAAGTGTACGATCAGAGATGGGCAGGTGGGGGAAGGTTGGGGGGGGGGTTGCTACCATATACCTAAAAATTAGCATAAATTTG
>JAAEPW010001348.1 GCA_024232355.1 Chloroflexota bacterium | reverse complement strand
TGAATTCGTGAAATTCGTGGCTAAAAATTCAGTATCTGTTGTTTACTTGTCAAAAGTGTCCGGTAGTGAAAATCAAGTGCGAACTTGATGATCTGTCAAATTGATATGATTGATCCAGTTGAAAAGTATTCCAGTTTTTCTTTCATCTGAGATTTTAATAGGTCATAAGCGATCTTTCCAGTGCAATGGCCCGAAAAGACTTTTGTGACATGAGCTTTGTCATACAGAGCTTGGCCGATTCTAATCACTTGATCCTTTTCCTCTGTCATCTTTTTGGTTATCGGATTCATCAAATGGAATCCTCCCAAAATTGCTTTGATCTTTTCTCCTTCAAACCGACTCTCGACTGTCTCAACCATATTCAGAATTCCACTATGTGAGCAACCTGTGAACACTACCAGGCCATCCGTTTCCCGCACCACAAGTACAAGCTCGTGTTCAAAGTCATCAGGCACATACTTGCCATCCAGCTTTTTGAGTAACTTGGCGTTGCCTGAAGGTTTTGGATGATCATCAGATATGTCTGGAATGATGAAAACATTGTCGACAATTTCGACGAAATCTTGTACAAACACAAATCGTTGTCTGAATTGTTGAAGCAATGATTTGTCGAGACCGATATGCTTTTTTATGAAACCAAATAGCTTGCCATAATAGTCCCCAAAGGCACTTGTTTGCAGATAAATTGGCGCTCTAGCATTCTCTTCAAGAAAAGTCTTTAATCCGCCACCATGATCGAAATGAGCGTGCGAAATAACCGCAAAATCAACATCTTGAATAGAAATGTTCAATTGCTTTGCGTTACTGGCGAACAACTCGCCAGCACCCACGTCAAGCAAGAATCTATGAGCATTAGTTTTTACAAAAAACGATAGGCCATGTTCTGGCTTTACAGATGTTGCCTGTTCATATCTAGTATTTTCTATCAGAGTCGTAATCTTCACAAATCATCTTCTCCAATTTTAGTTATAGTTCAGTTACGGAAATACCAACGGCTATAGGTAAGCAAAATCTGCAAAAAAGCCAACTGGAGCAAAGTGGCCGTAATCGCCGAGAACTGGGATATGTAAAAATAAAGCGTCTGCAAGGCGACCAACGAAAAAAGAAAACCACTAACGGCAAATTTCAAGCCGCGTTCTTCATTTCCGGTTAGCCAAGCGATGAGAGCGAAAATCATTGAAGCACCGATCACAGTCTGTATTGCCAAAAGTACACTACGCCACTGGATGATCTGGCTGTCAAAGTTTGCCCCCGCCAGTACCAATACGGCCATATAGACAATCACAAAGAGCACCCACAGAATCAGTAACACAGAAATGATGGTACGATGTATACGGCGCCCCAGCCGCATACCCACTGCATCCACCCACGTGATAATGCGTTTCCAAATATCAGGTTCGGCTGCTGCCAGGTACTCTTTTTCTTTCTGCAAATAGGCATCAATGGCATTTGCCAGGGCCACAATTTCAGTTTGATCCGACTGCTTGGCGATGACCAACTGGGCCTCGACTCGGGCTGCCTCCGCTGTATCCAGGTCGCTATCCAGGGCATCCTGTAACCCATCAAAGGCATGATACATGGCAGTACGGGGATCTTGCTTGCGTGGACGGCGAAAGGTAAGGTAGACGAAAACATTCAGGAGAACAAAACTATAGATGATAGAGAGGGCTGGTGGAAAAAAGTAATCGTTCGTTTGGGTAATAAACTTGCCCACCTCGTCGATGAAAAGCCCAATGCCGATCCCGCCCAGTAACGCGCTGGCTTGGATGGCCCAGCGATTGGCATAGGCAAGGGGCAAAAAAACGGCCACAGTCAGCAATAACCCACCCCATAGTGCGTGGGCAATATGCAACACGCTATTGCCAAGCTGGGGATAACCGGTCAAATGGAGAAACACGCGGGTGGCGATGACCGTGACGACGAATGCAACCAGGGACGTCAAGATATAGTCTTCGGCGTGGTCACGTCTGACAACCGATCTGATCTTTTTGTGTTTATGGTGCGTATTCATTTGCTGATCCTCATTGTCGTTAATAGGTTGAATTGATCAAGTTTTTGATGCGGTCAAGTGTACCACGTAAGTCGGTCTGTGACAAAATCCGTCAGTACGCAGCAGCTGCAACAGCGCCAGAATATCAGACCACCTATGCTCTTCATCTCCAATCAGGGTTCTAGTGAGGATTTATCAGTCAACAGACCTTTGACTTTTGACGACGAATGTGCTAAGATACGGATACTTGATTTTATCGATGGCCCTATTATTTGTCATACAGCTTGATTTGCGTACTTATTTTTTATCCAGTTATTCCGTATCGCAAAGTTGGCTAATATCGAGATTATCCCATATTTGGGCACATCTATGGTGCTGGTTTGTGGGTGTCTTTTGGCAGGTGAGGGCCTTTAGGGTGCTCACCTGTTTTTGTTATTTGGCGAGCAAAGTCTTATTAGGAGAATATTATGAGCGCAGAATTTATCTCTCGTATCGTAGGCATGATTCTACTGGCTATTGGAGGAGTCTTTTTGGGTATCTATGTAGCAGACATAGCAGAAAGCTCGCCGACCCAATATGCATCGATCTTTTTGCTCGTCGGCGCACTGATTGGTCTAGTTCTGACCCCTTATGTGACCGTGCGCCCTTTTATGTCTCTACGTAAACGCATCCGTCAAGCCCCAGCGCAGCAGCTTTTATCGGCTGTGCTGGGACTGGTGGTTGGCCTCATCATTGCTGGTTTGATTTCATTCCCACTCTCAATGCTGCCGCCACCCTACAGCCAGTTTTTGCCCTTTGTTGCCGCCGTACTCTTTGGCTATTTGGGCAGCTTGGTGATGCTAACGCGTCAACACGATATATTCACCATCGTTCGCGGGCAGTTGCCCATACGAAGTGAGCAGCAAGACGGTGAGCAAGCCAGAGGACAAAGCCCTGTGTTGCTGGACACCAGTGTGATCATTGATGGTCGTATCGCCGACATCAGTCAGACCGGTTTCATCGAAGGCGAAATGTTGGTTCCACGCTTTGTGCTCAACGAACTCCAGCACGTCGCGGACTCTTCCGACACCTTGCGCCGTAATCGAGGGCGACGGGGGTTGGATATGCTGCGTCGGCTTCAAGATGAATCGATCACGCCAGTGCGTATCACTGATAGGGACATTGAAGGCGTGCGAGAGGTTGACGACAAATTGGTGCTGCTGGCTAAACAACTGCATTGCGCCATCGTCACCAACGATTACAATCTCAATCGCGTGGCCGAGCTACAGGGCGTAAGAGTGCTCAATATCAACGAGTTGGCCAACGCTGTCAAAGCTCTCATCCTTCCTGGTGAATCGCTCGCCATCAAGGTTGTTCAGGAAGGAAAGGAAATTGGCCAGGGAGTTGGCTACCTAGATGATGGCACGATGGTCGTTGTAGAAGACGGAGAATTGTACATTGACAGGCAAACCCAAGTCATTGTGACCAAAGTGCTACAAACAGCAGCTGGTCGTATGCTATTTGCTCGATTAGCAAAACAGGGCTAGGGAATCGTTCAAAAATAACTTTTTTTCCAAGCGATATCACTAAAAAGCATAACGTTGTTTTTGAACAACGCCCAAGGGAGAAATATCATGATAAAAACAAATTTGCAGATTTACAACTATTTAACCCGCAAAAAAGAATCCTTTAAACCATTGGAAAGGGGACGAGTGGGAATGTATGTCTGTGGCCCAACAGTATATGACCACGCCCACATCGGACACGCCAAGACGTACGTTGCAATGGACGTCATCGTGCGCTATCTGCGTTATCTCGGTTACAAAGTCCGCTACGTTCAAAACATCACCGACGTGGGACATATCTTGGACACTGGTGAGGATCGCATTATGAAAGGATCGCGGCGGGAACGAATCGAGCCGATGGAGCTTGTCGAGACCTATACCCGTTCCTATTTTGAGGATATGGACATCCTAGGCGTAGTCCGCCCCAACATCTCACCGCGCGCCAGCGCTCACATCCCCGAACAAATCGAGATCATCAAAATACTCTTGGAAAAAGGACACGCTTACGAGACAGTCACAGGAGACGTTTATTTTTCAGTAAAAAGTCTCGACGAGTACGGCAAGCTTTCTGGACACAAGGTTGAGGAACAAGAGGCCGGGGCGCGCGTAGCAGTGCGGGCAGAAAAGCAACATCCGGCCGATTTCGCGTTGTGGAAACATGCCGAGCCAGAGCACATCCTGCGTTGGCTCTCCCCGTGGAGTTGGGGCTACCCAGGCTGGCACATCGAATGCACGGCGATGGCGACCAAGTACCTGGGAGAGACTTTTGACATTCACGGCGGTGGGCTGGACAATATCTTTCCGCACAACGAATGTGAAATTGCTCAATCAGAAGCTGCCACTGGCAAGACTTTTTCCCGCTACTGGACGCTGGCAGGCTCTCTGACCGTCAACGGGGTCAAGATGAGTAAGAGCTTGGGCAACTTTCTCACGATCAAAGATGCGATCAAAATATACAAACCAGAGGCGCTCCGTCTTTTTGTCCTCTCGAGCCACTACCGAAGCCGGGTCGATTTTAGCCGCGATGCGATATTGGCCGCAGAGCGAGGGATCGAGCGGCTGCACAACACCGTACGAGAGTTACGAAGGCGGATGGAGAACGCAATGCCATCAGGCACAGCGGATCTTTCCTACATCACCGAACTGGACCCCCATCGTGATGCGTTCAACGCCGCAATGAGTGATGACTTTAACACGCCGCAGGCGATTGCCGCCATGTTTGATTTCAACAAGGAAGTAAACGCACTGCTGGCAGCGAGAGAACCATTGGGCCGAGGCACACTGGCTGCGATAGACAGTCTCTACCGCGACCTGGGCGGCAAGGTGCTGGGTATCATTCCCAACGATCTAACCCAGGACACTGGCGGCGAGTTGGTCAACGGGTTGATGGACATTATCTTGGACATTCGTCAACGATACCGTGAGGCCAAGGAATGGGCGTGGTCAGACGCGCTGCGCCGCCGGTTGACAGAACTGGGCATCGCCGTAGACGATCAGGCCGAAGGCTCAACATGGAGGGTAGAACCCAGAGGATGAGCGCACGCCCTGAGCGTAGTCGGCGAGACGTGCTCTATGGCCGGCACGCGGTTCACGAATCACTACGAGCCGGACGGCGCAAACCGCATAAATTGATGCTGGCCGAAGGCGTCCGACAAACGGCCGTCATCGGCCAGATCGTTTCTCTAGCCGAGCAAGCTGGGGCAAAAGTAGATCGCACCGAACGGCGCAATCTGGATCAAATCGGCAACGTTCATCATCAAGGCGTGGCGTTAGAGACCGGTGAATACCCCTACGTCGCACTCGACGATATTCTGGTCGCAGCCCAATCCCGCGCCGCCCCCTCGTTTACCCTGTTGCTGGACCAATTACAAGACCCCCAAAACGTGGGAAGCCTACTGCGCACGGCTGAAGCTGTGGGTATACATGGGGTTGTGATCCAACGACGCCGGGCGGTGGGTATCACACCGGCAGTAGTTCACGCTTCATCCGGGGCGGTAGAGCATCTCGGGATCGCCCAGGTGACCAATATGGTCAATGCCATCGAAACGCTCAAAGAACGGGATGTGTGGGTCGCAGGACTGGAAGCTGTGCCTGGCGCGCAACGATACGACCAAGCCGACCTGAACGGCTCGCTGGCAATCGTCGTGGGCAGTGAAGGGGAAGGGTTGCGGCGGCTGGTGCGCGAGCGGTGCGATTTTATGCTTCAACTACCCATGCACGGCCAAGTGACTTCTCTCAACGCATCGGTGGCTGGGTCGGTGGTGCTCTACGAAGCGCTCCGGCAACGGAACGCAGAGAAAGGATAACGGGCGGTTGACGAACAATTCTCACATCAACCGCCCACATCGTGTATATATAAAGAGACCGCTGCCCTGATTGCGAATAACTAGGGAGCAGCGACAGGCAAAATACAAGTGAAAACTGAAACAGAACAGGTACGCCGCATCGACTGGCGCAAACACAGCAGTGCCATCATTGGCCTGATCGTGAGCGGCGTGTTTTTATACATCGCCGTCCAAGACCTGCAACCAGGCCAAGTCTGGATAGCCTTCAAACAAGCTCACTATCTCTGGATCATACCAGCGGTGGCCTTGTATCTTTTCGCACTGGTAGCTCGTACGGCTCGATGGCAGGCCCTCCTCTCCGCCGAACGGCGCGTCCCGATGCGCGAACTGATACCCACGATGGCTATGGGACGAGGCGCGAACAACATCTACCCCTTTCGCACTGGCGAGATCGTCCGAGTATTGTTGTTGCGACAGCGCAACGACGTTCCCGCCGCCGCGGGACTGGCATCCATTCTGGTCGAGCGCACCTTTGACGGATTGACGATGATTTTGTTCCTCATCTCGGCGATCCTCATCGGCGGCATCCCCGATTACGCGCGCTACGTCGTGTGGATGGCGCTGGCAGTTTTCGGTGCTGCGCTGGCGCTGATCTATGCGATGGTGCTGTGGCCTGCCCCCATCCAGCGCCTGGCCGAGTGGTTCATCGTACACCTCTTCCCTCAAAGACTCCGTCCGCGGCTGCTTGATGTCAGCAAACGCTTTATCAATGGTTTTGCCTCCATCAAATCTACCCTGACGCTCACCCTGGTGCTGCTCTTTTCCATCACCGTGTGGGCGGCGGAAACATTTAGCTATCGCCTGTTGATGAACTCGTTCGGCTTTGACGTGAATCTGTACCAACTCCTTTTGATGAGCAGCATAGCCAACCTGAGCACGGCGCTGCCCTCTGGCCCGGGTAACGTGGGCACGTTCGACGCGGCAGCCATCCTGGTGTTGACCCAGGTGGGCGTCGTCAAAGACACAGCCGTCAGCTACCAGACCCTGCTGCACGTCGTGCTGTGGTCTACAGAAACGCTGGCCGGGCTGTGGTTCATGTGGCGCGTCGGTCTCAAAAAGGCCGATTTGAACCAGACGTTGGCAAAACAACCGGACGAATGAATTGAAATTCGAGGTGTTCGTATGGATATTGGAATTATCGGCGCAGGAATTACCGGTCTCACAGCCGCTTATGATCTGACGAAACAAGGCCACGATGTTACCGTGTACGAGGCGCGACCCTACGCCGGTGGTCTCGCGGCGGGTTTTCACGATGCGCGGTGGGAATGGCACCTGGATCGCTTTTACCATCACTGGTTCGCCTCCGACGACGACGTTATCAGTTTGATCGAAGAACTCGGAGCGCGCGACCGGCTCTTTTTCCCCCGCCCCACCACATCCATCTACTACCAGGGCAAGCTATACCCAATGGACAGCCCCGTCCCCCTGCTCAAGTTTATCCCCATATCTGCACTCCACCGTGCCATCCGCGTGCTCCAGTTTACGCCCTTGTCACTGATAGGTCGTCTGAGAGCCGGGCTGATGGGCATCTACCTGGTCTTGACCAGGAACTGGCATGCGTTGGAGAGCATCACGGCAGATGAGTGGATGCGCCAAAAGGTCGGTGAGCGGGTCTACGATGTGATGTGGAAGCCGCTGCTCATCAGCAAGTTTGGTGAAGCGCACTATCGGGATGTGAACATGGCATGGATGTGGGCCAGACTGCACAAACGCACCGCCGCTCTGGGTTACTTTTCCGGCGGCTTTCAAGGCTTTGTGGACCTGCTGGTTGAGCAAGTACAAGCCCAAGGTGGCGTGGTACGCCTGAACAACCACGTGCGCTGCGTCCGCCCTACAGACGAGCACATATGCCTAGAATTGGGAACCGGCGATGTGGCGCACGACCGTGTCATCGCCACCTGCTCCCCCCGCATGCTGCGCGAGCGCACGCCCGATTTTCCCTCCGACTATGCCGCCAGTCTCGACAACCTCAAATCTATGGGCGCAGTGGTGCTCGTCCTGGCACTCAAACACCGCCTGACCGACGGCCAATACTGGATCAATCTGCCCAAGGGAAAGAATATCCCCTTTATGGGACTGGTCGAACATACCAACTATATCAGCCGAGAGCATTACGGCGGCGATCACTTGGTCTACTGTGGCGACTATTTACCACCCGACCACCCGTACTTTGATTACGACAAAGAGCAGTTGCTAGAGACCTATTTACCCGGCCTAACCAAGATCAATCCCGACTTTGAGCCCAATTGGGTGCGCGCCAGTTGGATGTTTACCGAAAAGTACGCTCAGCCGGTTCCGCCCCTCGATCACTCGCGCAACATCCCCCCGCTCAAGACACCCATCCCCGGTCTGTGGATGGCAAACATGAGCCAAGTCTATCCTTGGGATCGAGGGACCAATTACGCAGTCGAGATGGGACGGCGCGTGGCGCGGGAGGCGGTGAATTGAAAGCAGCCATCCTCACCATCGGCGACGAACTCACCTGCGGCTATCGCCTGGACACCAACTCCCAAACCATCTCCCAACGATTGTCGCTCCTGCCCGCCGAGGTCGTTCTGCACCTCAGCGTGGGCGATGATTTCGAGATCATTCACACCGCATTGCACATCGCGCGGCGTATGGCCGACGTGATTGTCATCACCGGCGGTTTGGGCCCCACTGAGGACGACATCACCCGCCAGGTCGTCGCCACCCACTTTGGCCTGGAATTGGTAGAAGACGCCGAGGCAGTGGTCCGCATCCAGGAACGATTCGCCCGTTACGGTCGCGCGATGCCAGAAACCAATCGCATCCAGGCCCAGGTGCCCGCAGGCAGCCACATCATCTACAACGACTGGGGCACCGCCGCCGGGTTCTACCTGCCCGTGGACGGCAAGCACGTCTTTGTCACTCCCGGCATTCCCTACGAGATGGAGGGCATGTTGGAGCAATTCATCCTGCCCCGGTTGCAAAAGCTGGTGGGAGATGGTCGGCACGTTCAGCGGGCGGCGCTCAAAGTCTATGGACTGGGCGAATCCAAGATTAACGAACTAATTCGGCCGATGATGGGCCGGGACCGCAACCCCCTTCTGGGGCTTTTACCCCACCGAGGCACCATTACCATCGAAATAGTTGCCGCCGGAAGCACATCTGAGGAAACCAGTGCATTAGTCGAGGCCGACATGGCCGCCCTCCGAGCCGAGTTAGGCCAGCACGTCATCAGTGATGACGAGCGAGACCTGCCACAAGTGGTTGCCGATTTGCTGGTCGAGCGCGGATTGACCATCGCCACAGCAGAAGTCGGCACCAGTGGGCTGGTGGCTGCCCGGCTGACCGAGCCGGAGGGATTCTCTCGTTGGTTTCGGGACAGCAGCGTGCCAGACGTAATGAACCCGGCATCGGACGACGAAGGGGCTGCGCTCGCACAAGTTCTGGCCGCTCGCCAGGCCACCATCGCCGACGTCGGTGTAGGCGTGGGGCCGATCATCATCCCAGAGGATAGCACGCCTCAACGGCCCTATGGCGTGGTGCATGTAGCGGTGAACGTGCAAGAGCAGGAAACCAGTCGTCGGCTCAGTTCCAACGGCAATCACACCCGCGTGCGAGAGTGGGTCGCCGACACTGCCCTGTCCTTGGTGCGGCTGCAACTGCTAGAGCGAGAAAACGACTAGGGCAGTTGGGCGTAAATATCCCCAAATACCAAACTTTAACGCCCAACTGCTCAAGTGTTTCGCGGTAGATTAGCATCATTATAGATAGTTTGCGTTGATAGTCGGCAATTCTGAACTGTAGGTTTATTTACGCCGCGAAACACTAAGGCTATCGCATTTAGGTTTAATTAGCCCATTTTGCTTCAAACAGAAAAAGCGGGGGCAAGTTTGCCCCCGCTCTCTACTTTTCGTTTGTCAAGGAGAGTTTATAACGCGCCCTTGGCTACCTCGACCAAATGTGCAAACGTCTCTGCATCTTTCACAGCAATATCGGCCAAAACCTTGCGGTTCAACTCTACCCCGGCCTGTTTAAGGCCATAGGTGAAACGACTGTACGAAAGGCCACCCAGCCGCGCGGCCGCATTGATGCGCGTAATCCACAAACGGCGCAAATCCCGTCGCCGATTCCGCCGGTCGCGATACGCATACCACTGCGCCTTCATCCATGCTTCGTTAGCTCGACGGAAGAGCTTGCGACGTGTGCCATAGTATCCTTTGGTCTGACGAAGGATCTTTTTATGGCGATAACGTCTCCTGGTTCCTGCTTTAACTCTCACAGCGCTATTTCTCCTTTGCCTTCAGATATGGCGCCAGACGGCTCACGCGCCGCTTTGTGCCCTTGGAATCCACTACATGCATTTCATCCAACATTCCCTTCACCCGTTTACTCTTGTTGCGTCTCAAGTGCCCCTTGCCGAACTTTGTGCTCATCAACTTGCCTTTGCCACCTTTGGTTCGGCGGAAACGTTTCGACGTAGACTTGTGTGTCTTGATCTTTGGCATTACGATTACATCCTCACTCTATTTTTTCTTTTCCGGGGACAAAACCATCAACATGGTGCGCCCCTCTCGATTCGGCCTTTGCTCAACCGTTGCAATGTCGGACAGTTCCTCGGCAATCCCGGTCAGTTGCTCAATGGCAATCTCTGGATAGGAAGCCTCTCGACCCCGGAAGCGGATACGTACCTTGACTTTTTTCCCCTCTTCCAACCACTGCCTGGCATTACGAACCTTGAAGGATCTATGATGATCGGTTGTTTTGGGACGCATACGAATCTCTTTGACTTCGACCTGTTGTTGTGATTTGCGTGACTCTCGCTCCTGTTTGGCCTGCTGATACAGGAACTTGCCATAGTCCATCACCCGAACAACCGGAGGATCCGCGGCCGGCGATACTTCCACCGCATCCAAATCATGCTCTTGAGCGTCCGATAGAGCCTCAGACAAAGGTACAACACCCCTGTGATTACCCTCTGCATCAATCAGTCTGACGTGCGAAGCCCGAATTTGATGGTTGATACGGTACTTGGCTCGTATATCAGGACGATACTTTCTTTTTTTCCTAATTCGGCCTACCTCCCTATGTGTAAGTCAATCGGATATATACAAGGCAGATGATAACACAATTGCAGAAAGGTGTCAACTGCCCCCACGATCATCGGATCAGAGCAACCGTTTCTCTACGACCACATCCTGAACCAACGCCTTGAAATCATCCAGAGACATAGCGCCGGGCACGTTCCCATCGCGCTGTCGCAGGTTCACTTGACCCGCTTCCATCTCACGATCACCAATGACAAGCATGTAGGGCACCTTTTGCATCTGGGCGTCACGAATCTTGGCCCGCATACGTTCGCTCGACTTGTCTACCTCTGCCCGCACCCCAGACGCCCGCAATTGTTCCGCCACAGACGAGGCATAGTCTATGTGTCGGTCGGCGATAGGAATGAGCACCGCCTGCACCGGCGACAACCAGACCGGGAAAGCCCCACCATAATGCTCTACCAGGACGCCAAAGAATCGTTCCAAGCTGCCTAGTAGCGCCCGGTGCACCATGTACGGACGATGTTCCTTTCCGTCCTCACCAATGTAGGACATATCAAAACGTTCGGGCAAGTTAAAGTCAAACTGAATCGTCGTGCATTGCCAAGCACGGCCCAGCGCGTCCTTGATCTTGATATCGATCTTGGGGCCGTAAAACACCGCCTCGCCTTCCATCCGCTCGTAGGGCACGTCCCGCGCTTTTAGCGCTTTGACCAGCGACTTTTCGGCTTGTTCCCACATTGCGTTGCCTCCGGCGTACTTGTCCGGCGTCTTGGGATCGCGCACGCTCAGTTCGATCTTGAACTCTTCAAAGCCAAAGCCGCGCAGCAGATCCAGACTAAAATCCAATACCCGCAGTATTTCGTCCTCGATCTGTTCTGGCGTACAAAAGATGTGCGCATCGTCCTGCGTAAAACCGCGCACCCGCAGCAAGCCATGAAGCGTGCCGCTACGCTCGTAGCGATAGACCGTGCCTAGTTCGGCCCAGCGCAAAGGCAGTTCACGGTACGAACGCATCTGCGACCGGTACATCATGATGTGAAATGGACAGTTCATCGGCTTGATAAAGTACTCTTGCCCATCAATGTCCATCGGCGTATACATGCCATCCTTGTAAAAATCCAAGTGTCCCGACGTCTCCCACAATTGCGCGCGGCCGATGTGTGGCGAGAACACAATGTCGTACCCACCCTCATAATGGCGCTGGCGCCAATAGTCCTCGATCAAGACACGGATCTGTCCGCCCTTGGGGTGCCAATAGGCCAATCCCGCGCCAGCCTCGCCGTGGAAACTGAGTAGATCCAGTTCTTTGATCAGCCGCCGATGATCTCGTTTTTCTACTTCTTCCCGCCAGGCCAGAAACTTTCTCAACTCTTTCGCCGTTTCCCAGGCCGTGCCATAGATGCGCTGGAGCATCGGGTTCCGTTCGTCTCCGCGCCAGTAGGCCCCGGCCACGCTGAGCAACTTGATCGCGTCGGGTTTGATCTCCCGCGCGTTACCCACGTGCGGCCCTCGGCACAGGTCTACAAACGAACCACTGCGATAGACCGAGAGATTGGGTGCTTCATCCAAAGGTTCCCCATATTCGTCCATTCCGGCAGACAGAATCCCATCAATTAACTCTATCTTGTAATCCTGCCCAGCAAAGACCTGGCGTGCCTCCTCTTCATCAATCTCCTGATAGACAAAATCGTGTCCCTCAGCAATAATCTCTCGCATCCGAGCTTCGATCTCCTCCAAGTCTTCCGGCGTGAGAGGTCGGGGCAGATCAAAATCATAGTAAAAGCCTTTCTCTATCGGCGGGCCGATGGCGACCTTACCTACGGGGAACTTTTCCAACACCGCCTCGGCCATCACGTGCGCCGCCGAGTGACGCAGTTTATATAGATTACTTTCCTCATATTTCTCTTTTTCAGACATTTTTCTCCTCCTCATAGGTGATCAAATAGGTTATGAACAAAAACAATTGACTAGTCCCAGTATCATCATCAGTCATTTCGATCACCTCCTTCATAGTAAACACATAAACCCCCGCGCCTTGGGGCGCGGGGGTCTTCCACGTGATTCCACCCAAGTTCTACAGCGGATTTGGAAATAAACGAATTGCTGTAGCGCTCTGCGGCTGTAACGGGCCATCCCGGAGTTTCATATTCTCACGTATTTGTGATTTGAGAAACTCACTCCCGGGGGGTTTTCTCAACTGTCCGGTCAAAGGGGCTCGCAGCCAGTGACCCCTTCTCTCTGAAACCTTCTCAGGTGATACTCGTCCCGGTCAACATTTTAGCTTGGCATGATCAATTGTGCTGATATTATAATTCGTTCCCGGCTGTTGTCAACTCTAGTTTGACCCGTACTCCTATCCTCCCACTGCCCAACCCAGGCTCTCAAGACCGATCTCTAGGGCCGGTCGCCAGAGGGACGGAGAACCCAAAAGCATTCGCAAGTAGGTCAACATCGGGCCAGGCCGCAGTATCCACGATCGAAACGCCCGCTGCGCCCACCGTTCCAATTCCTCCGCCCGCAGGTTGGGGTAATCCAACACTGTCGAGCGATCCATGTCCACCTGCTCCCAGCGGGTGCCGGGACGAAACCATCCTTCCTCCACTACCTCAAAAAAGAGGGGAGAACCCGGATATGGCGCGGCGATATGGAACAAAACCAGATCCAATGGAAGCTGTTTTGAGAAACGAATGGTCTCTTGAATCGTCTCCTCCGTTTCTCCGGGCAAGCCGATGATAAAATAGCCCCAGTTTCGAATTCCCGCCTCTTTGGACCAACGCAGCGATTGCTTCACCCGTTCCAGATCAATCCCTTTTCGGACGCGCTTGAGCACCTTTTCGTTGCCCGACTCGATCCCCCACGAGATCCAACGGCAGCCCGCCTGGCCCATCATGCGAAGCATTTCCTGGTCCACAAAGTCTACGCGACTGTTGCACGTCCACTCCATATTCAGACCCCGCTCCAGAATCAACTCGCACAATCCCATCACCTGCTCCCGGCTCACCGTAAATAGATCGGCGTACAAGTTGACTGAGCGAACCCCCAGATCGTACAAGAGTTCCAACTCGGCCATAATGTTCTCCGGCGAACGGAAACGGATCGAATTGCCATAGGAAACGTGCTTGATGCAAAAACGGCATCCACCAGGGCATCCTCGGCTGGTGACGGCAAATGAATATGGATTGCGTACCAAGGGCGCACGATATGCCTTGATGGGTAATAGATCGTGACGCGGCATCGGCAGGTCGTCCAGGTAACGGATCAAGGGGCGATCCACATTTACTACGGTCTCCCCTTTGTCTCGCCACACCAGACCTTTGATATGCTTGAGGTCACCGGTTTCCGATTCATTTGACCGAGCAGGCTGCCAGTCGGGGTCAGTATCAGTGAACAGTTTACGCAGCAACTCGCCAAATTCAGCCTCTCCCCCCATCGATTCTGGATTTGTATTCTCCAACGAATCAACCAATTCTCGCAGGGTCAACTCTGGCTCGCCGCGCAGCACATAATCCAGATTGGGAAAGGCGCGCATCGTCTCGCGGGGGATAGGAGTGACGTGGGTACCAAAAGCAATGGTCGTCGCACCTATGCTGCGGGCCAGGAACACGCCGTACATATCGTTGCGCAGAGTTGGGGCAGTGACTTGCGTCACGTAATAACGTGGGCGTTTCTCTTCTAGTAAACGTTCGAACGTGGGCCAATCCATCCGCAAAGGAATCGCGTCAATGACCTCCACCCGGTAATCGGGGAACAGGGCCGCCATTTGGGCCAAACCGACCTGAGGCCAGATCATCCCTTCTCTAGATCGCCGCCCCACCCGGTGTTGGCTCCGAATCCAGATACCGCCATCGGGGGCTGGTGGATTAACAAACAGAATATCCACATTGCCTTCGGGCCGGGCATCAAGCCCGGCCCGCACAACCGCATCAGCATCAGGAAAACGGGGTGCAGGGACACGCTCTTTCATCCCTGCTCCGTGATTTATTTTTGGCATTGTTATCCCTCCATATCTTGGGCAATCTCGATCTCCCGCCGGTTCAACTCATCCAACACGCGCATAATGAGCCAAAAGACGGTCAGTTGCAGCCCTACCATCAACAGCATCACTGCATACAACAGCCAAAACCAGAGGCGATCAATAGACCATCCACCAATTGAGAGGCCGAGACTGCCGGCACCGAGCACGAATCCCAGAAGCATCGCTATCAGTCCCATCCAGCCAAAGTGTCGCTCCAACGGATGTTTAAAGATCGGTTTGCCGAACAGTCCCCGGCGAACCGATTGCTTATGAAAGAGCGAAACCAAGTAATTAAAAGTCGCCCCCAAAGAAAAGAGCGTGACCCCAGCGACCATGCACAAACTGGCAACAAAGGCCCCAACCACTCCCCAAGGGCCAAGTTGGGTAACGCCGGTGAGCCGCATGCCTATGATAACCGCAGCAATAATCCCCGCAATCGCCGTCAGTCCCAGGCCAATGCCACCCAAGATCCGAACAGGGTTATAGTTCATCGCAGTCCAGATAATGGTATATAGAAAGCGCGTGCCATCCTGCACAACGTTCAACTTGGAGCGCCCCATCCGTTCCTTGTAAGGAATGGGTACCTCCTGCCAGCTCATTTCCTCGTGAAGAACGCGTGTACTCATTACCGGCGTAAAGTTGAGGCCATCGGGGAGCGGGTATAAGTGATGCAAAGCCTCTCGCCGGATGACGCGCATACCGCTGGAACTGTCACTGATACGCTGACCGCCCAGCAGACTCACCAAGTTCGCAAAGATGAAATTCCCAATGCGACGGACCAACGGCATCTCACTGTCGGTGCCCAACATCCGGGAACCAATCACCAAGTCTATCTCATCGTTCAGAGTCACTTGGCACAGATTGGGGAAATGCTCTGGGGGATACGTACCATCGGCGTCTAGGAATCCCAATAGATTCCCTCGCGCCTGGCTGAATCCCGTTTTTAGCGCTGCCCCATAGCCCCGGTTAACCGGCTGCTGAATAAGGCGGACAGTAGCGTCCGCTTCCGCATAGTTAGCCGTGATAGTTGCAGTCTTGTCACTGGAGCCATCGTCCACTACGATCAGTTCCAGATCGTCTACCCCAACATCCGCCAACCCAGGGCGAATAGTGAGCACTCGCTCGATAATCTCGGCGATGCCATCCTCTTCGTTGTACGCTGGAATTACTACTGAAAGTACGTTCATTTTCCTCCGCCAGTCAATACTAGACAAATTCCGACCGTTACTTGGGTCGGCACTCTGCACAAAGAACCCTTATTTTTTTCTCAAATTATCAGCCACGGCGCGGAGCCATTCATCGTCACTATCATCACCGTGTGCAACACTCAACATCTCTGCTTGCAGATCTTGGATATCTGGTTCTGCGTCTAGCTGCCGGGTCACTCGCGCCGGTGTACCCACTACCATCGTGCGAGGCGGCACATCCTGCGTGACCACAGCTCCAGCCCCTACCACTGCCCCTGCTCCTACCCGAACACCATCCAACAAAACTGCACTCCCACCGATCCAGGCGCCATCCTCCACGACGATTCCTTTAGAAGTGATTCCTTGTTGTATAATTGGCCGTGCTGGGTCGTCAAACAGATGGTTCACCGCCAACATCTGAACCTGAGGGGCCAAGAGCACAAAATCGCCAATGTGTACGCCCCCCTGTCCCCGGATCACGCAACGCTCGCCGATAAAGCAATTACGGCCTATCCAAATACCAGAGTTGGGCAGGTCTCGAAAGTTGTACACGTGCAATACACTGTCGTGCATCACAAAAGTTTCGTCGCCGATAAAGATGCCCTGAGGACAAGCATGGAGATAAACTCCATGATCTAAATAGACTTGGCGTCCTAGATGAATGTTGGCTGGCTGGCACAGACGAACATGGTCTTCTACGAGAGGAAGACCATCACTTTGCAAGATCAGTTGGTAAGCCAATGCCCGTAAACCGATACCGAACAAACCGGGGATGCCCTGCAAACAAGAAAAGATAGTCTGTTCCAGAACGTAACGGCCCAAACTGGTGGATTGGGCTTCCATATAATAGCGCAGGGGACCTCGTCGGGCGACTGTCTCTGCCGCATCAGGTTGATGTGAGACTGTGGGGGGGGTACTTACATCCAACGGTCACTCTTCCTTGTTAAAGAGAAAAAGAAACCGTCTCCGCAGCACCATATTCTCTCTACGTAAAATATCATTCACCGCTGCTCCCAAGTTTAGCTTTGTCGCAAAGCCTAGTTTACCATGGAATAAGCAGCGAATCAACTGCCGCAAGCCCCGACCCGTGAGCACCAAATAACCTCGGCATCCCACTGCCCGGGCAGCACGCATATCTGTTTCTGCATCTCCAATGAGATAGGATTGATCAAGTTCCACTTCCCAGGTCTTGGCCGCCGCTAGTAGCATTCCGGGCTGGGGTTTACGACAATCACACTGCTCATCAGGCCGGTGCGGGCAGTATAGGACATCATCTATTCGTCCGCCTGCCGCCTCGATGGCCTGTACCATGCGCGCATTGATGTCGTCAACTACCTCTGCGGGAATAATACCTCTGTTAATAACTGCTTGATTGGTGATGATAATAATGGGCAGATCTATGCGAGCTAGCCGCGCCATAGCCTCCACCGCACCGGGCAGAAAAACAAACTCTTCCCAACTCTTCACATGATCGATTCTATTGCGGCAGATAACACCATCACGATCAACAAACACAGATCGACGCATAAACTACTCCGGGGCACCAAAACTCGGGGAAAATTTCAGGCAGGTCTAGCGAACGCCCGCAATTATTAGCAATTCTGTCTCTGTGTCTTTAGACAGAGACACCGGGTGAATACTCTTTCTGTAACCCAACAATATTCACTGCTAACAGATCCGACTCACCAAGCTGTTCACGGAGCACCGTAGTGATCGTGTGGCACAAGATAATGTGCACATCCTCGATCTGTTCCATACAATCATTTGGCACTATGACCGATATGTCCACCAGAGAGCTCAACTGTCCGCCGGCAAAGCCAGAAAACCCAATGGTAATTCCTCCCGCCCGACGAGCCAATTCCACTGCCCGCAGGACGTTAGGTGAGTTGCCACTGCCGCTAAAAGCGAGCACTATGTCTCCGCGCTTAATCAGGCCATCCAATTGTTCAGCAAAAACATCCTCGTATGAGGCGTCGTTGCTCCAAGCCGTGATCAATGGCAGATTGTCTGTCAGGGCCATTACTCGGAAACGTGGACAACCCGGAGTGATGGTCCCTTTTGCCAGATCGCCCGCAAAGTGAGATGCGGTAGACGCGCTTCCGCCGTTGCCTAATGTAAATATTGTACTACCCACGCGATTGGCGCTCAGAAGCACATCTATCACTTTCTGGATGCGCTCTTGTGGAAGTGCGGCTAATGTGCTTTGCACTTGCTCCAAATATCTCTGTATGCTATCCAATATCCCACACCCCCCCTGATGTTCTCATAACTACTGATTCGTGATAGCAGATAGCAAAGCATCGCTTGACTCCATCTGCATACCTTCCATAACGAGAGGAATACGATGCGGCGTATGTGACCCCAGCCAGGGTGACGCTTGCATCACCTGTACCCCATCATTCTCAAACGCGAAACTGCGGTGCTGCAATCCCAATTCTGTCAAAGCATTGATAACGGCCTCTTGTCGTTCTTCTGGGCAATAAAGCATCATAAACCCACCACCTCCAGCTCCCGTTATCTTTCCTCCCAGCGCTCCATTTCCTTGCGCCGTTTGGTAGCACTCGTCCAAGAATGGGTTCGTAATCCCTTTTGCCAACTGCCGCTTCTCCATCCAACCCTGGTGAAGCAAGTCACCAAATGTATCCAAGTCTCCCTGTTCCAATGCAACGCGTACCTGCATTCCCAGATCTTTGATTGCATCCAATCTACGGATTGTCTCTTTGTCTTCCTCTTGGCTAGCCTTTTTCTGATGTCGTAGGATAGTAGAAGACTGGCGAGATGAGCCAGTGAAAAAGAGCATCAATTTGCTCTCCAACGCTTCACGTGTCTCGGGTGCCAGTCGCAATGGCTCGACAGTCACACCGCTGCGGGAAAATGTGATACAGTTAAATCCACCAAAGGCCGCCGCGTACTGATCTTGCTTTCCGATAGGCATTCCCAGTTTCTCTATCTCGATAAAGCAAGCCAACTCGGCCACCTCTGCCGGTCCCAAGTCCAGACCACACCAGAAAGCAAGAGCCTTGATCATTGAAACTGCGACACTAGAGGAGGAACCCAACCCTGTGCCAGGAGGAATCTGCGAGGCCAAGAAAATGGTCAGACCATCGCGTAGATTAAAATAATAAGTAATAGCCTTGGGCAAACCCAAGTCACCATTCCAAATCAAATCCTCGCAGGTAGGCCGCTGAGAAAGCGCACGGTAATCGGCAGAAATGATTTGCACCCCGTTGTTTGGCCAACTGGGCGTGAGAATAGTATAGACATAGTAACTGATAGTCGTGCTGACCACCATGCCGCCATGCCGCTCATAATAATCCGGTAGATCAGTTCCACCGCCCCCAAAACTAATACGCACTGGAGATCTTGCAATCAACATTTTTTCTACGCCCTCTCTCTTGCCCTTAACACAAGAAGATTAATAAGCTCCCCGTCCTATGAGCACTGTCCAGACAGTATTGAACAACAATTTTATGTCTTGCCAAACGGTGTAATTGCGAATGTACTGCATATCCATATGAACCCGGTCTTCGTAAGAGACGTCAGAACGCCCACTGACCTGCCACAGACCAGTCAACCCTGGCTTGACCGTCAGCAAGTTGTGCCTCCACCGACGAAAGTGCTTTAGTTCTTCCGGGGTGATCATGCGTGGCCCAACCAAGCTCATCTGTCCCTTTAGCACGTTGAACAACTGCGGCAACTCGTCTATGCTAAAGCGACGCAATATCCGCCCTATCCGCGTAATCCGGGGGTCATCCTGGATCTTGCCAGCTACTTCCCACTCTTTCAACAACTCGGGATGTTCTTGCAGATAGGTATCGGCGTTGGTGACCATAGTGCGGAACTTGTATGCATCAAACCTCTGCCCGTGCAATCCAACCACTCTCCGACGGTGAACCGCCGGTCCTGATGAATCTCGACGGATTAGGAAAGAAATAGCTAGAAACAGTGGGGACAACAAAACGACGCCCACGAGCGCCCCTACATAATCCACCGCTGCCTTTAATAGTGCATCCAGACCCATAATGCGGGTTCGGTTGAGGCTCATCATTGGGACAAAACCAACTTCTCTCACCTGAGCGCCAGTGGTGAAAAGCTCGTACAATCCAGAAGAAAGACTAATGCGTACTCGATTATCTGTCCCCCAATCCCGATAAATGTCCAGCAACTCTTCCCGTCGCAACGCAGTAGGAATTACAATCAGATCATCTACTTCTAAACTACGAATTAAACTATCTAGCCGATGTAACCCGCTCAATACAGGCAGCCCTGCTACGTGCGTCCCACGAGACGACGACGGATCCACAAAACCGACCACATCTATCCCTGCCCCCGGCAACGCACACAGTTGGTTTGCCACTGCTCGGCCTTCCTCATTGACTCCCACTACCAACGCTCGTCGAATGAACAGTCCTTGTTCCCGTAGGTGAAAAATCAACTTGCGATATCCAAACCGCGTCACGACCACACTGGAAATAGAAAGCAACCAGACCATCGCCAGCCATCCACGAGAGATATCATGCACAACGTCTCGATTCAAAAAACTATAGATGACCAAACTAACCAAGCCAGTAGTACAGGCATTAACCACATTGGTATACTCCTGTAGACCTCCAAAAAGATGATCCTGTTGATAGAGGTGATAAAACGCAAAGACAATCAACCATAATGGAACGGCAATCCAACCAAGGTGAACGTAAAAAGCGTTTGAAATATCATTATAATAATCCATCCTCTGGAAACGCAAATGGTAAGCCACAGACATACTGAATGCAACACACAACATGTCCAGTACAAACAACGGCACTATGGCCCAACGAATGGAAAAACGATGTCTGGTTTTGGACCACCATCTATGCCAATATAAGAAAGGAGGCACTTTTGTTGTTGGAAATAATTGATTTTGGTTAGATTTAACAGCCATTAATTCCTCCCTCCACAATCAACTTTGGATCACTCGAAGAATAATATTTAATAGGATATCAACCACTGATTACCATTTTAGGTTGCAATCGTCAGAGTTCAGTAACACATTTCCTGGAAATTAGCTAGAGTTATTGTACAATTCCAGACAGCACTTTCTCGCCTTTAAGTATTTTCCAAGATTTTCATCACTACAAACCAACCCTTAACCCGTAGAATAGTAAAGTGGGGGGATTAGGAGGCCCTGATAAATGTCCATTGAAATCACAATCTCAACTGAAACTTGTATCCAAAACTTTATTCTGGAAAACCTTCTCTTTACTGATGACGCCAGCCAATTACCGGTTGATGTGTCATTCCTGGAAGAGGGGATCGTCGACTCTACAGGTGTGCTGGAATTGGTAATGTTTGTTGAAGAGACTTTTAATATCACAGTCGAAGACGAAGAAATCATACCGGAGAATTTTGATTCTGTAGCAAAGTTAACAAACTATGTGCGATTAAAAAAGGGACTAAACAATCTCCCAGTTAGATAAACTCGTATTACACAAAACGGCTGCCTGATGAGCAGAATTTCGAGTTCTTTGGTTGTATACTTGTTTGAGTGCATTGATATGATGACGACGATAAAATCCATTGAAAACTTGCCCATAGCTCGAAAAATCGGATTACTCTTCCAAAGGGCACATGTGCACAATAAGATAGGATGCTTGCTGCTGATTGTCCTGGCGACTATTATCTCCGCCTGCCAAAGCACTCCTACTGTGACCGAGCAATGGGTTCCCCTCTACCTACAGCTATATCTATATGAGGGAAAAGCGCAAGTGCAATGGTCAGGTGAATCTGAATGGACTATATTGGAGGGTGAAACAGACATCACCATCGTAGAGACATGCCGAATCATCGCAGATGCAGTAGAGGGGGCCAAATTCTACATGAATGATGGCAGCTTGCTTGAACTAGACCCTGGAACTGTTATAGAGACAAAAAACCCCGGCACCCTCCCCCGGTTACAAGTGACCTTACGAGACGGAACCCTTTTATTTACCGCGCAAGAGCACTCGTATGAACTCTTTACGCCGATTTGTCCCATATCACTTTTGAGCATTCCCTCCCAGATAGAAATCGAGGTCAATGGTGACACGACACGTTTAGCAGTCGAAGAAGGAGCCGCAACCTGTGCCTTGGAAGAAGAAACCTTTACGCTTCCTACATGCCGAGAAATACTCTTGAGAGCAGATGAAGAACCAGAGGTCTCTGAATTCTGTGTGGCCAGCACAGCGACACCTCCCGCGATGGTGACGCTTTCGCCAAGCCCCACACCGTGGTGGTCTGATTCAACTCAAACACTGACCCATACACCTACACCAACACCCACGGCAACAATGACACCGACCCCCGCACCCACTATAGTGGTACTACCAACCGATACACCACTACCACCACCGACGGCAACGCCGCGCCCAAGACGAGAGCCAACAAAACCGCCGCCAACGAGCACGCCCAAGCCACAACCAACGAGCACGCCCAAGCCACAGCCAACGAGCACGCCCAAGCCACAGCCAACAGACCCACAGCCAACGGCAGTACCGAACACGCCACGGCCCACACCAGAACCGCCACGGCCCACGCCTAGTTCATAAGCAATTGTTCTTGGGCATACTAACTGGCATAGGTTTATCTCCTGTGTCAAAACTTTGCGTGAAGGTTGCGTGTGATTGCAAAGAAAACAAGCTGAAATAATTTAATACCATCACTTTTTCAATTCATCAAACATAATAGGGGCGGACTAGTGAGGATAAGGAAATGATTGATAAAAGAGTTTTTGGCAAGATTTTAACTGCATTTTTGATTGGATTTGTTAGCATGGTGAGTATGCTGTTGCTGCTATCCCAGAATGCCAGCGCAAGACCGACACTCGTTCAGGTCGATCTCCTGATTTCAAAGAGCGCCAATACCAACAATGTTGAGGTTGGAGATCAATTGATTTACTCTTTGACCTATACCGCTTCGAGCACTACCACAGTGAACACAATTATCACTGACACCTTTGATCCCCGTCTTGGCTATGTCAGTGCATCCATCTCACCGAGCGGGACCGGCAACGTGCGCTCTTGGACCATTCCTGTCTCTGGATCAGTGAGTGGCACAATCGTGTTGACCGTTTCTGTCCCTCTGACCATGTCCAATGACACGATTCTTACCAACGACGTCATTTTTGACAGTGCTGGAGCAATGCCTGCTTTGGATCAAATCACCACCACCGTTGACGCCCCCACACTGGCATTGACCAAGCGTGACTATGTCGATCCTGTGCCCACGGGAGCACCACTGACCTACACCCTGACCTACAGCAACACCGGAGACGCCAATGCGACCAACGTCGTCATCACCGACGTTCTCGATGACAACGTCACCTTTGTCAGTGCCTCGCCGGCACCGACCGTCACATTACCCTCCACCCTCTCATGGTCAAACATCGGACCACTATTTCCCCTGACCCCCAAAGAAATCGTGATCACGGTGACCGTAAAAAGTGGTCTTGGCGAGGGTGCGACGATCACGAATGTTGCTACTATCGACAGCCAACAAACCGATCCATTCTCGCAGACCGTGACCACCAAGGTGTCCGCTCACGGCGACGCCGTTTCCGTTACATTAGCTCCTCCCACAGACACCATCACCGGCGGAAAATCCATCACCTATACTCTGACCGCCCACGACGACTTTGGCAACGATTGGGACGTTACCGCCATCGGGTCTTTTTCCATCGAAATAGGCGCGGGTGGTTTTTGGGCCACCAACAACGTCTACGCCTCCGAGAAGCAAGGAACGTGGATGGTAACAGGAACCTACAGCAGCTGGGTGAACACAGCGATGCTCACAGTGACAAACGCACACCCCGTCATTGAGGACGTGAGTCACACAATACCGGTGAACGAAGGCTCTTCTACCACCGTCACCGTCACCGCCTCCGACCCCAATGACGACACCCTCAGCTACGGCTTTGATTGGAACAACGATGGCGATTTCGGTGACCCGGGCGAGACCGCCAGCCAAACTTCCAACCAACTCTCCCACTCCTGGAACGACGATAGCGTCTACACCATCCGCGTCCAGGTATCTGACGGCGATACAAACATCACGACGACCCACCAGATCACGGTGAGCAACGTTGCACCCACTATCACCGGTGTCTCGAACGACGGCCCCGTGGACGAAGGTTCCCCCGTCACCATCGCCATCACTGCCACCGATCCCAGCAGCGACACCCTCTCCCACACCTACGACTGGAACGATGACGGGGACTTTGTCGACCCTGGCGAGACTTTGAACTCTTACACCTGGTCCGACGAGGGCTCCTACACCATCACTGTTCAGGTATCTGACGGCGACGGTGGCACCGTCACCGACACCACCGCCATCACCGTCCTCAACGTCGCACCCACCATCACCGATGTCTCGAACGACGGCCCTGTGGACGAAGGTTCCCCCGTCACCATCGCCATCACCGCCACCGATCCCAGCAGCGACACCCTCTCCTACGCCTACGACTGGAACAATGACGGGGACTTTGTCGACCCTGGCGAGACTTTGAGCTCTTACACTTGGTTCGACGAGGGTTCCCACACCATCACTGTTCAGGTATCCGACGGCGACGGTGGCACCGTCACCGACACCACCGCCATCACCGTCCTCAACGTCGCACCCACCATCACCGATGTCTCGAACGACGGCCCCGTGGACGAAGGTTCCCCCGTCACCATCG
>JAAEPW010001347.1 GCA_024232355.1 Chloroflexota bacterium | reverse complement strand
GTTGTATCTTCGTGGATCCTTCAACTCCGAAAAATGCACTGTTATCGTAGCTGCTGGGTTCTGCTTCATCTCTCCCCTCCTGATAATTGTCTCGACTGGATGCTATTCTATCTCAAATTGAATTTAAAAGCGATTGCCCTAGGTAACTCTCCAGGCTGAACCTGTATGCGCTCCAATCCGATGCGCAACTCGCCCTCTCCTGCCATAGCATCACGCGCATTGACGACCAGGTTCAGGAGTGCCTGCTGCATGCGGGTCGGGTCGGCATTCACTGCGTACTCGTCCTCGCCGTATTCCAGGGCCATCGAGATGCTTTCCGGCAGGGTGCGTTCCAGCATTTTGATCTGCTCTTTCAGGAACGCCAGTAGGTCCATCGGACTCTGTTCGAGCACCGCTCGCCGGCTAAAATCGAGTATCTGCTGAACCAACTCGCTGGCCCGCCAGGCCTCCTGGTCCACGATCTCCATCTGCTCAACCAGGTCGGCGGCTAGGTTGGGGCTGCGCAATGACATTCTGGTGTACAAGGTGATCACAGCCAGGATGTTGTTAAAGTCGTGGGCGATACCAGCAGCCAGCTGCCCCACGGCCGCCAACAGGTCTTGCTGTTGGGCGCGCTGTTGAATCTCTCGCCTCTGGGTCACGTCGCGGATGACGAGTACCCACCCTTCAACTCCAGATGCTCCGCTCACCTCGGGTTGGGGGTCGCCGTACTCGAATCGAGCCCCCAATGGACGGCCCATGATCTCAAAATGTCGCTCTGATCGGTCGGCATCCTGCTCGCGGGCCGATCCAGAAGACATCACTTCGCGCCATGTTCCCATGGGAGACAAGGCCAAAAGTTCCACCAGTGGGCAGTCACCCAAATGAGTGAGGGTGTCCCCCACACGAGCACCGGCCAATGTGTCCAGGTCTTTTTTTCCCAACAGGTTAGCCAGGACGACGCATCCACCGGCGTCTAGCAAGAGTACGCCTTCCGGTACCGAATCTATGATCTGCTGTACCCGTTCGGCCTGCTCCCGGATCTGTGCCAGCAATCGCTCTAGTTCCTCTTGTGCTTGCACGTGCTCAGTGACGTCTTGCCCAATGGCGAGGATGCCAATGACGTTGCCCTCTGCATCCTTGAGCGTCTTGTCGTACCACTCGATCTCACGCTCGTGGCCGTCTTTGGTAATAATAGAGTTGATCTTGCCTCGTGTCTGAATATCCCCTATCGCCTGCAAGAACAGATCTCGAATGCGCTCGGGGTCGTGCTGTGGCAGAAAAGTAGTAAACCAGTCTTTTCCCTGTACCTGTTCCAGTCGATAACCCGAAATCTCCTCCATGTAGGGGTTGAAACGGACGATCCGGCCTTCTGTATCGAGCACCAATATAATCGTTTGCGCCGTCTCGATCAGACTTTCGACAAAGTCCCGCTCCTTTCGCAACGCCTCCTCAGCTTGCCGTCGAACCGCTTCAGTTTGGCGATGCTCGGTGATGTCTCGAAAGACCAATACCACACCGGTGATATTTCCCCGCTCATCCTGGATCGGGGCTGTATTGTTATCAATCGGCGTGGCGGTTCCGTCTTTCCTGATCAGCAGAATGCTGTTCGTCAGGCCAACGGACGCACCATCTCGAATGACCCGCGCTCCCGGGCACTCGACCAAGTCACCACCGGTTTCGTTGACAATGTGAAATATCTCGTGCAGATCGCGTCCCAGTGCCTCGACCTGTTGCCATCCGGTCAGTGTTTCGGCCACGGGGTTCATAAAAGTCACGCGACTCTGGTCATCGGTGACGATCACCGCGTCGCCGATGCTCCGCAGCGTCGTGTCCAGCCGGCGCTCGCTCTCTTTCAGCCGGGTTTCCAGCCCGTGGCGATAGAGTGCCATCTCGATGGTAGCGCAAAGTTCCCTGTCTCGAGTCGGTTTGACAAGGTAACCATACGACTCGGTGACTATGGCTTGTTGCAACAGGTCATCTTCTGCGTAGGCGGTCAGATAGATCACCGGGATGTCAAACCGGGCGCGAATTTGGGCTGCAGCATCTATGCCGTTCATCGCTCCTGCCAGATAAATGTCCATCAGTACTACATCGGGACGAGATTCTTTCACCTTTTGAAGCGCCTTTTTGCCGCTGGCAACCATCCCCACGACGTCATATCCTAATCTAGTCAGGTCACGCACGAGACGATCAGCGATGAGACCATCATCTTCGACGACGAGAATAGTGGATCTCGAATTCTTTTCCTGATTATCAAGCATTGTTTCCTCTCGATTTCAGATTATGATTTTGGATGACTAATCCGCAATCAAATGAATGACTCTTTCGAAAAAACTAGGAATTTCACTGCAGAGACACAGAATTTGATCCCGAGATTGAAAAATTCAATTGCTCAGCACGATTTTCTCAATGCGTATCTCTGTTTTTCTCCGTCGGATGTTTATTATCCGCGTTCTCTGTGTCTCTGGCAAGATGATCTTTTTTCGGTGGGATCATTTCCGAGCAGCACCATAGCTTGGCCAATTTGCCAAGCTCGTCACACAGTCATTATACTCTAGCGATCACCAGAGAACAAACCAACCGGCTTTATCGAATCGTGCTGGCGGTCAAATGTGGGAATCGCTACTTTTTGCGGCGATAAAAAGAGATACCGGCTGCTTCAAAGCCCAAGTCGGCTGGCTTGAAAACGACTTCAGTGCCACCCACAAAAAGCATCCCCCCGGGGCGCAGCGCCTCGTAAAATTGCCGGTACAAGCGGCTCTTGACCTCGGCCGTAAAATAGATCACCACGTTGCGGCAGACGATCAGATCGAACCCGCTCTCAAAGCGATCCGCCAGGAGATTGTGATGCCGAAAAGTAACCTGGCGCTTTATACTCTCGATGACATAATAGACATCTGCGGCCTGACAAGAAAAGTACCGGTTGATCAAGTGAGAGGGGGTTTTTGCGACTTGGTCGGCAGAGTAGGGTCCGCCAGCCTCTCCCTGCTCCAGCGCAGAGTGGTCAATATCAGTGGCGAGGATATAATGTTGACGGTACAAGCCGGTGACCTCGGCCAACATCATAGCCAGGGAATAGGGCTCATAGCCTTGCGAGCATCCCGCGCTCCACATGCGCAGTGCGGATCGCTGAGGTGAAACCAGGCGCATCAACTCGGGCAGGATCGTACGCTGCAAGTACTCGAATCTCTCCATATCACGGAAAAAGGATGACACGTTTATGGTCAGGTAATCCTTAAACTTGCTCACCTCTACCGAGTCACCGGAAATAGTGCAAAAGAAACGATGCCAGTCAGAGTGACCCGAGCGCACCAAATAAGTCTTGAGACGCCGTTGCACTTGTGGTGCCTTGTAACAATCCAGATTCAAGCCGGTCAGGTTGAACACTTGGCGCTTGATAAAGGTGTACTCGCGCGCATCCATCATGGACACTGTCATTTCACCCACTCTATCAACGTCGATGCCATCTCTGGCAGCGGCGACACACGATCCGCCAGACCTGCTTCGATCACACTGCGCGGCATGCCATAGACTGTGCTGGTCGACTCGTGTTCGACCAGCACCTTTCCGCCAGCGGCCCGGATGTGGCGCGCTCCCGCTGTGCCGTCGCTGCCCATGCCAGTGAGCACCACGCCGATCACCGCCGCGCCACAATGCGTGGCCGCCGACTGCATCGTGACGTCTACAGCGGGCCGCACCCCGTTGAGACGCGGCTCTTGGTTCAACGAGATTCGCCGGTTACTGTCGATCTGCAAATGAAAGTTGCCCGGGGCCAGCAGCGCCACTCCCCGCGCCAGACTGTCACCGTCTGCGGCCTCCCGCACGGTGAGGGGCGATCTCTCGTCAAGCCGTTGGGCCAGCGCTCCGGTGAATTCGGCAGGCATATGCTGCACCACCACTACAGCAGCGGGCAGGTCGGCGGGCAAAGCGGACAACGTCCGTTGCAGTGCGCGCGGCCCGCCGGTAGACGCCCCAATAATGATCAAAAGGTTGCCCTGACGAGATGAGCGCGGTGGTGACTTGGAAACGTGTGAGAAGGGGGTTGGAGTAAGAACCGGAGAGCGCGTGGGTAAAGGGGTAGGATGGGACTGAGGGCTGCGCGTATCGGCAGCGATTTTTACCTTGGCAGTCAATTCTTTGGCAACGCTGTGGACATCAACGTCGGTGCTGGGTTTGGCCACGAAATCTACCGCGCCCCGCATGAGGGCCTGAATGGTGGCGCGAGCGCCCCGATGAGTGAACGCGCTGACCATGATGACCGGCGTGGGGCATTTGACCATGATGCGCTTTAGGGCAGTCAGACCGTCCATACGCGGCATCTCTACGTTGAGGGTGACGACATCGGGCTTGAGGGCCGGTATCTGGCCCAGTGCATCCAACCCGTCGTGCGCCTTGCCCACCACGGTGACACCCGGATCAGCATCTAGGTACTTGCTCAGGACCAGGCGCATAAAGGCCGAGTCGTCCACTATCAGGACGCGAACCGGTTCTTGCATCCTGCTTACCTCAGCGCGTTTCGCAGCGCGGTCAGCACGCGGTTGGGAGCAGCAGGCTTGACCAAAAAGTCCGTGGCCCCAAGGTGTATCGCCCGCGTCGCCGCCAACTCTTGATCCAGCGCCGTGAGCATGATCACCCTGGCCCTGATGTCAAATTCGCGGATCTCGGTCAGAGCTTGCAAGCCATCCTTCTGGGGCATCGTGATGTCCATCAATACGGCATCCGGGCGAGCTTTGCGGTAGTAAAGCACGGCCTGTTCACCATTTTCTACCAGGATGGTTTCATACCCATTCCTGGCGAGCATCTTGGCGAGATGATTCCGCATAAACAGACTATCGTCTACAACCATTACTTTGGCCATAACAAACCTCCTGTTTCATATCTTGTGATCCCATTTTTACACTCGGGCTTGGCATCTCGCTATCCATGTCAAGCACCAGAACCTGCACGCCCTGACCGAGGCTTTTGACCGTTACTTGCCCGTCGGCAATGTAAAATCTCACCGTACGACCCATATTCCCTCCGGTGGCACGGGCCTGTATCCAAATCCCCTCGGCACACAAAATCTCTTCAGCAGATCTCGCGTTGCGCTCGCCAACGTTCAATATGTCATCCTCGAAACCCGGGGCAGACAGCGTCTGGGCGCCGCCGCATAGTTGCGCGATCAATCTGTCACGTTGAGCACCCAATTCTACGAGATCCTTAATCAGCATCAGTGTGCCTTGGTCGACAAATTTGGCGGCGGAAAGCGGCACACGTCCGTTCTCACCCGGAACGCTGTCCGGAGTACTTGGCAACAGAGCGTGCAACATACCTCCCACTTGTGCCACTGGGTCATACAGACAAACCGCCACACACGAGCCAAGCCCATAGGCCACCAACACATCTCTGCGTACGTCACTTGTGACTATTTTCCCAATGGGAACAGAACGTGCATTCTCAATCACGATTTTCTCCTCTTGTTTCCCAATCACGTCTCACACTGCCAATTCCTTGATCGCCGGATCTGGTATGATCCAAAAACGCCCAAACACGGTTTTTGGAGTATTTCCAAAGGTCGTATCAACGATCAGCAGATCATCACGCACAGCGGCCACCGGCGTGACGATCACGTTGAGGATAGCGCCCAGCATGTCTACCATCACCGCTGGCGGGGATGGACGCAGCAACTGGAGAGCCTGGGTGTTCTGCGTACGGATGGTCTTTATCCGCGCCATCGTGTTGAGAAAGGCCGACACGGCCAAGTTGCCGATCTCGGCCAGCGACGAACGTTCCATAGCGCCCAATTCGGTAGCCGTGCCTGGCGGATCGCCCATCATCAAATCGGCCAGGTGCAGCGCGCTACTTATGGATAGGATCAAGAGCGCTTGTCCGTGCAGACCACCTCTCATCACCAAGTAAATGCCCACCTTTTCCGCCTCGGGACTGCCGGCATACGTAGAGACCTGCGTAATGGGTACACGGTCTATCTGGGGACTGCCGTGGTTGATGGTCTGCCCCGATATGGTCGATAGCCCGCGTGCCACGCGCCACATTGCCGTGCGCAGCATATAGTCGGAGCGCGGCCCGCTGATCAAACGGTTCCAAAGCACTTTTTGCTCATTCATTCTACAATCTCCTGTTTCTGAGCTTGCAGGTAGGCACCGATCAAGCTCGAAATATCCGAGATAAGGGCGATGCAACCATCACCTAAAATGGTACAACCCGATAGCCACGGTACGCTGCCAATAAAGGAGCCAAGTGCTTTGATCACGATTTCTTGTTTGCCGATCAGTCTGTCTACGACCAGGCCGACTTGCAGCTTACCCCAAGCTACCGTCACGTTGATTCCGCTCCTTGAAGACACTGCGTCTTGGCTAAGAAACGCAACTGGTGCAATATCTCCAATAGTACCGTATTTGTAAAGCCATTCTTGGAAATAAAATCCACTGCTCCCAAACAGGTCGACTGTCTGAGCGCGGGCAAGCCATTATTGGCAACCAACATGATGATAGGGATATGAGATGTCTTGGCATCTCTTTGCAAACGTCGACAAACCTCAAAGCTATCCATATCGGACATATTGACGTCCAGCACAATGACATCGGGCATCCATTTCTGCGCCATGGTTATTCCAAACTGTCCATCACGCGCGTGGAGCACTTTGAACCCCCGCTGTTTCAACAAGTGCTCAAACGCCCATGCCTGAATTGGGCTGTCCTCGACAATCAGAATCTTTGACATTGTCTTTTCGCTCCTCAGAATCGCGTGAAACGTGATGCATCCCACAGTTCGCGCATCACGTTCCACACATCACAAACTATCTGACTAGCTCTCGATCTCATCCGGCGCTTGGAGATGCTGCATAGCTTGCAAATCGGTCTGCTCCTCCGTAGAGAGCACCTTGGCCAGATTGAGCAGGATGATGAGGCGGCCCGGCGAGTCTGGTCCGTCGCCCACTTTGGCGATACCGGTGATAAAGGTATTGCGGATGCCTTTCAGCGAAGCGGCGTCATCATCCGTCGTGATCACGATGGGTGAAGGCGGCTCGATGTCCTCCTCCGACACGCGCAGCACCTCGCTCACCGCGTCTACCACCATCCCGATCTTGACACCGTCCACGTCCACGTTTACGATGCGCGTCTCTTTGGTGGTATCACCTTGCGGCAATCCAAAGCGCTTGCGCAAATCGATCACCGGAAGCACCTCGCCGCGCAGATTGGTGATACCCTCGACAAAACTAGGCGCGTGGGGCACAGATGTGATCTGCTGCATTTTGACGATGCCATCCACGGCCGCAATGTCCACCCCATAGTTTTCGTTGGCCAGATTAAAGACGACCAGTTGGTTTTCCATTTGCCATACTCCCCTTGCGAATTGTGTGAAACGTGAAACACGTCGTGTGTGACGTTTCAGGCTTTACGCTGTATGCGCCAGATCTCCAAGCGGCTGCCCATTGCCCCCATCGACAAGCTCCGGGCGGGCTCCATCGGATGCAGCCGCCGCCGGTGCGTGCGACATTGCCAGGACTGGCTGCCGCTGCGACGTTGCAGTGCTCGGCAGCTTGAATTGCGCCACCAGCGCCTGCAACTCTTCCGCCATTCCCGATAGCGATTGAGCCGAGGCGGTGACCTCTTCCACCTGCGCGCTCACCTCTTCCACCGTGGCGCTCACTTCCTCGGTCGACGCGCTGTTTTCTTCCGAGATCGCGGCAATGTTCTCGATGGTCTGCGATATCTGGCCCGAACCGGCGGCCATTTCTTCCGTAGAGGCCGTGTTCTCCTCCACAACCGCCGAGACCGCATCCATCGCGCCCACCAGTTCATTGGCCGAAGCATCCATCTGTTGAGCGGCGGCGGCGATCTCTTCCACCTTGAGGTTGACCTCTTCAGATGCGGCCAGGATCGAGTCTAACGCATGCCCGGCTTCGGCTGCCTGCTCCAAACCAGATTCGACTTCGGCCGCCCCTGCTTCCATCGCTTGTACCGCCTCAGTGATGGTCTGCTGGATGGTCCTGATCAATCCGGCAATTTCCTTGGTGGCATTGGCAGAGCCTTCGGCCAGCTTGCGCACTTCGTCCGCCACCACCGCAAAGCCCTTGCCGTGTTCTCCGGCACGGGCGGCCTCGATGGCGGCGTTGAGCGCCAGCAAGTTCGTCTGCGACGCAATGCCGTCAATCGTCTCGACGATATCGCCGATCTGCTCCGAACGCTGTCCCATCTCTCGCACCCGCTGTGCCACCAGATCAGTGCTAGCCTTGATACTCCCCATTCCCCTGATCGTCTTGGCGACCGTCTCGGAGCCATTGCGGGCGGCCAGAGCGGTCTGGGCCGCGCTCTGCGCCCCAGATTGAGCATTAACGGCCACTTGCTGGACGGCGGTCGAGATGTTGGCCGTGATCTGAGCAGACCTGCCAACCGCGGCCGCTTGCTCCTGCGCACCCCGGGCCACTCCCTCGATCGCCCGTGACACTTGATCAACAGTGGTGGTCGCGTTCGTCACGCTCTCCGTCTGTTGGGCCGTGCCGTTGGCGACCTGTTGAATGGTAGTGGCAACCTGGTTGGCGGCCTGGGCCGATTGGTCGGCAGAGGCCGAAAGCTGCCCGGCAGCCGCGCCAACGGCGTTGGCATTCTCGGACACCTGGCCGATCAGGCCACGCAGGTCGGCAATCATCCGGGCAAAAGCGTTACCCAGCGTATCCCGGTTCGATTGCGGTGTGACGTCTACCGTCAGATCGCCCTGGGCCAAGCGGTCTGCCGCGCCCGCCATCGTTTGCATATAGACGATCAGTTGGCGAAAGGCATCGGCCAGCAAACCAATTTCGTCTTTTTGGTCAATGTCCACCCGTTGATTCACATCGCCTCCCGCGATCACGATGGCGGCGTCGGTGATTCTTTGGACCGGGTTGGCAATAGAGAGGGCGACAAAAAAGGCGACCACAGCCACGATCACCGACGCGATGCCTCCGATCGCAAGCACAGCGTTGCTCAATGTGGTGATGGGTCGGTTGATCTCTTCCTCATTGACCTCGGCCAGCACCGCCCACGTGACGTCAAAGACCTCGACGGGACCGTAGGCCGAGAGCACCGGGTTTCCGCTATAGTCAGGGAGGATAGCTTCGCCGTCTGTGCCCGCCAGCGCCATGCGTACCTGCTCCGTGTCCGCGCCGTTGGCCTGAACGTTCCCGGCAAAAGATGCGGCCACTGAGTGACCGGCGGCATCGAGGAAAGAGTCAGACCGCATACGCTTGTCCGGCCCCACCAAATAAGCTTCGCCGGTCTCGCCCATACCCTCGCGCACCTGCATGATCGCGTTGATCCCCTCCAAGGGCAATTGCAGCGCCACGATCACTTCGACGTCGCTCCCGTGGACCAGGGGTTGGGCAATAAAGGCAGAGGCCTCGTTGTTGCTGGCTGCGTATGGCTCAAAGTCGGCAAAGCCGAATTGCTTAGTATTCAGAACCTCTTGAACCAATCCGCCCAAGTTAGAGCCATTGTACTCGCCGTTTAGCATGTTTGTTTGGTAATCGCCCTCCTGGGCCACAGTGTAAAAGACGTGGCCGTCCGGGTTGATCAGAAACAGGTCATAATAGTTGTACATTTGGGCATATTTGGCAAAATAGTACTCGCCGTCAGCACCCACGGGGACAAAGGCCTCGGCCACGTCCATCTCGCAGATAATGGCCCAGAAAACACCAAAAATCTCTACCGGTTGGTAGATAGAGAGGACGGGGTTGCCGTTATAGTCAATGATGACTTCCTCCCCTGCTGTGCCGGCCAGCGCCGACCGGGTGGCATCGGTATCCACACTGCCCATCTCGGGATTACTAAAGGAAGCGTTGACACTATGACTGGTCGGGGCGAGGTATGAGTCGGAGCGCATCAAGTTGTCCGGCCCCACGACGTAGCACTCGCCGGTCTGGCCCATCCCCGCCCGCTCCTGCATGATGGCATTGATCTGGTCCGTGGGTACCTGGATGGCGATCACCCCCACCAGCGTGCCGGTAATATTCTTCACCGGACCGGCCATAAAGGCGGCTGGCGCGTCGCCGGACGGGGCATAGGGATCAAAATCTGCGAAAACGACGTCCTGCCCACTCCGGGCGGCCTGGAAAGCTTTAGCCAACCCCGAGTTCTTGAGATTGCCGCTCAAGAGATTCTCTCCCAGGTCCGACTCTTGAGCCACCGAGTAGACCACGTCTCCGTCTGCGGCGATGAGAAAGATGTCGTAATAACCCAAGTCATTCAGGATATCCTCAAAGACCCGTCCGTATTCCCTTTCTGCCGCGTTCCACCGCGTTCCGCCAGTCCGGTCTCTTTCGGCCTCAAAGGCATCCTCGAATTCCTCAATGGCCTGCACCGTGGTCGGGTTATCCTTGAGAACAGCCAGGTTATTGGTCGCCGTCTCAAAGTAGCGTTCTATCTCGGCTTTTCTAGCTGTCAGCAAAGCTTCGAGCTTGCTGAACGTCTCCTTACGCAGCGTGGAGACGGTCTCGACCAGCACGCCCATGTCGCCTTGGCGTTCCTGAAAGTAGGTGTCGATCTGGTATTTCTTGATCGCGTGCACCGCTTCCAGATTGTGGTATGCCTGCGCTTGCAGCGCATCTCGCGCCCTGATCATGCTAAAGACGGCCACGACGATCAACGGGATCAGTCCGACGATCAAGAACAGACCGATCAACTTGGGCTTCATTTTGATATTGTTCAAGAACATTTTCTTTCTCCTTTTCCCGCCTATTATTTGTCTATTGTCCATACTGTCTGCTGGCTGCACTCTCTGTCGCTACACTGTTTTAGCAAAACATTCCATAGTCCTTTTCCTCCCCCCTCCCCGCAATCACGAGTAGTGGATACGCTGATTGCTGATTTAATTTTTCGTCATGCGTCAAGCAACACACTAGAAACCAAAGCACAAATTGCACTTGGCCAAACCGGCTTGCCCAGCACATGCTGGATAGAAGCGCGGGCAGCCTGCTCGCCCGACACGTTCTCGTCATGATCGGTGACCATAATGACGGACGTCTGCGGATACAACTGTCGAATACGTGTTGCCAACGTCACGCCGTTCATATCTGGCATTTGATAGTCGGTGATCAATACGTCAAAAGGCTGTTGTTCAAAGAGATGGAGGGCTTTGTGACCGTTTGGCGCAATCTCGATCTCGCAATTGGGCAACTGGCGTAGACCATACCACATGGAAAACGCTTCCCGTGTCTCATCATCCACGATCAATAATCTCGATCTCTCTGTCATTGGCCTGTTCCTTTCACCATCTCGACCCCTTGTCCAGATTCACTATAGCGTGAAAGCATACCGTTGATATTCGCGTAGAATTCCTTTGCCGGGCACCCTTTGATCAACACATGGTCAGCGCCGGCGGCTTGGGCAGTCTGTCGCTGTTGACGATTGTCGGCCAGAACCAAGCACTGGACCTGAGGCCACTGGGTTTTGACTTTTTCCAGCAGCGTCCATACTTGGTGATTGGGCAGATTGGTATCGAGCAGAATCAACGCGGGCTGGTGATCCGCCACTGCCCGCAACGCCGACGCACCATCGTCTGCCGGATCCATTACTTTTGCCCGCGGTATTGCCGTCAGGACAGCCTGAACACCATCCCGCATCACTCCTGGTTTAGCTGCGATCAGTATCGATGGATTAGTTTGCATCGCATTTCTCCTCTGGTCCGCATATCTTGCAGTGCCGCTTTTAGTGAATCTCTGTTCTCACTGGCTACATCGTACCATATTTTAGTCTGGAGCACATCCACAAAAATACACCTTTGTGGATAGTAAAAAATACATATCGTTCACGGCGTGCACCGGCAGAACGGGTGACCAATAGTCCTATCTCTTTGTAAAAAGCAAACGGCAAAGTTGGCAATGTATGATGTCACATCAACTCGACTTTGTCCATTTGTACTCGACCCCCATATCTGGGTCAAAATTGCAGCATGCACCTATATGCAGGGGGTCAATATTGCCAAAACGACCCCAAATCGGCTAAAATCAGTGAAAATTGGCCTAAAAACGCCAAAATGGACAAAGTCGAGATCAAAGAGTAAACTACAAAACACGGTTCAGGCTCTCGCTTGGGTGTTCTGTCCTCTGGCGAGACACTGCAGCCCCATCTCACAACGCCAACTCCCCCTGCCGCATTCCATCACCCTTGGTCCGACGCTCATTACCAGGTTTTTGCACGGAGAGAAAGCGATGCTATCCGAGGGACCACTCCCCTGTTTCAGCGGTGGCGAGCGATGGGGCGGGGGGGATTAGGAGATGTGAGGTTGGCTTGCGTGAGGGGTGGTTTGGTGGAGGGATTGGGGGATAGGTTGGGTTGAGGTTTCTTGGTTCAAGCTGACTCGTAGGTGACACTGAAATGCCCCCTTGACCCACACGATTAGGCAATTCTGTGTTAAATGGCAGGGATGGTCATCCAGTTTCAGGCTCTTCTCTCCATCATCCAAGCAGGTAGTGTGTGCCAGACGCAAGGCATTGAGGGTTGAGATGGTCAGGGTAGTATCTTCTCAGTAATGTGGGCGAGGGTGATGAACAAGACACAAGTAGAACAATCACGATTTTATCAGAGAGCGATGGTGACAAGTCAATCAGCTACAAAAGCCGGTTAAGAACCCAAGACGGAGCCGGATCAAAGAGGTTTCCAGGAATCTCCCATCCGTAGTTGTTCTACTTTTTCGGTGATCAGATCAGAGAGGCTGGGCATATTGTAAGCCTCGGATACACGATCAAAAATGTAAGCATAGAAGCTAACATCATGCTTGACTGCTGTGGCAGCAATGGAGGTGAAAGTATCTCGGGCCTTTGTGCCATTCGT
>JAAEPW010001346.1 GCA_024232355.1 Chloroflexota bacterium | reverse complement strand
GTCATCACCGATGTCAATCCGCGAGATCGGATGATGATCTCGTTATCAGAATCAGGGGCATCCGCCTGGCCCTCTCCGCGAACGTGGGGACGGACGAACGTAAATCCATCGGGGACCGGCATCCTACTTTGATTGCTCGCATTTGTCTCCATTTCGGCCTGCTATGTGTACAACAGGTCACAACTCGCGAGTGAGATCCGTTCTTCCCCACTTGCTTTTTGGACGAGCATGACCATCTCGTTCCCCTCGCCAACGCGCAATCCAAGAGTGACTTGAGCACTGATCTTGGTGTCGAGAACACAGTCTGGAATGGAAATTGTAGAGCTGCCACACGTACAACGGCTAAACCGAGTCACGACTCCACAACGACGACATTTTCTGACTTGATTCACGTTTTCTCCTTTCAATTAGATTACAAGGCCGAACACAAATACACCCCGAACACAAACAGTTTGTATATACTGGTCGCCCTCTCCCGGAAACGATGGCCGATTTGTGTTCGGGCTACTCGTTCGCTAACTTTTCCTCAGAAAGTGGCATCAACTTTTGTCGGTGTCCAGGGTGCAATTCGACGATGGCGGTAAAGGCCGTTTCGTAATCCTGGAATATTTGACCTTGCAGGGGTAGTTTTCTTTTCGGCCTGGTACTGAATGTCAAACTTGCCCGGTTGATGACCGCCGCTCGCCCGTCTTGTAACGCGGCAATGAGATAATCTTTGATACCCAGTGCCTCAAACTCGATTTTGGATCGTTTTACGTAATGTGATGTGCTAGACATTGATTCTCCTTGGTTTGCCAACCCTTGCGTCTGTGGAGAAACATCGGTTGACGCCCTGGGTGATTGCGGTGATCTTTACGTTGCCTGTCCTTGAGCCTTTGATATCGGCGGCGGTGGGACAGGGAGGCTTGTGCATCGTAAAGTCCTTGGCATTTCGATGTCTCGGACCCTTGGCCTTCTTTGACCTGTTGGCATTGATCTTTCCTTGGTTGGTGCTGAGGGAGTCCACTGATTTGCCAGGGGCGGCGGTGAGACGGTGGGCTTGTGCAGCGTAAAGTCCTTGGCATTTCGGTGTCGCGTTTCCTGGGCCTTCTTTGACCTGTTGGCATTGCTTTGCTCCTTGGTTGACGTTGAATGAATCATTGGTCCACACCGACATTTCGTGGGAGGGCAATGGGTTGATCTGCCCTTTGTGATAACGGTGAAGGACAATGGGGGGCATCCACCTCGATGGTGGCTTTGGTGATATCGGTGTGTGTTCGTTGGTCTGTTGACATTGCTTTGCTCCTTGGTTGTCGCTGAATGACTCGTTGGTCCACACTGACATTTCGTTGGAGGGCGATGGGTTGATCTGTCCTTGGTGACAGCGGTGGGTGTCCAGTGGCTTGTTGGCATTGATTTCTCCTTGGCGGTTGCTATGGGATGGATCATTGGTTTACACTGGCTTTTCAGTGGGGAGCATTGGTCTGCCCTTGTGTACATCAGTGGAGGACAATGGGGTTCTCCCATCTTGAACCGTTGGCATACACCTTGTTTACGGCGCAAACTTTGAACCAGTTCTGTCTTTCTTGTTATAGCTTGCTTGCTTTGTTTTCTCATTTATCCTCTCGATGGATTTCAGCAATTGAACCCTTTACCCCTTGATCC
>JAAEPW010001345.1 GCA_024232355.1 Chloroflexota bacterium | reverse complement strand
TGCGGGCGGTTTAAGCTAAGTTTAGCCTAACCGTCGCTGAAGCTGTCCGACCCGGTTTATTGGCTGGTAGTGGATGAAGAGAAGCCCGCCGGCGATTCGAAGCGTTGCACTGGAGGCACGCGCCGAAAGGAGAATTCGTGAACGGACGGAAAAAGTCGAAGAAAGAAGATTGCCAGACGGGTAAGTGTCGCAAAATTAGTAGCCTATTTTTGTGACCGTGCGTGCTACCTAGTGGTATTCGTTAGTCGGAGTGTTGCCTAACAGTGCCTAGCAAGCCCGTTAGACATGTCGTCGTTGTCGGAGGCGAATGGTTCGGCTGGGACGGAAGGAGATCCGCAGGTGACGGAGAAATCCGTGCCCACTGGCACCGTGCTGAGTGCCGGGGATGCCGCAAAACGAACATTGCCGGAAACGGACGAGCAAACGGAGCCAGTTGCGGGTGGATCAGGGGTGACACCGCCGATCGACGAGACTGACGGGGTGGTGAACGTGCGGACAGGACAGGCGTCTGTTGCTGACACTTCCGCGTTTGACAGTCCAGTTTTTCCGCGTTTTCAGCTCGGCCGCAGTCAAGCGGGTCGAGCTGAAGAAGACATCGCAGAAGAGATGGAGCCGGTTCGCGACAGTCGCGGACAGCCCCTAGAAGACAGCGACGGAAACTACTTTTACACACAGCCGGGCTGGCGCGCTATGCGCGACCAGTCCGGAGAAGTTTGCTGGTCGGCTGAAGGAGAACTGCTGCTTGAAGAGGTGAATGAGGATCGTTTGGCGTTGATGATGAGAGAAGCTGACGGATAAACTCTTGCGAGTTCGTCTGAGCAGTCACAGCGGCTACAGGATGCCTTGCAGCAGTCCAGGTTCGTGCATCAGTCTGATGTTAACGAACTGGAGCAGAGGTTGGCGCAAAATGCAGCGGACTGTCGAGCCATGGTCGCTGAGATGGAAAAAATCAAAGCGGACAGTTTGGCGAAGGAAAAGAAAATCGGAGAGCACCAGAATGTGATTCGTGCCCTACGGCAAGAACAGCGAACGAGTAACGACAAGTGGACGGATTTCGTGCAGAAGAAAGACAAAGCCAAGGCGGACGAAACAGCGCGTTGTATCGCCGCCTTGAAACAGCAGAATGACGCCTTGCAGAAGCGGATACACGTAAGTGAATCCATTGCACCGCCTAGTTCATTGATTCGCTCACAGCCGGTAGCGCGCACGCATGCATTGTCGCCCTTAGTGGCTACGACAACTTCGCAAAGTTTGCCGCTCGTGTCAGGGTCAGTAGCAGCGCAGTCACTGTTGCGCAGTAGCGTTCCACACTGTGTGCGCAAGCCGGGGTTGTCGCGCGCTGTTGCGCCACACCCGCAGATCACATCTAGTGCGCTACCGCAGGTACAGGCGACCGATTTGATGCTGCAGCGTAATGTTGCGCGCCACACACTGGAAATGAAAAAGGCGGAAGTGGCTAGAGTGGAAAGCTTAGTCGTGGCTAGTGTAACTAACCCCGATGAGCTTAAACGGCTTGCAGATATATTGTCAGTTCTTGGTCCTGAGTATGATCAGTTGCAGGCAGAGTTTCAGCAGCAGTATGGCCAGCAAGGAGTGACGACGGCCGGTGCGCGTCAACAAACGACGCCATTGGCTAGTTCAGGCGGTCCAGCGACGAGTCAGCAGAGCGGAGCGACGGGGGCTATGTTAGACCCGTCCGCTGCCGTGTTCCAGCCGGTGAATGTCGGGTTGTCGGACGGTGCTAATCGCACTGATCTGACTGGTGCCGCTGCAGTAGCCGGGGATGGGCAAATCACGCTGCAAGAATATGAGGCGACACTCGATCCGAGCTACATCGC